>DATKZH010000148.1:0-10963 GCA_035528065.1 Thermoguttaceae bacterium | reverse complement strand
TCGACGGGGGCGCGCCTGTCAATACGGCGTGACCTGACGGCGGGTTTACTTGACGAGGACAAGCGGTCGGTCGTCGGCGATCTGCCGTATTCGGCTGGGTTTTTCACTCCCGGTCCGGACCGGGCTTGTAGGAGCGTCCGGCCAACTCCGGCCGGTAGTCCGCCTCGCCTGCCAATAGGGCGATTTCCGTGAGCAGTCGCTTCGTGAGCGTCTCCAGCACCTCGCGATCACGCTGGCGCCCATAGAACTCGGAGACGTCGATCGGTCGGCCGAACGTGAGGCGGACCCTGGCCCTCATCAAGAAGGCGCTCCAAACCGTGCCGTCGTACGGCGAGCCGTGCACGTAGCAGGGGACGACCGGCACGCGGGCCTCGAGCGCGACCAACGCCGCGCCGGGCCGCCCCGGCAGCAGCACCCGGTCGGTGGTGTTGATCCGCCCTTCGGGGAACATGCCGACCAGGCCGCCGCCCGCCGCCAGGCGGATGGCCGACTTGGTGGCGGCGGTGTCGATCCCGCCCCGGCTGACCGGAATCGCTTCACACGTGCGAAAAAACCATGCCAGGACGGGAATCCGCCAGTACTCCTTGGCCACCATCCAGTGCACGACGCGATCCGTGGCCAAAGCGATGAAGCAGGGATCGATCGAGCTGCGATGATTGCAGACCATCACCGCGCCCTGCTCCGCCAAGACGGGCAACCGATTGCCGATCGAGGCGCCCCAGAGGATCCGGGCGATCAGGACGTTTAGCGCGTACAAAGCGCTCTGCACGGGGGTGAATGGGGAGCGACGCAAGAGGGCCGCGACGTATCCCACCAGCGACAAGCCCAGCGCCGCCAACACACCGATCGCAAGAAGCTTCGTTGCCGCGAACGAGAACATCGGCGATTGCCCCTCGACGGGACTTGAGGTCTGCGCACCGGGCCGAGGCGACGGTAGGCGCAACGAGGCGGCCCGTTTCCGTAGTATCGCCCCTCGAGAAAGCGGAGGGGAAGCCCCCTCCGGAAACCGGAGGCGGCGCTTGCCCGGGAGGACGTGGGCCCAATGACCCTTTACCCGGCCAGCCGCGCGATCCGATTGGCCGGCTGAAAGGGGGCCGCCGCTGCCTGGCGGAAGCGGTGCTGCATCACGTAGGCGTCTTCGGGCGTGTCCTCGTAGTAATCCCGCAGCACCGATACCGCACGGAATCCGTTGTCGCGGAAGAAGAGCTGGGCGGGCAAGTTGGTTTCGCGAACCTCCAGGGTGACTCGCGTGCGGCGTTGCGCCGACAACTTGCCAATCAGTTTGCCGATCATCTGCGTGCCGATGCCTCGGCGACGGGACTCGGCGGCCGTGGCGAGATTGAGGACCTGGATGCGGTTCTTCGCCAGTTCGTAGATCATGAAGCCCACGACGCGGTCATCGCGCTCGGCAACCATGCCGATACAGTTGCGTTGTCGTAGGCAGCGGATGAAATCCTCTTCCAGCCAGGGGAACTCGAAGCTCTCGGCTTCGATGCCGAGCACCTCCGGCATGTCGCGACGGATCATCCAGCGGATGTGAACCCGCAACTGCTGCTTCTGGTCGGAACTCATGCTGGCCTCCCTCCTTGTAGGCCGCTCGCGGCCCTCGCAAGGCCGTGAGCCATGCACTGCACTCCCCCGACAGACCCTCGCGCCGGCCCCGTCGGATCCGCTCCGTAAGTCCGCCCAGAGCGGGCGATCACGAGGATGAGGGTACCCTAGCAAAAGACGGCCAATTCGCCAATACGAACTATCGCCATTTCCGATCGGGCGGGCGGGTGGAGTCGACCCCTTTCGAGCGGACAGATATTCACTGCTAGCACGCCGCAGATCGGTTTCCGGTTCGGTGCGTCAGTCTGTTTATCGGCCCGACGGCGGTAGGAGTTGGCGAGAAAACCGGGCGAGCAGACGCTTTTGCCGAGGGATACCCTGCCGGAAAAGAAGGCGTCGTGCCACGACGGCTCGTCCGTCCCGGGGGGACGCCTCGCCCCTCCCGGGAGCGGCGTTGACTATCCCGGAGGCAGAGTCAAGGCCACGATCGCGGAACCGGATTGACGCGGACGTTTCCAACCCCACCGGAATGAGGCGAGCACGCTGACCAACACGATCCCCCAACCGAGCGCACTGGGCCACAACCACAACCACCAGCCCAGCCCGACGAGGACGCCCACGAGACAAGGCCAGCGGCGCGAGAGCGTAGAGAAGCCTCCCCGGCGGATGCCGACCATGGTCAGCAGAACCACGCCGGCTAGCACCGCCGCGCCGACCAAGCGGCTGGAGAAGCCCCTCGCTGCCGCCCGCCGATAGCGCAGCGTGATCGAGGGGGGACCTGCCTGCCCGATACAACGGGTGGCGGGCTGTGTGCGGTCCAGAGTTTGCAGCCAGAGTTGCCCGAAATCCGTGGCGGGCGGCATTTCGGCGACGAGCCGGGCCAGCGTGTTGCCGCTTTGCAGCCGAGCGGCGACTCCCGCCGGGAGACGGTCCAGGGGGAGCAGTTCGCTGAGGGAGGTCTCG
The DNA here is from genome assembly GCA_035528065.1 of Thermoguttaceae bacterium. Taxonomy (GTDB): domain Bacteria; phylum Planctomycetota; class Planctomycetia; order Pirellulales; family Thermoguttaceae; genus DATKZH01. Next base: position 8,449 of record DATKZH010000148.1, on the reverse strand, counting down.
CCTGCCTCACCTCGGCGCCCAAGCAAACGCCCGGGCATCGTCTTATTGCACAAGGCCACCCAGCGACCGGCCCACACCCGGTACCAGTGGTCACTTTCCTCCGGCTCGTCGGAGGTTACGCCAGCGGCCGCCTCCATGAGTGCTTCGACATTCTGCAACCGACGCAGGTCCTGCTCCAGCGGACTGACCGAACGGAGGCCTTCCGGGCGGCCGGGTTCGTAGGCCGAAGGGCCAAAGACCGTCCACAGAGTTTGGGGGGGGGGCAGTTCGTCCGGCGTCGGGGCGCTAAGCGTCGGCGCGTCCAGTCGCACCAGTCCGCTCGCGTCGGGCGCGGGGATTGTGCCCTGGAACAGGACCCCCACCCTTTGGGGGAGTGCGATTGTGCCCAAGGGGATGAGCCACCGGTTCCCCGCGCTGCGCACCGTTACCCTCGGCACACCGTTGACGGTGACCTGCACCAGATCGCAACCAGTGGGCAGGCGAAGCGTGCATTCGGACACGGACCCCGGTCGAAGGTCGAAGAGGGCCACCCCATGACACGTCCCCTCGATCTCCCACGCCACGCGGACATCGGCTAGGTCGACCTGCGGCTCGCCGCGGAACGGCCGGAGGCTCGCCCGGAATGGGCCCTCGTCGACCTGGTACGCAACAAACGCTTCGGGCGCCACCGGCGGGGCAGCGAAATCCTCGGGCAAGGCGGTCTCGCGAAGGCCCTCGGTCTCCCAGGCCACGGGCTGGAGTCCCGATTGCGTCGGCAAGACCAATAGATGCTTCTCGATATCGCCCCCTTCGAGCACGACGTGTGGGACGCTGACCCGCTCGCCCGGGGCCAGCGTCAATGGACTTGACACGGTGAACCGGTGCTGGTCGGTGATTGCGGAAACCAGTCGCACAAGGAGCCAGCGCCGGTCGTCCGCCTCCTCGACCTTCCAGGTGGACGGCGTGTCGATCTTGTAGGGGCCGTTGAACCCGGGAGGCACGCGCAAGCGGAACTCGTCGACCACTCCCTGGTCGGCGTTGACGCGAAACTCGACGTTTGCCTCCCAAAGCCCTCCGTCGGAACGCAGCGACGTGATCTGCTCCGCGTGGACGCCGGGCCGATTGGGCGTAAGCATCAAGGTGGCGCTGACCTTCCCGGCACAGTCGGCGTCGAACGACTCCACCAGACGGCCCAACGACGCCCGGCTCTCGTCGACCACTGGTGCTTCGATCTTCGCCAGCCCCGTCGTCTCGCTGACGTCGACCCGGACCTCCGGCTTGCGAAAGAGCTGGATCGCGGAGGACCGCAACTGGGAATCCTCGACTCCCAGGACGGGCAGCGGGAGCTTGCCCCGGGCCGGGACCCGCAAACGCCCCTGAAGTGACAGCGATTGATCGCCGGATAGTGCCTTTTTGAGGAAGACGGTGATCGTGCCGTCCGGGGCGCGGCGCCAGCGGTCGGCACGCTCCTCCCCACCTTCAAGAACCGAGACACGCTCGATTTCCAGCTTCGCCGGTGCGGAGAGCCGATACTGGAAGTGGTAACCGGCGGCGCTGCTGAGCAGGGCGTCGAAATCCACTCGGGCTTCGCGCGCGGCAAAGCTCCACAAGGCGGTCTGCTCGACCGTCGTTTCGGGCTTGCGCTGTCCGGTCGACATGCTCCAGGACGGCTCGCCCGGCGGCAGGCTGTAAGCGAAACGCGGCTGGGTGGCTCCCTCGCCCCAGGCCGACAGGAAGTCCGGCACGGCAATCGGCTCCAACTTGTCGGAACCCTGCTGCGCGTGCTCCAACGACGGGGCGACCGACACGGCAAGCCACCGCTTCGCTACCCGAGCGTTCAGAGTCCCCAACTGCGGCAGGCTCAGACTTCCCACGCCCGTGCGGTCCTTCAAGTGAAACGTGGCCTGGAGGACGAGTTGCCGGTTGGAGACGGGTTGTTCGAGTTCGAGGCCGATCGTCTGAGGTTGCCCGGGCTTGCCGGCGACCGGGACTTCGGCGATTGGCCCTGCATCGCACTGAAAAGGCCCTTTCCGCTGCAACCGCGGATCGACGGTAAGGAACAACCGCCGGACTTGCCCCTCCCCAACCTGGAACTTGAATCGGGCGTGCAAGTCGACCGACTCCCGCCGGACTTCCAGCCATAGCAGTTCCTCGACCTCAACGACAGGGCCGGCGCTACCCCGGCTTGTGCCTTGCTGCCAATGGACCGAGAGCCGATCGGTCGGGCCCAACTCGGCCGTCAGCCGAGCCGAGTCCGCTTGCCGATCCTCCCTCACAATGCCCACCGCGGAGCCAACGTCAAGGGCCGGTGCGTCGGGCGGAACGGTTAGCTCCAGTCGTGCGGTAGCCAGCCGCGGAATGGCCAGATGGAACCCGGTGGACGTTCCGCTCGGCTCCAGGGCCGGCGTTAGCGACAGTTCCAGCCGGTGGGACCCGCGATCCGCGACACTGAACGACAGCGCGTTCTCGTGCACCTCGTGTTGGACGGGTCGGCCGTCCAGGAGCACACCGTCCGGCAGCAGGCGGGGGCCTTGTTCACCGAAGGGGATCCGAACGCGCGCCGACGTGCCAAGCACCTCGATGTCGAACGTCACCTTGATCTCGCTGGGCACCAAGCGTTCGGGGCCGGGCTGCCAGGCGAGCGAACCGCGATAGGTCGCCCCCCCAAGAAGCCAGCCTTGAGGCTCTTCGGCCCCTGCGGCCGCCAGCCGCTTCAGCTCTTCGTAGAGAACCTCCGGGACCTGGTACTTGTCGCCGGTGGGCTGCATCGCGGGCGTCTGCCCGTCGGCGGCGGGAAGCGCCGGAATGAGGACACCATGAGCCGGCCACCAGGCCGGGTGGGGCTTCGACCCGGGTTCGCCGCCCCGGGCCGAGCCATGCGTGGCCAGAAGCGTCACCACCACGACAAGGAAGATGCCGGCCCCGATCGCCGCCTTGCTCCGGACAGGGGGTAAGGACGACCCGCCGGGATACGCCCCCCGGTTGCCTCCGTCGCGTCGCGGACGGATTAGCCGGAATCCCGCGACGAACAGCGTCCCCAATAGTGCCCCGGAGGCGATTTGAGCGTACATCTCCGGGAGCAGGAAGGCCGCCACCCCGAAAAGCCCCAGCATGGCCGTCAGCGTTGCCGGGCGATGAATCGCTTTCCACCATGCCAAGCCAATCGCCGCCAGAAAAGCGGCCCAGCGGAATACCCGCAGCGCGTCCCGGCGGACGAGTGACAATCGGCCTGGCAACCGGCCGGAAACCTCCAACTGGTACGCGGTCCATCCGTACGGCTCGACCGACCTGTGCCCACCCGGCTGCGGGAAGCTCCACGGCAGCGGCGGATCGCCGGGCCGTTGTTGCCAAGCGTATGCCGGCACAAACGGGCCGTCCGGCTCGCCCGCGGCGGCCTGTCCGATCTGGTCGAAGAGAGGACCGGGGCCTATCCACCACAACGTCCGGCCTTCCAGCGGCGCGAGCTTCCCGTTCTCCACGGCCGCAAGCTGGGCGCGGTAGGATGCGGCGGCGGTCGTGCTGGTCACCGCGATCGCCTCGGGATGGACCAACAACGTCAGGTGCGACCGGCTGAGCAGACGGAAACCTAGACCGGCGGCGACCTCGCCGGAGGGTGCGGGAACCGGAGCGTGCGGCGCAAGACCCAGTCGTGACAGGGCCGGCCGGTCGATCAGCAGTTCGAGCTCCGCTTGGCCACCGGTCCTGTCGGCCAATAGCGCGTGGATCGATTCGTCCGTCAGGAGCGTGCCCCAATCCAGGTTGTCGGTTCCTCGTCCCGACCGGTCGCGGACTGTCAGTTCTCCAAGCCTTCGGACCAACGCGCCGGCCTTTTCCTCCGCCAATCGGCGGGGAATCGGGCCGCGGATCGCTCGCCGCCAATCCCCGAGCGACAACGGATCGAAGGGAGCGGGATCGGGCCCGCGACCCAACGGACCGAACAGCCGTTGCGCCCAACTCAGCGAGGCGGTCGCCTGCGGCTGTCGGCGGAGGCTCGGATCATGGGCCTCGTACCCCGGGGGCAGCCAGACGGTCCAATGTCGGGTCAACACCGGGACGTCGGTCTCAGGAAGCGGCGGGACGACGGCATCGACCACGCCCAGCGGTTGTCCGACCGTGGAAAAACCGATCGAGACGACGGGGAACCTCCGACCGGGCGGAAGGTCGACCTCCAACACGCGGTCGGCTCCGTCTGGGACCGACCGGGACGTCACTTGCCCGTCATTGACCCAAACGGCGTGAACGTCCTGCGGGTCGACTTCCAATGGCAGCGTGAGCCGGAGTCGTTCCGCTCCGGCGGTATCGAGTCGATAGGTGGCCACGTGACGCCCAATCCCCGAAACCTCATACTGCGATTCGAGCTGGCAACTCCACACCCAGGCGGTTGCCGGAGCGTCTTCCGCCTCCAGACGCGAGATGCTCAACATCGCCTCGGTATCCGGGGCCGCGTCGCGGACCGGATCGTACCGAAAGGCGGCGCGCACCGTGTTGTCGCGGCCGGCAGGAACCGTGTCGGTCGGGATCGCCTTCAACCGGCGGTTCTCGATCCGCACGGCCGCCGAACCGGTCGACGACACGACCACCGTCCCCTGCTGGTCTCGGGCCTCCGGCAGCGACGCGAGGCCGACGAGTCCCTCGTCGGTCAGCGGGCTGGTTCGGGTGGCACGGATTCTGAAGCCAACGCTTCTTGGTGGGCGGAGTCGGATCTCCCACGTTTCGCCCTCGGACGCCCCGTCCGATGCCGCTCGCCCGGTGGGCGACATTCGCCGGACGGTCCAGTGCTCTTCGTCGTCGGAGCCCGGCTCCCAACGCAACGGAGCGGTCCGACACTGAGAGAAGTGCACGCGCACCCGATCGACCCGGCGGCCGGCCTCGGGCACGCAACCCAGCTCGTACGACTCCGCCAAGGAGTCCTCGGAGACGGTCGCCTCAATCCGAATCGTGGCGGAATAGCCGGGCTTTCGGGCTTCCAGCGACACATTCAGCCCATCGGCACCGGGGTCGCGCTCAAACAGCAGACCGCGCGGCGACTCGGGGAAGAGCGCTAGCGCCGTGGCTTCCAGGCTCTGCGGGTCAACGCGCGTCAGCATCTCGCTTCCCGAGACCTTCAGTTCGTAGGGTTCTCGAGCACGGAGACACACAAGCCGTCTTCCCTCGGTCGCTCCGCGGAAACGCAGCGGATCGAGATCGTTGATTCCAAGTGTTTGCCCTGAAACGGAGCGCACCCGTCGCGCCGCGATCGCCAGCCGCAAAGGAGAAACGTTGGGGAGGCGCTGCGGCAGCGCTTTGGCCAACTGAATGCTCAGTCTTGAAGTGGCCCCCTCCCGTTCCACGCTCCAATCCGCCAGGGCCTCCTCCGGCACTGCCTCGACGGAATCGATGTCCCAGAGCCGGGCGACGTCCGCTTCCAGTTGGAATCGCTCGCCGTGGGCGACCCACACGTCGGCCATGATCTGCGCCGCCACTTCCCCGCCCCCGAGCTCGATCATCGCGCCGGAGTCCACTTGCAGGGGAGCCTCGGGCCGGGTGAGCACGATCTCCGCCGTAGCATCCGGGCTGAAGTACTGTAGCTCAACCGTTTCACGCGAGTAGGGCGCCGCAAAGGAGTCAATCTTCGACGATTGCTCACCTTGAATGGGCACGAGTTGTTCCAACTGCAGAGGAGCCGGTACCAAGAAGACGCCCCCCCCTTGTTCCCAGAACGTGTCTTCCGGACGAATTGCAGGGAGCTTCCAGCGACGATTCAATTGAAGAGGGGCCAGGGCCTGCAACTGCACCAGTCTTTTCATGCCCTGCACAGGCTCCGGGAATTCCAGCACGACCCCCGTGCCCCCTTTCCCGGGGGCCGGCGGCATGAAGGCCCATCGCAACGGACGGTCGCCATACAAGGCTTTGACCAGTCGCAAGCCGGGATCGAGCGTCAAGGTGAGGTGCTGCAAGGGGGCTCCGTGCACGTCCAACTCCAGGCGGGACGACACGTCCAACCCCTTGAGCGAAAAGCGGTACTCCGTCGATTGGCGCACTCGGGTCGAGGGCGGTCGCTCCTGCGAACCGTTCCTCGGCACGATCCGAAGCCCGAGTCGACGACGACCGCCGATCTCGATCCTCCACCGACGCGTCCCTTCGCCGCCGGGTCCTTCTTCCGCCACGACTCCATGTTCGGCCACCGGGGCCACGTTCTTCGGGAGGTCGAGCACCAGGCAATTGGTGGGAGAAGGCGGGGATTCCCAGTGAAAACCGACCACGTCTTCCGCGTCGCGATGCCCACGAAGTGACCAGGCGAATCGCAACCGGCCGGAACGTTCCACCAGCACGGCCAGCCCCTCTTTCGCTCCCAGCCCGATCTTGGCCGCTTGTCCGTCCTCATCCCAAACGGCCTGGCTGATCGCCAAACCGCACGGCGTCAAGGGGAGCATCACGGGGCCTTCGGCCGAGTGGACGACGTCGATCCAGGCTTCTCCACCGACCAGCGTGTCGGCTTCCAGCCGCGCCGTGTAGTGGGCGGAAACGATCGCCGCGGCGGTCGACGTCTCGCGGTTGGGCCTCGCCTTCTCGGCGATGGAGACAAGTCGTTCAAACTCGTCCGGGGCAACGGGCCAGTAGCGGACGTTCTCGTCGCGGCAGTCCTCGAGGCTCAGTCGGTCCGTAGGCACGTAGACACGAACGTAGCGCAACGAGCGGTTGCCGTTGGGGTCGCTGGCGGCTTCGTCTTGATCGGCGTACCAGCCGGCAGGCGAGACGGCGCTCGAGAGCGCAAAGAGAATCAGCAGAGCGGAGAGCGACCTGGCAGTCATGGGTTGGGGTCCGAGGTCGGCATCGGTATTGCCGCCGGAACGGTTTCCGTCGATGCCGGCTTGCCGGGCGCCGGCGGTCGATATTGCGCTTGGGTGGAGCTCCTGTCGAGGATCGAGCTGGAAGGTTCACGCCATTGGCCCCCGCTTCGCCCTGGGCCCAAGGTTCGATAGAGCAGGCCCGCCAGCAGCGCCAGCGCCAATCCCAAGCTGCCTGCCTCCGACGCCAGCAATGCCGGCCCGGGATACAACACCGCCGCGCCCACAAGTAGAATCGCCACGGCAAGCAGGGCCGCAGGGTGGCGGCAGGCGGGCACGTAGATCAACAACAGACCGGCCACGAGAACGACCGAGGAAGCCCCCAGCACGATCAACCATCGACTGGCAGTCCGCAACTCACATCGCGCCACGGACCCCAGACTGCTGAACAGATAGCGGCTGCTCGCTTTCGGCACCTCCGTCCCACGGCTCGCGTCCCACCACACTTCCAGCTCGACCTCTTCCACAAGCGGCTTACGACCCCAGTAACTCCCCGTCCAACCCCATTGGTATTCTGGCACCAATTCATCGGGGCCAACGATGACGTGCTCATTCTGAGGCAGCACGAGTTCCCAATACATCCGTTGGACCCAGATCTCGCCTCCCAGACGCGGAAGCTCCAGCGACAGGCGCCCCGGATCCGGCCGCGGATCGGAGAAGCCGTACTGAACTTCGAGCCATTGGCGGCGAGGGCTGGAATTGCCGGACAGGGGGATCCTCAAGGACTCGTCGGACGTCGCCTGCACCCTCACGCGCTCGCGATCCTCGACGTTCTCCGAACCGAGGAAGATCTCCACTTGACGCGGGTTAACCCCCGCCGGGAGGATGAGCTCCAACTCGTCCTGGTCGCTGGTGAAACAGAACACGGCCCGATCGCGCCGGGCGCCGTGAATCAAGCACGTCTGGACCCACGCCCGCTCGACCACCGCGGACACGAGACCCTCGTGGTGAGCCCCCAGAACGACCCGGCCCACGCGCTGGTCGGCAATCAAGGCCAAGCCGCTGCGCCAAGGGAGCTGACCTGTGGGGACTTCCCACGGCCGCCAATACTCCCCGCGACAGCGGACCTCGACGCCTTGCGGAGCCGCCACGTAGAGCTTGTTGCTCGAAACCTCCCCCTCAACGGGCATCACCAACGGGATATCACAAATGACGCTCCGGTTGGGCAGCAATTCTCCCACTTCGATCGAATACCGGACATCGAGCTCGCACCTTCCGATCTTCGCCGCCGGCAGCACGACCCGCTGGCGAACCGGACGACCAGTTTCCGGTCCCTCCGCCTGATCGGGCAAGGGCACCGGAGTCAGTGACTGGTCGTCCAAGGCGACTTTCAGCGAGTCCGGTCCCGCAAGCTCCCATGGCACTTCAATCGTCAACTCCCCAAGCGGCTCGTACGCGATCGCATAGGCGATCGTCTGGCGAACCTCCGCTTTGTCCTCGGAGAGCGTGATCTCGCTGGTCACGTCCACGGCGATTTCGCGCTGGTGGACCTCAAAGCCGGCCGCAAACACGGCGTCGCCTCCCTCCCCACGATACAGGAGCGGATCTTGCTGGCCCTTGCGGATTTCCTCCTGGGGCACGCCCGGTTGTCGCACCGGTCCGACCGCGGCCTCCGGGGTGGGCTCGAGTCCGACTGTGGCCCT
>DATKZH010000147.1:0-11145 GCA_035528065.1 Thermoguttaceae bacterium | reverse complement strand
GGCACTCGGGGAGCCCAAGTGGGCACAGTGGGTCAAAGGAGAGGGCGACGACTTCCGTCGCCTTGGTGCATCAAAAGACCGCGAAGCCGTCGAACCGCTGGTCTGGATCCTCGCGGACGTGCGCAGGTGGCGTGATCGCCGCGCAGCGGCCAAGGCCCTGGGCCAGCTTGGCGACCCGCGGGCGGTAGAACGGCTGGTCCGGGCCCTTGCGGACGGGGATAATGACGTTCGCTGCGCCGCCGCGGAAGCGCTTGCGGCACTCGGGGAGCCCAAGTGGGCACAGTGGGTCAAAGGAGAGGGCGACGACTTCCGTCGCCTTGGTGCATCAAAAGACCGCGAAGCCGTCGAACCGCTGGTCTGGGCCCTTGCGGACGGGGATAATGACGTTCGCCGCGCCGCCGCGAAAGCGCTTGCGGCACTCGGGGAGCCAAAGTGGGCGCAGTGGATCAAAGGAGAGGGCGACGACTTCCGTCGCCTTGGCGAACTGGGCGACGCCAGGACCCTGAAGCCGCTGGTCAAGGCGTTGCGCGACGAGAATTGGGACGTTCGCCGCGCCGCAGCTCGCGCACTGGTCGGAATTAGCGGCACGAATCCCGATTCTCTCAAACCCCATTGGCGGGAGGTGGCTCAGTTGGTGAGAGAGCCGCACACGGATTCTCACACCGACAGCGACTGCCAGTTAGGACACTCGGACCGAAAGGACCGCGGGATTGGGCTGGATTTTCCCGAACCACCAGCCAGGTTTGCCGAGGGAGCGGTCTCGGACGTTGAGAAACAAAGGGAGGAGACGTTTGTACTGGTCTGCCCCGGCTGTGGAAAGAAACTCAAGGCACCTCGGCGTCTTGCCGGTCGCCCCAGTTGCTGCCCAGCCTGCGGCACCGCCATTCAGATCCCTGCTGACCCGGACACGGGCAGCGACGTCAAACCGGACTTCTGAACCCAGGCACGAGAGCGGGCATGGGCATGAGTCGCAGTATCGGCGTGATCGCACTGACCGGCGGGCCCGGCGGCGGCAAGAGCGAGCTGCTTCGGGCCATCGCAGACGAGGGCGAACTGGCGCCACGTGTCGCCGCCTGTGAGGAGGCCATCCACGGTATGCGGTTTGTGCGGCTGAGTCCGCGATCTGCGGAGTTCCAGTGCGCGCTCGTGGCGACCCAAGCTGCCACGGAGGCGACCTTGTTGCGAGCCCTGGCGCATACGCAGGTCCGGGCGATTCTTGCTCACCGCGGCACGCTCGACCCGTGCGCTTTCTGGCAGTCATTCGGCAACTCGCGGCAGTCGTTCTTCGAGATGACCGGGACCACGCGGGAAGACCATTACCGCCGCTACGACCTGGTGATCCACCTGGAAAGCGCGGCCGTGCGCGTGCCCGAGGCGTATCTGCGCTACCCGCTTGCCCACCGGCCGGAGCAAACCGCCGAGGCCGCCCGGCTGGACCAGTGCCTCGGCGAGCTGTGGAGCGGCCATCCGCACTACGTGAAGATCGACGGGACAGACGACCTCGCGGAGAAACTCTCCCGCGGCCTGGCTTTGGTTCGCCAGTTGCTCGCTTCGGGCTGCATCACGACATAAGGCACAGTACTGTGCCAGAGAAATCGACTTCGCAAGAGCCAGCAGGAACGCCTTGTAGCATGCGCCTCTGATCCTCGCAACGTGGCCAACGCGGAAACAACGTCGAAGCACGGCGGGAAGGGAGCCGCGTGGCCGCTACTTGGCCCGCGGATGCGCCCGCTCGTACGCCGCGCGGAGCCCCGCGGTGCTCACGTGGGTGTAGATCTGCGTGGTCGTCAGGCTCTTGTGGCCCAAGAGCTCCTGCACGCTGCGGATGTCCGCGCCGCGATCCAGAAGATGGGTGGCGAAGCTGTGGCGGAGGGAGTGGGGGGTGGTCCGGGTGTCGAGCCCCGTTTGGCGGAGGTATTTCTCCAGCATCCGGCCGACGCTTCGGGTCGTGATTCGGCGGCCGAACTTGTTGGTGAACACCGGGGCTTCCGCACCGGTTGACTCGCTGGAGCTGAGCTTGCGGGCGCGGAGCGAGCGCTTTAGCGCCCGGGAGGCATAGGAGCCGATGGGCGCCAGCCGTTCGCGTCGTCCCTTGCCGCGCACGCGGACCACGCTGGCCTGGAAGTCCAGATCGCCTTGGCACAGCCCCACCAGCTCGCTCACGCGCAGGCCCGCCGAGTACATCGTCTCCAGGATGGCCCGATCGCGGAGCCCGGACGGCTGGTCGGCGGGCGGGGCTTCGAGCAGTCGCCCGATCTCTTCCGCCGAGAGGAAGTGGGGCAGCGACCGCTCCTTGCGGGGATTGCGGAGCGGCTTGGCCGGATTCTGCTCGGTCCAGCCCTCCCGTTGGCCGAAGCGAAAGAAGCTCCGCATGGAGGCGAGCCGCCGGGCGATCGTGCTTCGGGCGTAGCCGGCCTCGTGCAGGGCGGCCACGTAGCCCCGCAGATCGAGCACCGACACGTGGCCGGGCCTCGGGCACGTGCCACGGGACTCCGCCAGGTAGCCGACCAGCGCCGTCAGATCTTCGCGATAGCTCTTGACGGTTAGATCCGACGCGTTCCGTTCGACGCGAAGGTATTGCAGGAAGCGGGCGATGGCGGTGCGCATCGGCGGGCGAAGACTTCTCTTACGGAGCCCTCAGAGGGAGGAGGCGAAAGCTGCGGATTAGAGCGGTTCGTCCTTGTCGGTCGCCAGGGGAATGTTGAACCGCTTGGAGAGACTGCGCTTGCGGCTCTCCTGGCGGATCTTCTGACTGAGGACGGCGGCGTCGTACCAGGTGAAGCTCAGTTCCGGATTCGAGGCGTAGCGTCCCAAGACCCGCAAGGTCTCGGCGCGACTCGCGTCGTCATAGAGAAACACGTATCGCTCCGATCCTTTCACCAGCGCCAACACGTTGATGTCTTGAGCCATGGGGTGCTCTCCTCCAGCAACCAAACGAATCCGTTCTGCGCACGACAAGAAGCGGGAGCCGGCATTGCGGCTTGCGGCCTTCCACGCCATTGCTTGTTATCGGACGCTCGGCCACCGCCACACCACTCGCGTTTCGCCCGCCCCACCTCGCGCGCTGAGCATCTCCCAGATGTGCGCGTGGCAACAGAATCGGATGAAGTCGTCGCTGCGTTCTAGGTAACTCTGCCACCCCCCGAATCGTGCGTCGTCCCGGAAAAAGTAGTAGCTGGCCAACGCCTCGGTGAATTCCGAGTCGTGTCCGTTGTACGTCCGCGTGTGCTGCATCACCGGGGCATCGCTCGGCCGGCATGGGGGAGGTTGGGGGCTGGGAGGCGGCGAGATGAATCCCCGCGAGTCGGGCCAAGCCGGGGGTAAGCCCGGAGCGATCGTACTGGTCATAACGCCCATTCCGGTCGTATCGACGGACGAACCATCGTCGGCCGGCGCCTGGGGGTCGGTGCTAGCAGCGGACCTCGCCGGCCGCGCGGCCCCCGAGTCGGATTCCGATTCCGGGGGGTCGTACGCCGGAGTCTGGGTCTTCAATTGCTCCTTGGCCAACGCCATCTCCGCCTCCAGCACCAACCTGTCCGGGATGTGCTCCTCTTGGGGCGTTCCCCACGGCAGCCCGTAGCCGGGCGGGATCGCATGGAAGCAGGGATTCGCCGTGTACCACTCGACCCGCAAGCCGCAACGAGGCGGATAATAGGGCGAGAAATCGGTGACCGTCCCGAGGACGACCGCATCCACGCCGAGAATCTGCGCCAGCCGGCGCACGTCGCTCGGGCCGTCCAGTTGGATCCTGTTTTCAGCGATCGTCCGCTCCACCACGTCGACCGGCACGACCTCGAAGCCCGGCACCAATTGCAGCTCGTTGAAGTACGAAACCGCGAACTGGCGACCGTCCACGGTCGGCTCGGTGCTCTGGTTGAAGAAGGGGACCACGGCCACCTTCGACAATTGCGGGAAGGGATTGTGGAGCGTCGGCTGATGGGCGATCTCCGGCAGGAAACAACAGCCGGTCAAGGGCACGAAAGCTAGGATGATTAGGGGACGCCACATGACGTACAGAACCGTTCTCCGAACGTGGCCCCCCTCTCACAACCCCCTCATATGGGCTGTCACCCGACGGGCGCGTACCCGTCCGGCGTGGCCGTTACAACTCGCGTTATCGGTAAGGTCATCACAGTTTCTCCAGTCGGAGTCGGCGAGGAATCTGCTTTTCCTGATCTTGAAGCGGCGAGACAGGGGCCGAGAATGGTATCGGGCGCCGGAGCCCGTCGTCGCACCACATGTCACCCCTCTGAAGAGGCACCAAACCCCTTGGGACTTCCACGAAACCCCACTCGAGCGGTACGCGTCGGAACGGTGACGATCGGAGCAGGCAACCCGATCGTCGTCCAGAGCATGTGCGCTACCAAGACAGCGGACATCGATGCGACCGCGGCGCAGGCCAACACGCTGGCAGAAGCCGGCGCCGGCGTGGTCCGCGTGGCCGTCGACAGCAAGCGGGACGCAGAGGCCCTGGCAGCCATTCGCCAGCGCACCCGGGCCAACCTGTCGGTCGACTTGCAGGAAAACTACCGGGTCGCGGCGGACGTTGCGCCGCTGGTTGAGAAGATCCGGTACAACCCCGGACATCTCTACCACGATGAGCCGGACCGGCCTTGGCAGGACAAGGTCCGATTCCTTGTGGAAATCGCCGACCGGCACGACTGCGCGATCCGCGTCGGCGTCAATTGCGGATCGGTCGACCCGGCGAAACGGGAGAAATACGACCCGGGCGATTCGATCGGCCCGATGCTCGAGAGCGCGCTGGAGCATTGCGAGCTGCTCGATTCGCTCGGGTTCACCCGATACTGCGTGTCGCTGAAGGACTCCGATCCGGCCCAAGTGATCGAGGTGAACCGGCGTTTTGCCCTCCAGCGGCCCGACGTGCCCCTGCACTTGGGCGTGACCGAAGCCGGGATGCCGCCGGAGGGGATCGAGAAGACGCGGTTCGCGCTTGCGCAGCTCATCAGCCGGGGAATCGGCGACACGGTCCGCGTGTCGCTGACGCTTCCCAACGCCCGGAAGCACGAGGAGGTGGAGGCCGCCCGGCAGATCCTGGCCGACGTTGCCGCGGGCCGGGTCCGCAGCGTGGTCGACTACGGCCGGCGGCGGCTCGACATCATCAGTTGTCCGAGCTGCTCCCGAGTCGAGAACGAGGCCTTCGTCGAGCTGGCCCATCAGGTCAAGGAGATGACCCGCTATGCGGCCGACTATCCGATCACCATCGCGGTGATGGGCTGCCGCGTGAACGGGCCCGGCGAGACCGACGCCGCCGACCTGGGGCTCTGGTGCGGCCCCAAACGCGTCAACCTGAAGCGAGGCCCCGAGCTATTGGGGTCTTTTTCCTATGATGAGATCCTCCCGCGTCTCAAGGTCGAGCTGGATGCGCTGATTGGTGAGAGGATGGAGAGGCAGGAATAGGCCGGACTGTTCATCGACGGGCCGGGCTGTTCACACCGGCGGTCTCGCCGGGATCGAGCCGGAAAAGCCATGGACGGGCGAGGGTACCTCGCGAGGAAGCCGCAGAGACGTCCTATATCATCCGAAACAGCCAGCGGATGGCCATCTGCAAGAACAAACCCAGCAGGTCGGGCTCGTAGCGGTCGCAGTCGCCAAGCGGTACGCCCACGAGCGCGCCGGGCTCGGCACGCGGCCGGGTGGCCCGCTTGAATCGTTCTTCCCGCGCTTGTTGGGCGGCGCGCTCCTCCTCGGCCTTGGCCTTGCCGCCGGAGCGGACCCAGTCGAGGATTCGCGGCAGCTCATCGGCGTCGAACCAGACGCCGTGGTCCTTGCAGACGTCGATGATCACGCCGCTGCGGGGACCGTAGTTGCGGCGATGCATCATGTTGCCGCAGACCACACAGTTGCGATACCGCCATTGCCCTCGGGCTTTCTGTTCGGGCGAGTCCAGATTCGCCGGTCGCGCCCGGGCGGAGGCGAAGAACTGGTCCACGTCGATTGCATCCGACGCCCGTTCGGCCAGTTGCTTGAAGGTCTCGGTGCCCAGCCAGAGGCCGGCACAATGGTCGCATTCGAGGACGGTGACCTCGCCGATGCGTCGGCTGGTCAACCGGTGCGGCTCTCCACAAACCGGACAGACGAGCGGCGTTTCGTCGCCGGCGACCAGCTCCGGCGTCAAGGCCGTGCCACAATGGTGGCAGAACCGCGCCTGATCGCTCACCCGGGCCAGGCACTTCGGACACACGCTGTGCAGATCCCGCTCGTGCAGCGTGAAATCAGCGCCGCAGAAATGGCAGTTCGCGCTGCCCTCTTCCCGAGGCGCCCCGCAGGATGAGCAGCGAACCACCGCCGCGTCGCGCCCCTCGGGTCGCTCGACCGTAACCACCGCCCCGCAGTGACACCGGAAGCGGGTTCCGGGCGTGCGACCGGAGGCGTCGTACTGGCGTTGGCATTGGTTGCAGGCGACGAGGAGACGCATGGGCGGAGCGGTCCTTATCTTGAGAGCGTAATCGCCTTAACTCCTTTATCGCCAAAGGACTTAGAAAAATCAATACGGAAGTGCCGGATGCCGCGTGGGGATTCAATGACGATCTCCCGGCCCCCATACGTTTGGTGACCGGGACCTAGTTCGCTATTTTGCCCGGAACGCGGATCTGCTACCATCCTGCCGCTTCTCACTGCCCGCACATGCTCGGGCCGTCACGGAGGACGACGATGAGGCTTGTTGCCCTGATCGAGGCCCTGGACCACGTCTGCTACCGCTATCGGGTCGAGGCGTTCGCCTGGGCTTTGAGGGAGCACGGCCTGACGCTGGAGCCGGTGCCCCTTCGCCGGGGGACATTCCGGCGGGTGCGTCAACTCCGGGCGGCAGGCCGGGGCGACGTGGTTCTCCTTCAGCGCAAGCTATTGCCGCTTTGGCAGTTACGCATCCTCCGCCGCGCAGCCCCGTGCCTCATCTACGACGTGGACGACGCCGTCTATGGGCGGGACAGCTTCCACCGCAAGCCGCCCGAAAGCTGGCAGCGCCTGGCCCGATTCTGGGCAACCGTCTACGCCGCCGACGCAATCACGGTGGGCAACGACTACCTTTGTCACCGGGCTACCAGCTACGTGGAGCCGGATCGGGTCCACGTGATCCCCACCTGTGTGGATCCGAAGCGGTATTCGCTTGCCCAACACCACCGCCGAGGGGGCGCGGTGCGGCTGGTCTGGATTGGCCAGCAATCCACGCTGCCGTCGCTCCAGGGTGTCCAGCCACAGTTGGCCGCCGCCGGCGCCGGCCTGCCGGGGTTAGAGTTGCGGGTGATTTGCGATGCGGTACCGCGTCTTTCGGGTGTCCGCGTGGTACCGCGCCCTTGGTCGTCGGCCACCGAGGCGGCCGAGATTGCCGCTTGCGACGTGGGGATCTGTTGGCTGCCCGACGACGACTGGAGCCGGGGCAAGTGTGGGCTGAAAGTGCTTCAGTACATGGCCGCCGGTCTGCCGGTGGTTGCCAACCCGGTGGGCGTCAACCGCCGCTTGGTGATGCACGGTCAGACAGGCTTCTTGGCCACCGGGCCGGCGGAGTGGGCATCGGCGATTTCTCAGTTGGCACGCGATCCCCAGCTTCGACAACAGATGGGCGATGCCGGCCGTCGGCTGGTTAAGGAGCAGTTCAGCGTCGCCCGATGGGGCCCCCGGTTTGCCGCCGTGGTTGCCGAGACGGCACGTCAAGCGCTGGACGGATCAACCACGAGCCGCGGCGCGGGTCGCCAAGTGGGGCGGGTGATCGACGCGGATCGAAGGCGACGGGTCGATAGCAAGCGAAGTCCTCTCCCGCCGGGCGGACCACACCCAGTCGTGTTCGAGAAATGAAGTCACCGCGGAACGCCCTCGTGCTGCTCGTGCTGCTCGGCGTTCTGGCCGGGGAGGGATGTGTCCCGCTGGCAACCAGCCGGCTGACGTTGCCCGCCGGCCAGACCGTGGTCCGCGACCAACTGGTGGTTCATAGCGATTTCCGGCTGACCGCCAGTCACCGGCTCATCGAGGAGCTGGCCGCCCGGCGGATCGACCTGAAGAATCGACTGGGGGTCCCGCTTTCCGACGAGCCGATCCACGTCTACCTGTTCGAGGATGCGAATCGGTTCGAGGCGTTCGTTCGCCTGTACTACCCCGAGTTTCCACCGCGGCGGGCGTACTTCCTGGAGACCGACACGCGACTCGAAGTGTATGCCCAGTGGGGGGACCGCGTGGCCGAAGACCTCCGGCATGAGGTGACCCACGGCTATCTGCACTCGGTCGTTCCGAACCTGCCTTTATGGCTCGACGAGGGCTTGGCCGAGTATTTCGAGGTCCCCCGAGGCTCGCGCGGGTTGAACCGCCGGCATCTGGCGGAGCTGGTCGGCCGGCTCCAACTCGGTCAGTGGGAGCCCGATCTGAAACGGCTGGAGGCCTTCGATCGGCCCTTCGACATGACCCAGGACGACTACGCGGAGGCATGGGCGTGGGCCCATTTCCTGCTCGAGAGCAGCCCGGACCACGGACGAGTGTTGCACGAATACTTCCTCGCTCTGCGACGGCACGGTTCGGCGGAGCCGATCTCGGAGCGGCTCAGCCGATGTCTGGCCGAGCCGGAAGCGGCACTGGTCGAGCACGTCGAGCGCACGGCCGCCGGCGCGGACCTCTGGCCGGCGAGCCAGGGCGACGGGGCCGCCAGCGTTGGCACGTAGCGTTCGAGGAACTCGTGAAGAGCTCGTATTGACCGAGACGCGTCCTCTGGGGCCGGAGGCCCACCTTCAGGCGACCGGCTCCGCAGCCGCCTGGTGCGGATTGCGGCCGATCCCTATAATTCGCGGAATTGGCGATTTGCGATTCAGGGTTCTTCTCGCTTGCGATGTCGACGTATCGCACGTTCCGCAACACCGATCCGCCGGTTTTGGCTGACATCTGGCGGAGTCGCGCCGGACAGACGGGGCTGGTTCAACCGGTCTCGGTGGATCTGTTCGAGCAGTTCGTTTTCGGCAAGCCCCACTTTGACTACGACGGCCTGATCCTCGCCTTCGAGGGCGATCGTCCCGTCGGCTTCGCGCATGCTGCGTTCGGTCCGAATGCGACGCAGGATGGGATCGCGGTAGACAAAGGTGTGATCTGCCTGGTGATCGTGCGTCCTGATTGTCGCGAGGCCGAGGTCGCCGAGGGTCTGCTGGAGCGATGTGAGACCTACCTTCGTCGCCGCGGCGCCGAGGTCCTTTACGGCGGCGCGGCGCGACCGCTCGATCCCTTCTACCTGGGCCTGTACGGCGGCAGCGAGCTGCCGGGCGTGCTCTCATGCGACGAGGTGGCGCGGGACCTGTATCCGTCGCACGGCTATCGCGAGGTGGACCGGACGCTGCTGTTTCGCTGCCGGCTGGACGACTTCCGTGCGCCGACGGACCGACGTCACGTGCAACTGCGTCGCCGGATGATCGTGCAGGTGAAGACGGACCCGCCCGCCCAAAGCTGGTGGGAAGCGTGTACCACCGCCGACTTCGACCTGACCCGATTCGAGGTCACCCGGCGAGGCACGGACGCGGTGCTGGCTTGCGCCACGTTTCGCGGCATGCAGCCGACAACCAACTCCACACCCGGCCGTGTCGCCGGGCTGCTGGAAGTCGACGTGGCCCCGGCGCATCGACGCTCCGGGCTTGGTTCGTTTCTCTTGGTCGAATCGTTCCGCCAGTTGGCTCGGCAGGGCATCATGATCGTCGAAGCCCAGGCTTGCCGTGGGAACCCGGCCGGTGTGGCCCTGTGCCGAAAGCTGGGCATGGAGGAGATCGAGCAGGGAATCGTGTTCCGCAAAGACGTGCGATAGTCGACCCAAAAGAAGCTCGTAAGCCGCTGTCGACCTTCACTCGGGAAGATGGCCGACGGCCTGAGGAGGTGGGCCATCCCCGCCGGGCTGGAAGGCCGCACGCAGCGGGCACGGCTTCCGTAGCGAGCTTGCCTCGGTCACGGCCTGCCTTTTTCCTCCTCTGGTTCCCATGGCCGGGGCCGACGTGCCCGACGACCGGGTGATCGACGGCCTGGACATCCTGCCTCTCTTGACCTCCGACGCCGCGAGCCCTCACGAAGCGCTATTCTCGATGACCGGCCCGAACCTGATGACCGTTCGCAGCGGCCGATGGAAGCTGCACGTCAAGCCGCCGCCGAAATGGCCCAAGCACCTCACAAGCGGCTGGGTCGACCCGCGGGGCCCGGACGGCGTGACCATCCTCGCCCCCTACGAGCAGGCCACGCCCGACGACCACCCCGACGTCCTCACCGGCGACCCGGCCGAGCCGATGATGCTTTTTGACCTTGAGGAGGATCGTTGCGAGCAGCACAACGTCGCCAACGAGCACCCCGACGTGGTCCAGCGACTCAAAGCCCTCTTCGACCAGATGGCCGCCCAAGTGCCGCCGCCTCCGCAGGCGAAGAAGAAGACGCAGTAGCCCCCGCCGCGCTTTTGCCCATCGTTCTCGCGCCTCGCGTGGAAACGATGAGAGAATCAGTGTCCATGTTGTTTCGCCATCTAACGCTACAAGTCTGGGGCCGAGGTACGAGGTCCCTAGCACTCGCTTGTTATGTCTTGTCTCTTCTCTCTAAAGGCTCTAAAGGCTTGTACTTCTTTCCTTTTTGCCCAATGAACCCTATCAAAGTTATCCCGTAATCCAATATGAGTAAAATCTGCACTTGCGAATCCAGCTGACGATGGAAATATCAGATTCAATTCGTCCCCTATTTCGAGTTCTTTGGGTAGCTTATCTGAATATTCAGAGGGCTGCTCCACGAGCTTTACGAAACCATGTTCTACTGTACGACACAAGCGACGTACTAGACTTGTATTTCTGGTAATTATCATTCGCAGAACCACTTTGCCAGGACCGTGGTTAACTCCCGAAAGCAAAATCATATCTGGAGTGCTCTCTCTGCGATCTATGATTGTTTTCCAGCCAAACCTGACTTTCACACGTCCCTTCATAATGACATCTCTGTAGATATTCCACCCCAGAGCCAGGGCAGCAATAAGCAGCGATGCCATACTAATGATTAGGTTGCAACCCCCATCGCGCGCCCCCGCATGTTACCCAGTCTATCCGGGCTAACGCGATTGCGAGGTATTTGCGTAAACTGGGGTGCGAAGAAAAGGGGCCCGGTGTAGAACATGGAAGCGGTTTTCACATGTTCCCA
>DATKZH010000146.1:0-2074 GCA_035528065.1 Thermoguttaceae bacterium | reverse complement strand
AACAGGCGACCGACCTTTTTCAGGTACTGGAGGTCTCCCTCTTCGGCCTTGCGCGCGACCTCGTCCAGCCAGCGAAGCGTAGCAGGTTCGAGGCAGGGTTCCGACGGGTCGTCTTCCGGATAGACAACC
This sequence comes from Thermoguttaceae bacterium, assembly GCA_035528065.1. Taxonomy (GTDB): domain Bacteria; phylum Planctomycetota; class Planctomycetia; order Pirellulales; family Thermoguttaceae; genus DATKZH01. The sequence goes on along the minus strand of DATKZH010000146.1, from coordinate 1,945 downwards.
TCGACCTCGACCTCGACCGCGTACTGACCTCGTTGCACCCAGCGTTTTCGCTTCTCTCGTCGATCGCCCATCGTCTTCAGTCTCGAAAGTAAACGGTTACCAGTTTCGCCCGCTCGCTCCGGCCCATCCATGCCCAGATGACTTCCACTTCGCTGCCGTCGGCCAGTTATACTGCGTCTCCATGCGACTGACAACCCGGAAGGCCATGGCGTTGCAGTGGGGATGGTCAAACACGGCAGGCCCGGTTTCCGGCGTCCGTACGAGCCCTGACCTGTTTCGCGTCCCCTGTTGTCCGCATCCCAATATGCAACTCACTTGCTCTCCGTGTGGAGAGACGCCACAATACTGCTGAACTGTTCCCCAATCCGGCTCTGCCGACGCAAATGAGATTACGATTGATAAGGAAGGACGAATGAAATCCGCCGGGATGCCAACGATCCTTGTCGTCGCCTTGTTGTACGCCTGCGGCGCGACGGCCGAGGAGTACGACTTCTACCGAAACCTCCGCTACCCGGCAAAACTCGCCCCCGGCGCAGGCCTCGACGAGGTCGAGCAGGAGGGCGGGCCTGACGCCACGGGTTACCAGCGCCGTACGGTCAAGTGGTGGCCGCGCAAGGGACAGGACATCATCGACGTGCCCGAGGGCGCGCCGTTGCGGACGTGGACCAGGAACAAGGGACAGGAAGACAAGGAAGCCCTGGCCGGGCTGTGCCGGAACTGGACGGAATCGGATCCCCAGACGTTCCAGGCGCACCTGGTCGGGTTTCGCGGCTTCGGCGTGCCCACGCCCAACCCGGTGTTCAGTGACGAGGTCCTGGCTCCCGCGGCCGTTTTGCGTCTGGAAAACGGGGAACAAAGGGCCGTCGTCCACCACACGCCGTTCTCGCTGATGCTCAACGCGGAGGATCACGACTTCATCTTCAAGACCTGGCAAGCCGCATGGCCGAAGCTGCAGGCGTCGGTTTCCCGGGAAGAGTACGTGACGAATCCTCGTGATCTCGATCTGTTTCCCGCCGACAGCCCCGGCTGCATGGTGATCGAGAGCGAACATTGGCGTTTTCAGACCGGCTCGAAGACGTGGGTTGACGACTTCTACTTGTTATGTCCGCAGGAGCCCGACAAGCAGGCCCGCTATCGCCGGGGCACGCTCGAGTTCGCGGAGAATCTCTGGGCCTACGTGGAAGCCGCGGGAGCGAGAATGCCCTTTTGGCGAGAGTTTGGCCCCAAGTACAAGTTCGCCGTGACGACCGGGCCGGGCATCAAGAACGGCATCGAGTACCTCGACCCCGGCAACGGCGGCGGATACGGCTGCTGCACCCTTTATTGGTGCGGCGGCGGGCCGCGCAGCGTCAAGCTCAGCCACGAGTTCGGCCACAGCGGGTATCACGCGGAAAACGGCTGCAACGCCTTGATCCATACGCTCATCCCGGGGGAACTGCAGATGTTCTCCCATAACTTCTGTTATCCCTGGCGCAACGTGATGTTCGCCGATTACCAGGCCGGTCTCTGGATGATCGCCCTGGGCGACAACCCGAACTTCGGCAGCGGGATCGTTCCGGTGCTGGGCAGCCTGCGGGCCGAAACGGAGCCGACCCTGTACCACGCCGTCGCACGGCTCGGGCAGAAAAAAGGACTGTGGGAGAACGGCATCAAGGGGTTCGGCGATTTCTTCGGCGAGTACGCCGCGCGGATGGTGACGGTTGACTTCGTCGCGCAGCCCATGCTGCGGTGCAAATACGGAATGCCGGAAGTCAGCTACGTTTATCCGGTGTACGGTTGTGACAACACGTACCGCATTGCGAATTCCGAAGCGCCCCGGGCCTACGGATTCAACATCATCCGCCTCGATCCCGATGAAGAGGCGAAGGAAGTCGTCGTGGATTTCCGCGGTTTCCACGACCCGGAAAGGTATTCCGACTGGCGCGCCTGCATCGTGGCCGTGGAC
>DATKZH010000145.1:0-43475 GCA_035528065.1 Thermoguttaceae bacterium | reverse complement strand
GGGCGAGTCGTAGAGCTTGGCCGTGTCGTCGCTCCCGACCGCTGATGCGATCACCTGATCGAAGTCGTCGACCCGGTTGTAGAAGGTCGATACTTCGTACATCTTCGCCATGCCGTCGAAGCCTTTGAACCAGGTGGCGTAGGAGGTCCCCCGGTCGGCCGTCGTGTCGTACAGATGGGCCGTGTCGATCTGGCCGTCGTCGGAGGCAAAGGCGAAGAGCGAGCGGAAACCCTCGGCCCGAACGGTCGACCCGCCGGCGTAGCCCATCGTAGCGCGATCGGCGTAGGCTTCGAACGCGTCGGCCCCGGGCGAATCATACAGTGTGGCCACGTCGGTCGTGTCCGAGGCGCTGGCGCGCACTACGTCGAAATCCTTGGTCCGGTTGAAGAAGCCGAGCCCGAACATCTTGGCCTCGGTCGACTGGTCGGTCGCCCAGGCGCGGAAGTAATCCCTGTGCCCGGCCAGGTCTTCGAGGATGGCCGTGTCGGTCTGGCCGTCGTCCGAGGCGAAGGCGTGGACGTAGCGGAACCCGATCGCCTGGACGAAGTGGTCCTCGCGGCCCCCGAACTTCAGCTTGGCCTCGCCCGGTGTGGCCTCGAAGAGGTCAGCCTCCGCGGAGTCGGAAAACACGGCCACGTCGACGTCGAGCTGCGCGGCCCCGAGGGGGCCTTCACCCGCTGGGAGTGCGGTGACTTGCCGGAATCCCGCAACCCGGTTGTCGAACCCGTCGCCGTAGAGCCTGGCGCCGAATGGATTGGCCGAGAAGACGTCGTTGCCCGCGGGGTTGTCCCGGAGCAAGGCGACGTCGTCTCCCCCCCCGCCGCTGACCTTGACGGACTCCACGTTGGCCAAGGTGACGGTGTAGCCTTCGCCGCAGAGCGTGCCGGACCCGGGCCGGAGGTCGGTCGTGTCATTACCGCCGGAGCCGGTGAGAAGGACCGCATCGCGGCCTTCCAGCCCGTCGAAATCGACGGCGGAGATCCCGGACCTCATGCGGTAGGAGACCCCGTTGAGTTTCACGGTCCAGGATGCGGAGGTCGAGGTGGCGATGAACTCGAACACGTCGTTGCCGGGGGTGCCACGCAGACTGAGGGTTACAGGATCGACGTCATCGCCATCCATGCTGGGGGGATCGAAGTTTCCCACAACCGGCAAGCCGGGCTCGCCGCCGAATCGAGTGAACAGGTCGCTGCCGGAGGGGGCCGGCGTGAACTCGATCCTCGGATTTCGAGAATGCGAATCGTAGACGATTCGATCCAGAACCGAAGCACCGTCGGAGACGAGGAAACACCACTGGCCGCTCCCCGCCGGCTCGGAACTGCTGTAATCGGCCACCCAGAGGCCCACGTCGTCGTAGCCGTCCTGGTCCATGTCTGCGGCGAGCAGCCCTTGCGCGGTCGCGACGGAGTGGACGCTGAACGTCACGTCGACGGCCCCGTCCAGACCGGGCAAGGTGGCGATCGGCGTTTGCCCGACGCTGCTCAGGTCCAAGGAGAGCCTGTCGTCCCGGTAGGCTCCCAGGTCGTCGTATCCGTCGCCGTCGAAGTCGCCCACGATCGGGTGACCTCGCAACGCGCCGCGCAGGGCCGTGTCGACGACGAAATCGTGATCGGTGTCGAACCGCCATGTGCTACCGACGAGCAGTGCGACCTCGTCACCGTTGGCGCTGAGACCGTCGAAGTTGCCTGCCACGGGCACGCCCTTGAAGGCGTCGGACGAGCCCTGGGTCGTAACGACGTCGGGCACTGCGTCGCCGGTGGCGTCGATCAACCAGCGGAACACGCCGTCGACCTTGCCGTAAGCGGCCAGCTTGTCGAAGCCGTCCGTCGAGTCGGCCGGATCGGGTGCGCCGGGTGTCGCCGGATTGGCGAAATTGCCCGCAAAGATCTTGTCGCTCGCAGCCCCCAGGGTGCAGCACACATCACAGTTGGCGGGGTCTTGGTTTTGCGGGTCGAAGAGGAAGTTCCCGTTCGTGTCGACGTGCACGTTGCCGGCTACCGACGTGCCGATCTCCGGGCGACTGTCCACGGTGAAACGGACCGCGAACGGACCGCCAGCAACACCGTCACCGCTCGGGAACAACGGCGTTTCTTGCGGTTTGACCGTGTTCGTCTCCCCGTCCAACGCGCTGCCGACGGGATCCGTGATTGCGTCCGAGAGAGTCAATCGGTAGCGATCGTCGGGAAGGGGAGCGAGGAATTGCAGCTCGATCGTCGCGGTGGCGGTCTTGCCTACGCCAAAGGGATGATTCGTGGCCACGACCGCGTCGATCGGAATCACGCCATGATGGTCCCCCGCAAGCAGATAGTGAGCGGGGTCACCCGCAATGGACTCATCGAGCGCAGCATAGACGAACCCGGGTGCGCGGGCGGGCAAGTCCTCCAGGTCGATCGACAAGCTGAAGACGAGTGGCGTGGGGCCGTCCGCCGACGGCTTTGGATCGAACAAGTCGTATTTCGGATTCTGCGTCAGGAACACGGCGGTCACGCGAGGCCCCTGCTGGTCGGCGTCGGCCACCACGAGGTCGTAGGGGTTGATCGATTCGGGCGTGGCGCCGCGGACCCGCAGGAAGCACTGCCGGCCCTCTTCCATGCCCACCGTCACCGCCTGTCCGCCCTCGATCGCCGTGCCCGAACTGACCGGCGCGCCCCCTTCGTCGTAGGCTTCAATCACCAGGAGGCCGCCTCCGGGCAAACCGGCGAGCGGATGGAAAAGGAGCTGGAACTGGAACGTGTCGGCTCGCGGGGCGATGAAGCGGTACCAGTCTTCGTCGCCGGGAAGGAACGGGTCGGTCGTGCCGGGCGGATCGATGTTAGGCCGGCCGGGCACCGTCCCCAGGGCTTCCAGGTCGGTTGCATGGAAACGACTGTCGTTCGTCTCGAACGGGTCAACGTCGAACTCGACGAGACGCCCCGACCCGTCCGTGCCCGTGCCACCGGTCACCGGATCGAGCGGCTGGACTCCGAAGAACTCGATTTCCGCGAAATCCACCGGCGCCAACGCGCCCACCAGGACGGAGCCGGATCGGTAATCGGGCCCCTGCCGGAAGATCACCGCGTCACCCGGGCCGTCGTCATACACGACGAGTTGGTCAGGGCTTTCGCCGCCCCAGACGTTCACGGCGATTGCGCCCGGATGCACCACCATCAGGTCCGCTTCCTCGCCGAGGTCGAAATCCACGGCGGGCAACCGGGAGATGTTCTCCACGTGGATCAGCTCGGTGCCGGACGCCCGATCGGCGACCACAATCCACGGCCCGGTGTCATCCCCCGGAGCCGTGAAGTCGACGGTGACCACGTCCCGGCCGCTGGTGAGCGGCGAGATGCCGTCGGTTCCCTCGACCACGAGCGTGTCGTTGTCGCCCCAGAGGGAGTCGCTGGCCGCGAACGTGAGATCTTCCGTGCCCGTGTAGGCGATCGTGACGATGCCGTCGACCACGATCTGGCCACGGCCCTCGCCGACGGGTTCTACAGCAATATGGTCGTCGACGCAGGCGACGCCAACATAGTCGATCTGATCCCCTGCGGCATCGCCGCCGCCGTGGAAACGCACGTCGATGCCCCAGTTCTGCGGCCGGTTGTCGGCGTAGGGCGTGATGCTGAGCGTATCGTCGCTGCCCGCGGCGGATGGCTCCGACGTCGGACCCTGATCAGGATCGAACGCGTTCAGGAAGCAGACGTTGCGGAAGCCGATCGGAGCGCTGCCGTTGATTTCCAGGAAGAACTCATTGTCGCCGTCGGGGTCCGGTTGGAACTCCGGCTGGGCAAGAAACATCTCCAACTGAGAGTCAACGTCGGCCCCGACGACGACGTAGCGGTCGTCCTGCGGCGTCGCGGGGTCGTTGTTGTCGCCGATCAGGTTCACCGTCTGGCTACCGGATCCCGGCGTCAGGTTGACGTTCTCGATCGAGCTCCAACCGAATCCGCACGACCCGCCGGACGTGATCGTCACGTTGGGCACGGCGGTCTGGTCGCTGAAGATGTTGATCTCCCCGGAGATCGGCAGGGCAAGCCGGTCTCCCGAGGGCGCGAACTCGGGCAGCGGCCGGCCGCCGTTGACCTGGATCTTGTAGGTGTACGAAAACTCGCCCGTGATATCGTCGGCAACCCCGTCGGGGGCAGGACCTTCTTCCTCCCCGGCATTGACGACGAGACCGGGCTTCGACGCGTCGGGCTGGACGAAGTCGGAAGCGTTGATGTTCACCCCGAGAAGCGAGGCGATCCGGACCGCCGAGTCGGTCACGTGGATCGCGTCGCAGGCCTTGCCGGCCCCGACCGCCGGCAGCAGCAAACCGTCGCCGAAGCCGAACGGATCGTCGCCCGCGGCCTCGGCATTCGGATCGCTCAGACCGTTTTCGCTCCGGGCGTAGACGTACACGCGGTTGAGGGCGCCGCCCAGGTCGGACACGGCCAGCCCCGCGGCGCCGGTCAGGCCGCTCAACTGGAGGTCCGGGAGCCCCGAGAGGTCCGGTCGGCTGGCACTGCCGGGCAGTTGCGTGGCGAAGTCCTGGGGCGGGCCGTCGAACGGCTCCCCGTCGTAGAAGGCCACCGCCGAGTCTGGGCCGGTGGGCGCGACGGTGATTTTGTTGTCGCCCGTATTCCCGATGATCTGGAACCTGTCATCGTTGTTGCCGCCGCCGTCATAGCGGAGGGTCTCGACCTCTTCGGCAAACAAGGAGACGCCAAGGCCGCCTACGATGACTCCGTCTGGGGCCTGGTCCGTGGCGCTCAGATTCGTGCGGGTCAGATCGGCGGTCTCGTGGAGATTGACGACGTCACGGCGTCCGGAGTCATTGTCGCCCCCGTAGATCGCCAGATCGGCGCCGAGGGTTGCGGCGTCGACATAAACGTTGAACGTATCGTTGGCGTTGCCGCCGAAGAACAGGTTGTCGGCGCGGAGTCCGCTGCCGGTGACGTAGTACGTGTCGTCGCCGTCGCCGGAATCGAGTGTCGTGCGGATGCCGGCGGTGGTGTCGTACACCTCGATCTCGTCGTCGCCCCGCCCGTCGCGGACGTTTACGTATTCGAAGGCATCGTCCTTGCCGGTCCCGTTGTAGTAGAAGACGGTCGCCGTCGCGAAACCGGCCAGTTCGGTGGCAAACTGCCGGAACTCCTCAACCGTCGCGGGCACGAAGCCGGCCGGCTGCGATACGTTCAACTGCCCCCCGCCCAGATCGACGATCGCGGCGACGTCCGGCTGGACTGAGCCGCTGTCGTCGACGTTCAGCGTATCGACGACAGTATCGTCGGTATCCGAGTCGGTCTGGGGAAGGATGTAGAGGTCCCCTTGGAGGGCGTCGAGCGTGCCGCTGGTTTTGTCGAATTCCTCGTTCGTGTTGCCAACCGTGACGGTATCGCCCCCGGCGCCGGCATCGAGGCCCGTGACGGCCGAGGTGCCGAGCACGTCCAGGGTGTCGCTGCCGGAGCCGAGCGAGATCCACAGCTCTTCAATCTCGTCGTACTCGATGCCCAGCGCCCAGTCGACCGCACCCGGGTCCGGGCCCATCCCCAGGCCCAACAGCTTGCCGGCGGTCAGGACCCCGGCGTTGTCTTGATCCTCGCCGGAATCATCCACACGGACTTGGTCGTCGTCCAACCCGCCGTGGATGGTCAGGAGTCCGTCGATGGCGTTCAGGGTGCCCCCGCTGTTTGACTCGGCGGTAGCATTGCTACCCACGTGTATCGTGTCGTTGCCGGCGTAAGTGAGCACCGTGGTGGGCGTCTCGGCGATCACGTTCGTCAGGCTCACGATGTCGTCATCGTCGCCGCCGGTGATTTCGACCGATTCGCCGTAGATGCTGCCGGCCACGTGTATTTTGCTGCCGCTCGCCGGGTCGGCATCTGCGTGATCGCCGCGGATCGTAACCGCCGCGGTTGCCTGGACCCAGGCGCCCTGCTCGATCCGGACGTCGTCGCCGGCCTGCAAGGTGACCCACCCGCCCGCGGCTTTGATCGCCGACTCTTCGCCCATGAGGAGGTCGTCCCCGCTGCCCGGCCCGTCGTGAACCGTAAGCCATACGTTCCCCTTGGCAAACACGGCGTCGACGTTCAAGGCACCCGCTTGCTCGGTGACGTAGATGTCCTTGCCCGATCGGGCCGTCAGGGTCGAGTCATCGGCAAGGTCAATGGAAAGCGGATCGGTGCTGCTCCCGATACTATCTGTTGCAGCTTCCAGAATCAGATCGGTAGCCTCGACGTTTGTCGTGCCGACCACCGCCATATCGAAGATGCCTCCCGCCCCTTTGATGCGGACCTTCTCGCCCGCAAGGACCTGGTCAATATTGAGGTCCTTTTCCGAACCCAAGAACACGTTCCCGCCGGCTTCGACCAGGATTACCCCGCCGGCCTCGACGTCGACGTCTTCGCGCAGGGCGATGACGAGCTTCTCCGCACTCGGATCGCTCGGGTCGACGGGATTGCCGCTTGCGTCGTAGAAGGTCAGATCGTCCTTTTCGGCGGCCAGCAGGGCGATCTTCCCGTCGTCCGTCAGATCGGTCACCGGGAAAACGAACTCGACGTATCCCGCGGTCGTTCCCAATCCGCCGGCGAGCGCGATCAAAGTGACATCGTCCCCTTTCGCATTGGGCGCTTCGATTCGCGTCTCGGTATCGGACGTTTCTTTGAGCAGGCCCAACCCAATGGAGTTTTTCAGTTCCTCCACGGTCCACAAAAAACCGTCGGTGACCTCCGTTTGTTCGGTCGCACTGGCGGTAAAGGCATAGTCGGGATCGTAAGTATCGGTGAGTCCTTGAAGTTCCAGCTCTTCGTGGATCCGGTGAAAGTCCTCCGTCTTTGCGTCTTCAAAGCCCTCAATCCGCCTGGCGACTTCTTCGGCCACTTGCTGATCGGTCCAGTCCGGATGCTCTTCCCGGACCTGCGCCTCGAACTCCGCTTCATAGTACGGTCGTTGGTCATCCGGCAGGCGGTACTGGAAGCTCGCATCGTACGGATCGGCCTCGTAGACGATTCCGCCCGCACCGTCATCCACGGCGCGAACGTTCCGATACTGCCAATAGGTCTCGTATTCCTGCGTCTTCTTCTGCTCGAAGGCCGTAACGCTGTCTTCGGCACTTTGATCTGCCGCGTCGCCGGTCAGCCGCGCGTCGTTCCAGAGGCCGAGCAGCTCCGTTTCGGTACGGGTATCCCTTTCCTGTTGGGTGTTATGGTCCAGGAGACTGCCGTCAGCGACTTCGATGGTCACGTTCCCGGCGAGGGATTCCGCGCTGATCAGGAGGAGGTCGCCGTGTTCCTCTTTCAGGTAGACGTCGCCGACGGCCGAGGCCCTGAGCCCGTCGTCTTCGGCCTCGCCGCTGTCCATCACGATCGGCAGGTCGGCCGTGCCGATCCCACCCGTCAGACTCGTCAGTTCGACGAGGCCGCCGGTGATCTTGGAGTTCTCATCGGCTGCGACGATGTCCGACTCCGCCGTGATGTAGACGTTGCCGTCCGGCGTGCTGACCGTGCCGATCTCGACCCCGCCGTCCAGCTCGATAATCTCGACGTCGCCCGTTCCCGTTACCGCGTCCACCGTGCTGGACAGCAAGTCGACGCGGATGGGCCCTCCCTCCCCGTCACCAATCCCGTTGGCCGCGCTGAGCGAGATGTCCCTGGTGATGATCATTGCCGTATCGGACACCTGCTCGATGGCGCCGTCGGTGCTGGTGATGACCGTGGGCCCGTTCCTGCTGACGATCGACCCCTTGAGGAGCACGTCCTTGTTCGAGTTGATAATGACCGAACTCGTGTCATAGCCCGTGAACTCAATCGCGATGGGGTAATCGGCCTTGACGCTGTGGGTGTGGAAGTTCGTGAAGCCGTCCTGGGTGATCTTCCACAGGTGGTGGTAGGTTGTGGAAAAGATCCACCACCCTTTGGTTTCAGTCCGCGAGATAATATCCACCTGACGATCCAAGAGTACGTTCTCGAAGTCGTACGCGTACCCGTCGTTGGTGTGGTTCCCCGTTTCCCGGCCCACGTAGGTGCCGTCGTTCAATTGGACGATCGGCCCCAGCGCTTCCACCCAGACCTGGGTAGGCTGTTCCCCTGGGTCTTTCGCCGCCCAGTCGATGCCCATCCATGATTTCTTGATCCAGTACTTGGTGATCTTATTCTGTTTGCCCTGCGCGCGCACCCAGTAGTATCGCAGCCCATCCTCTATCACGTAGGACGTGGTTCTGGAAGTCGTCCCCTCGGGCTGTGGGAGGGGGTTCCCGGCGACGTCAGTGACCTGGATCTCATCGCCGATTCTCGTGTATTTCACGGTCCGGGGTATCCCGCCGCCGATGTCGGTGATGATGATGGTCCCTTCGATGCCGTCGTTTCGCTCGCCTCGGATCTCGAGCCCCTCGTTCCAGGACGAGACCACCATGTCGGGCAGGACGTTGCCTTCGGCAAGCGTCACGACCTCGTCGCTCAGGGATGCGATGGTGCAGGTCTGGCTGAAGCCCGGCGCGGTGACGGTGATGGCTTGGCCTTCCCGGAAGCCGTCCTCGATCCAGCTCCCCGACGAGCGGGTGACCGTGTCGCCCGCGGCGTCTTGCTGCAGGACCAGCGAGGGGGCTCCGGCGACCTCGAGCCGCCCGGCAACCCGCAAGTCCGGCGAAGCCGTACTGCTCTCGTCGGCGGGGAGCTCCTGCTTGAGCTCCAGGATATGGACGTTGTTGGCCTCGTCGTCGATGACCCTGCCGATCTCGTAGAGCCCGTCGTTGCCGTTCTGGGACCCGGAGAGGGCGATCACCTGGCCGGGCTTGAACCCGTCGGCGGCCCAACTCCCCTCCGAGCGGATGATCGTGTCGGCCGCGGTCACCACGGCATCGACCCAAACGGGCGGGCCGGTGAGGCGAGAGACCTCATCCAGCACCAGGGTCGTTCCGTCATCGGAAATGGTGGCGATCTGATACACGCCGTCGTTTTCCGGCGAGTACGAAACTGTGATGAGCTGCCCCTCCCGGAAACCGTCGTCTCGCCAGTTGCCGGTCGAGCGCACGATCAAGTCGGGGCCGTGCGGATCATCCCAGAACAAAACCTTAGTGCCCGCAGCCAGCGAGACGTCCTGGAGCGTCAGTGTAGGAGCGCCGGTTACCTCGATCTCCGCGACCACGACGTCGGGCGACCACGTCAGCTCGTTCTTCAGGTTCCCGCTGCCCTGGAGTGCGAGGACCTTTCCATCTTGGCTGAGGGACTCGACGGTGTAGATCCCGTCGTTGAGGGCCGACCCGGAGATGGTGACCTTCTGCCCCGCCTCGAAGCGGTTGAGGAACCAGCTTCCCGAATCGCGCGTGATGGTATCCGGGGCCAGTCCTCCGCCGTCCGTGAAGGTCAATACCGGCCTGCCGGTGACGCGGGCCGGGGTGCTCGCGCCGGTATCCAGGCGTTTGAGCTCGATGGGGTACTGCGTCTGGTTGTCCACCTGGATGTGCCCGAAGCCGTCCACGACGCGGAGCTGCCCCATGCCGGTGCTGATGATCTGGCCGGTGAGCTGCATGTAGCCCCCCTCGACCGCAACCGAGTCCACTTCGATCACGCCTGTATCGCGGTTGAATCTGGCCGCAATGTTCGACGCGGACACGACGACCGTCTCGTCCGCCAGGTCGTCGCTGTCGCTAAGTGTGAGGGTCCCGGGGCTGATGCTCTTGATGAAGTAGGTCCCGTCATTGTCGCTCGCGGTTCCGAAAACGTTAACCGACATGCCCGCCTGCAAGCCGTCTTCGATCCAGCTTCCCTGGGACCGCGTGATCGTGTCGTTGCCCGGGCTCTGATCCCTGAACGTCAACGTCGGGACGCCGCTCATCTCAACAATCTTCGGCGAGGCTCCGCCGACCACGCCCCAGACGACCGCGCCCTTGTTGGTTGACAACTGGTAATACTGTTCATCGGGGTTGGCTTGGGCCCAGGCGGCGATGTAGGCATCCCAGCCGGTATCCAGCACGAACGCACGGTCGGGCCGGCCGCTCTGAACGAGTCCGTTGATGTTCAGGATGCGAGCCGTGATGAAGACGTTGTTGCCGGCCACAACGGGCCCGCCGGCTCTCATGCCATCGGTGGCGTCTGTGGGATTCGGCGGCGTATCATCCGGGGCAGCAACGGCTGCGTTTAGTGCTTCGTTCTTCTGCCGTTCGTCGAGCCACTGCGCGTCCGGATCGCCTCCGGTGTGGGCGACGTCAGTAGCGATGACCACGTCACGGCCGGCGCCGATGTCCACGGTCTTGGCCACGATCCTGCCTTCGCCCGTCTTGAGGCTATGAACGCCTACGCCGCTGTCGATGATGTTGATGGCGTTCGTGTCCTCGAGGGCATCGAGCTCCGTGGGATGCAGGGCGATCTCGTCGTCGCTCACGTACCTGACATAGTACTTCACGTCCTCGGAAAGGCCGCCCGGCAGTGCGTCGGTGCTGGAGACCCAGACGCCGTCGCCCGTGGTCAAGCCATGATCCTCGCACGTGAGGTGGTTGCTCCCGGGGTCGGCCTCGAACGTGGTAAGGGCGGTCTTGATGAAGATGCTCCCCCAGTTGTTCTGCACGCTCACGGTCCCGTTCACGTTGGACACGGTGCCGACGATTTCGATGTCCGGGGCGGCCGCATCGCGGAAGCGCTCATCCTCGGAGTCCTCCGGGTCGAACGTGTTCTCCACGTGGATCAGCGGCTGGGCCGAGTTCTCCCCGGTGACGATCAAACTGAACGTCGCGGAGGCAGCGCCGACGTTCTGCTCGTCGATCTCGTCGCAGGTCGCAACCGGCACGCCGTTGAGCGTGACGTGCCCGCCCTGCTCTTCCGGGATCCACAGCCGGGGATCCTCCGGGTTCGGCCCGGAACTCCCGACGCGCAGGTAGTAGGGGCTGTGGTTCACGACCTTTATCGTCGTGTCGCCGGGCGCTTGGAGCTGTCCCGAACCGACCAGGACGTCGCCGACGACGTTGATATCTGCGGACCGGGCCGTGATCTGCGGCACGTTGATGTACGTGACCTGATACCCCGTGATGGGGGTGGCCGTGACCTGATTGTTCAGGTCGTTGTCTGGGTGTCCAGGATCGCTGTCAGCCACGAGCTTCAGGTCGACGAGCTGGTACTCCAGTTGAGTGATCTGCGCGTTGTAGATGGCTATCTTGGCCGCATTCCCCGCGTGCTCCACCTTCAGTTCCTGGAGGTACGCGATCTCGTCCGTGATGTTTCTGGCAAGGTCCTCCACCGTCAGGACGGGATCGTCCACGCCCCCGCTTTGTTCCTCGATGATGATCGCCATGGGCCGCACCTCCACGCTGGACACCTGCACCCCGGCGGTCGCGGGCCCTGACGCCGGCAGGTCGTCCTCGAGTTCGATGACGGTCTCGGCGACCGATTTGATCTGGTAGGTCCCGTCGTTCGAACTGGAGCCGTCCACGCGGATGAACTGGCCGGCTTCGAAGCCGTCCGCGATCCAGCTCCCGGAAGTCCGCGAGATCGCGGCCGGGATGCCGTTCTGCGGGTCCGCCGGTGTGAACTGCAACGGGCCAGCCCCGGTGGCCTGGATGGCCCTCGGCACAACGTCCTGATCGAGCGCGAGCACGTGCGCGCCGGACGGCGCGGTGGTTTCGCTGCTGCTGAAGTCATAGGCAGCTTCGATCTCGATGACCGTAGGGCTGACCGACGCCGTCCTGTACGTCCCGTTGTTTGCCGGGTCGGCGGCGCCGGTGATCTTGATGAACTGGCTGTAGGGGCCCTGCTCGAATGCGCCGTCCGTCTGCCGGCCGAAGCCGTCGACGCCCCAGGACCCGGACGTTCGCACGATCCTGGCGGGGTCCCCGCCCGAGCTGGGGATGAACTCCAGTCCGACCGCGCCGGTCGTCTCGACCTTCTCCAGCGAGTCCGCCCCCAGCACTGACGACGATAGCGAAGTCGCATCGTACAGGTCGTCGTCCGCGATCGCGATCACCGTGGAGTTCACGGTCGCGATGGTGTACGTTCCGTTGTTCGAACCGGAATTAGACACTTGGATGGTCTGGTCCGGCCTGAAGCCCTCGGCGACCCAATTCCCCGACGACCAGTGGATCTCCGCATTGTCGTCGCTGCGTGCCTCGAACGTCAGGGTCGGGCCACCGGACGTCTCAATGAGTGAGGTCGCTTCAAGCGTCGGCGAGGCGTCGACCTCGGCCTGAACCAGGTCTTCCACGAGCTCGATGACCGTCGCGCTGACCGATGCGATCGTGTAGCTGCCGTTGTTATTTGCCGAACCGGAAATCGCGATGGTCTGGCCCGGGCTGAATCGGTCGTCGAGCCAGCTCCCGGTCGACCTCGTGATCTTGGCCTCGACGTTGTTGATGGCGTCCGCCAGGTCGAACGTCAGCGTCATCCCGGGGCTGCGGGTCATCTCGATCGGCGTGGTCACGCTCGCCGGTGAGGCCCCCTCTTGCACCAGGTCTTCCCCGGGCGCGAACCGGATGACGTTGCCGTCGATCGACTCGATGGTGACGGTCTTGTTGTTGCCGGCCGCGCCCGCGCCAGAGATGGTGATTTCATCGCCCACCTGGAACCCGTCCCCTGTCCAACTCCCGGCCGAACGCGTGATCTGGGCCCGCTTGGCCTCGAATTCGAGCGTTTCGTTCTGCACACTCACGGGGGCGTTCAGGACGGTTTGCGCCACCACGGCCTCGAGCTGGGGGGCAGCGAGCGTCTCGTCGGCCAGGTCCTCTGTGGTCGCGAGCTCGATCACGTTGTCCGTGACCGATGCGATCTCGTAGGCGTCCGTGTTACCCGACGAACCTACGAAGCGGATGAACGTGCCTTCCTTGAAGCCGTCGGCGATCCAGCTCCCCTGGGACCGCGTGATCGTGTCGGGATTCGCGCCACCTTCCGTCAGCTCCAGCTCCGGGCTGCCGGTCATTTCGACCGCTGCCGGAACCTGTTGGGAGGCAACCACGTAGATCGCCAAGTCAGGTGAAGGCGCGTGGGCCTCGGTGCTCGCCAGATCGTCCGCGAGCGTGATGATGTCTTCGTCGACCGACGCGATCGTGTACGTGTTGTCGTTGGCGCTGGTACCGGAGACCACGATCAACTGGCCCGGCCGGAACCCCTCGGCGGTCCAGCTTCCGCTGAACCGTTGGATCGTGTCCGGGCCGCTGGGATCCTGGGTGAAGTCCAGCTTGGGATTTCCAGTCATCTGGATCCCCGCCCCTTCCGGGATCGCCTCCGCGATGGTCAGGTACTGCTCGTTCCGGATCCCGACCCGCACGGTCCCGTCCACAGTCACGCTGCTATCCGCATTGACGGTCGTGGATCCGCCGTGGATCTCGAGCGAGATCTTCTTGACGCCGAAGATGCTCCCGATGCCGTTGAGGATTTCCTGGGCCAACTGGCGATAGAGGTCCTTGCCGATCCCTTTGCCGAAGGCCGTGTAGTTGCCCTTGTCGGCGATCAGGTTGACGTTCTTGACGCTGGCGATCTCCGCGCGGGCTTGGACCTCGATCGTGTTCGACTGGTTGATTTGCGCGTCCGCTTGGGGACTGGTCTTGACGGGAAGCGCGGTCTTGTTCCACAGGTCGGTGCGCGCGGAAACGTCGATCTCATTGGGCGTGCCCTGGGCGTCCCGGCCGGCCCGCAGGTTGACGTCACCCTCCGCCTGCAACCGGGCGTCGCTTTGAACAACGATCTTGTTCTCGGCCGCCATGCTCGATACGGCGCGGCCTTGGGCGGCGCCGGCAAGGCCGTAGGTCTTGGCGTCGGCCTTCGTCTGGATGAGGGTTTGGGTGCGAGCGGCCAGATCGATGTCGCCGACGCTTGTCAGCTCGGCGCGGGGACCGATCTGGACCGTCGCGTCGTTCTGGTCGCTGTGGATGACCGACGCCGCCTTGGCGATGGCGATCGCGCCGCCTGAATCCAGCTTCGCCTTGTCGTGGGCCTCGACGTCGTTCAGCGCGGTCAGCTCGAACTTGCCGGGTTGCTCGGGATCTCCGACGAGGCGCAGCTTGGCGTCGGCGCCCACCATGACGCTCGTGCTGTGGTTGATGGTCGTGTTGCTCTCCGCGGCCGGCGCGTCGATCACACCGCCCGAACCGGATTGGACCGCGTATCCCGACTCCGGCTTCTCCGTTTTGTTGATTGCCTCGACAACGATATTCTCCGCTTCGACGTCGTTTTGGGCACCGAGGTTCACCTCCACCGTTGAGTTGACCGAGTTGTCGGCATAGGCGCCGCTGACGCCGACCAGAGCGGCGTTGACACTGTTGGCCTTGCTGTCGAATTTCGAGGTGTGATCGGCGGTGATCGTCAGGTCGTTGACCCGGATGGTTGCGGCGGATGGTCCGTCTTCGACATAGGCTGTGGTGATGCTGGTACTTTGGGTCTTCGCGCTGGCCGCGGCGCCGGATACGATCGCCCCGCTGCCGGACTCCGAGTTCGCAAGGTTGTCGTCGGTCCCGGTTGCGGAGATCTCGAGGGCGCCTCCCGTCACCGTGACCCCGCTTCCCAGAAACGCCTTGGTGATGCTGTTCGAAGAAGCGGTGGCCTTGTTCGCACCGGCGGCGACCAGGCCGGCGCTGAACCCGTCCGCGACCGCGTTCTGTTTGCTGGACGTCTCGGCAAAGATCTTGGCTGTGCCGGTGACGTTCAACGTGCTGTTCTGGCCCACATAGGCGGTTACCGTGCCGCCGCTGTGCGCCTTGCTCTTCGTGGCGCTGACGCCGATGAGACCGCCGGACGACCCGGTGGCGCGGGACTGGGCGGAATAGCCGGCGACGGGGGACGACGCCGCAATCACGGACAGCGTGCCGGCCGTGATCGTCGTGTTATCGCCTCCCGCGCATGCCGTTACGTTGGGCGCGACCGTCGAGTTTGCTTCGGACACCCCCACGGCCAGCACGCCGGCGCTGACGCCTTGAGTGTCCGTCTTGCCGGTCACGAACGCCCGGGCGTCGACCAGGACCGCGATCTCTGCGGTGACGGTGGCGCCGCCCTTGATTCGCGCATCGACAGACGGGTCGACCGTCGTCTCGCTGACGTTGCCCGAGCCGCTCAGGATGCCCCCCGCCACGGCAAGCGACTCTGCGTACGCCTCGTTATGGCTACGCGAGGTCACTTCCACGTTTTGGCCGGCGGTCACGTCCGCATCGCCGACGTAAGTCGACGTGCTGCCGCTGGTGGTGGCATAGGCCAGGCTGACGCCGACCCCCACCAACCCGCCGCCGACGCCGCTGGTGTCGCTTTCCGCGTCGCTATTGACCAGCGACAGCAGGCGGACGTCCGTGCCGGCAGTGATCTGCGCGTCATCGGCGACGTAGGTCTTCACAACCGCCGAGGTCTCCGCCTCGGCATAGGCCCCGGCGGCGCCGAGTAGGAGCGCACCGGACGCCGTCGTGGCCTGGGCCTCCGCGCCCTGGTGAAGCCTGATGGGGTTATTCGGGTCATCGCTGTAGTTGTGCACGGATCTCAGCGTGACGCTTCCGCCGGCCGTCACCGCGGCGCTGCCGATCGCGGTGGTCATCGTCGGCTCGTTTTTCGCAATCGCCACCGACGCCCCCAGCGCCGCGGCGCCGGCTACGTTCACGCCGTAGGCGTCCGTGTCCACGTCGGCCCGCGAATGGGATTCAACGCTGACATCATCGGCCGCCGTGACGTCGGCGTCGTTAGTGATGGACGCCTCGATGCTGGGATTGTACTCTGCCAGGGCGATGGAGCCGCTCAGACCGAAGGTAAGGCCGCCGGCCACGGCGACGGTGAACGCCTCCACGTCGGCCACGGATTCGGCCGTGACGCTGACGTTACCGACGGTACCCCCGGCCTGTGCGATGCGGGCATCGTCGACGTGGGCGCTGGTGGAACCGCCCGCGTTGGCAATCGCCACGGAAGCACCAATGCTGCCCCCGGCACTCAGACCACCGCCGATGGCCAGGGCCTTGATGGTGCGGTCGGCTTCGGCTTCCACGGCCACCGTCCCGCCGGCCTGGTCGATGGTGGCGCGGTCCGGCTCGTTGTCGACGGGGCGCCCGATAAAGGCCTTTTGGGTGCTGTTGTCGTTGAATACCACGACTTGGGCCCCCAGCGAGATACAGCAGCTGATCTGTCCGGAGATGCCCAGTCCGTAGAGGTCTTCAACGGAACCGGCATGGACCAGGACGTCGTGGCCCGCGCCGACCGTTGCCTTTTCCGAAATGAAGGCTTCGACGTTGCTGTTTACATTGAGCACGGCCACGGAACCGCCCAGGCTCAGCCCGCCCAGGGCGGCACTGCCGACGATGACGTCGAATTCGAGGCGGTCGGTCGCGCGGATGTTGACGTCGTTTCCCGCATGGACCGTGGCGTCGACGCCGACATAGGCGGTGGTCCCGGCCGTTTCCGTCCCGGACGACCCGGACGTGGAGTCAGACAGCAGCGTATCAGACGTGTTATCATCAACATGGGCTGCGGCCTCACTGGTTTTGGCTGCAAGAAGCTGCGTATTGTCGGGCGTGTCATCCTCCTCGCCGTTCTGGTCCGTGGCATCGTACTTGAGCAAGTTGGCGGCGAAGGCCGCGCCGGGATCGCCCTCCTTTCCGCTGTCCTTGTCGTCTTGGGACGACAGCGTGTATTTGAGGTCGTTCTGCTTCAGAGGCTCGTCCGACTGGCTGGAGGTCTGTCCGGTGTCCTGGTCTTTCTCTTCGTAGGAATACTTGCACTTCAATTCGCTGCCGATGGACCACACGGAGACGGAGCCGGAAATGCCGACAAGCCCCCCTCCGAGACTGAAGGCGTAGCTGTCAATGTCTTTGCTGGACAGCGCATTGACGTCGACGTCGTGGCGGGCCTCGACCACTGCATCGTCGCCGATGTAAGCGGTGGTGTCATTGCGGATGATGCCGACGTCGACCCCGCCGGCGACGCCGGCGGCCCCGAGACCCAGGCCGCCTCCCAAGGCGAACACGGATAAGCGATTGGCTGCCGACACGTTGACAGCTTGGCCCGGGTGTTCGTTCTCGGTGTCCTGGTTGACTTGGGCCCCCTGACCGATGTAGGCCTGCGTGTCGGAATCGATTACCTCGACCGCGACGCCTCCCGCCAGGCCCGCGTAGAAGCCGCCCCCCGCACTGGCGCCGATGGCGAACAAGTCCTCGCTGGACTGGGCCTGCACGGCAAGTCCCCGGAACTGGGCTTCGGCTCCGAACCCCGCGGCCGTGTTGCTGCCGTCCAGGATGCCGGTCAGGTAGCCGCCGTTGCCCTTGGCGTCCACCGTGGCGTAGCTACCGACAAAGGCCCGGGTGTCTTTGTTGATCACTGCGACGGACGCGGCACCGCCGATGCCCGCGGCACCGAACCCCACGCCGAGACTGCCGGCGACCACGAAGGTCTCGGTGGTGTCCGTGGCCGAGACGAGGATATTGCCGCCGGCGCTGGCCGTGGCGCCTGTCGTGCAGCCGATGTAGGCGTAGGTGGTGTTGTCGATCACGATCACCGACGCCGCGACGCCGATGCCCACGGTGCCCGAGCCGCCCACCCCGGCCGCGATGGAGAGGACGTCCTCGCTGGAGTTGGCCACCACGGCGATGTCCTTCTCGGCCTTGACCAGCGCGCCGTCGTCGACGTAAGCCTTGGTGTTGTTCGTGATCACCGTCACGTCGGCGCCCGGGGTCACGGCGACCGTTCCGGCGATGGAGATCGCCCCCCCAATGCCCATGTGGTAGAGGTCGTTTCCCGCCGCCACCAGCACCGACTGGTCACTCGTCGTTCCGTCCGTGGTATCGGTGTCTTTGTTGACCTTGGCGCCGCCCGCCACATAGGCCGAGGTGTTGTTGGTGATGACACAGACGGAGCCGCCGATGTTGACGGCCACGGTGCCCGCCCCGCCGCCGCTGATCGCGATGGTCTCGATGTCGTCCTGGTTGACCGCGGTGACCGCGACTCCCTTGAAGCCGGCCTGGGTCCCGGCAACGGACGTGCGCTGCTTGGTCTGGGTATCCTCATCGGGCGCGAGATCGTTACCGCCTTCGTTGTCAAAGTTGGTATTCGCACCTGACTGGAGCTGCTGGCCCGGCGCGGTGACGTCGCCGTTCGGGACGCTGGGAATGCCGTCGGTGAGGCTGTGCGTGCCGGATAGAGTAGAGGGGGCCAGATCAATGGCCTTGCCCTCATGCGCGTCCTCGTCGGTCGCCGCCAGCTTGATCGTGGCGGAGTCCAGCGTGTTGTCAGTATCCTCGGCGATGACGTAATAGGTTTGCCCGTCTTCAAGCTTGCCCCCTCCCTCAATACCGACGTCGCTGGTGCCCTTCGTGTATATGACCGCTTGGCCCGTGGCAAAGCCGTGAGGCTCGTCGAAGCGAATCGTGTCGTTGGCTTGGCCGACTTCGGTAATTGTGGCCGCGGGGACCTCGCCAAAGTCCTCCGAGCCGGAATCGGCCACGGAGCCGACGGCAAACTGACCGGTATGGGTCGTCACTCCGCTGCCCCCGCCCTTGCCGGTGACGTCGGCGTTGGGACCGAGGAAGGCTTCGGTGGTCTTGTCGACGACCGTGACGCCGGCGGCCACGCCAACACCTGCCGTGCCGCCGCCCGAGATGTTCCCCGCGATGATATCCATCTCGGTGTCATCCACCGCAGAGACCAACACGCTGCCCTCTGCGACGACGGTCGTGGTGGTGCCGGACAGGTCGATCGTGTCGTGCGGATCATCGCCGATGAACGCGCGGGTGGTGTTATCCACGGTATAGACGCCCCCCGAGCCGGCAATACCGGCCGTCCCCCCCACGCCCAGGGCCACCGAGATGGAGAGGAAGTCCTCCGCGGAGTTGGCGCGGACCTTCACGTCCTGCCTGGCGTCGACCGTGCTCGCCCAGAGGTAGGCCCTGGTCTCCTTGTTGACGACGGCGACGTCCGCGCCGGCGCCAACGCCCGCAGTGCCCCCGCCGGCCAGGCCGCCGGCCACGCTCAGGATCTCCGTCTCAGCGGAGGCCAGCACGTTGACGTCCTGGGCCGCGTTCGAGCCGGCGTTGGCGCCCTGCGTATTGTCGTTAATGACGGCGCCCTGATCGACGTAGGCGAGGGTCGTTTCATCCAGGACGTTGACGGCGGCGGAACCGGCAACGCCCGCCGTGCCGGCCCCGGATCCCGCCACCGCAAAGCTGCGGATCTTCTCGTACGAGGTGGCCGTCACGGCCAGGCCCCGCATGGGCTCGGTTTTCTTGTTACCGTTGCCGTCCTTGGTGCCCGTGAACGCGCTTACGGCATCGCCATTGCCCTTGGCCCGCACCGTGGCGTCTTGGCCCACGTAAGCCTTGACCGTGTTGTCCGTCACCAGGGTGGTGTTGGCCACGCCTACCGCGGCGGTGCCGGCGCCATTGATCACCCCGGCGATAAGGAGGAAATCGGCGTCGTCCACTGCCTGCACCGTCACACTTCCCTCGGCTTCGACGGTCACGCCCTGCCCAAGATACGCCTCGACGTCGTTGCCGTACTCGTTGATGGACACGGATCCCCCGATCGCCACTTTGCCGGCGCCCTGGCCACCGGCCGCAATGGACCGCACGTCCGTGCTGGAATCGGCCAGCAGGTGGACGTGGCCCGCCGTGGAAGTGACCGAAGTGGAGGAGCCGTCGATGTGCGCCTTGACCGTGTTGTCGACGTCGTTGTAACCCACCGACGCGCCCAACGCGGCTTTCCCGGCCCCGGCTACGTTGCCGGCGATCGCCCAGATGGTCGAGCTGTCGTGGGCCTCGATGGAGATCGTCCCGGCGGCGTTGATGACCGAGGCGCCCGAGACGCGGGCATCGATGGTATTGCTGATCTTGTTGAGCGAGACGGCCCCCGCCAGTGCCAGCGTCTGGGCCCCGCCGCCGCCTGCCGATATGGTCTTGATCGTCGCGGAGGACTCCGCGTGAACGATCAGGCTGCCCGCGCTATTGAGGGATGAATCGTGGACGTAAGCCTCGACGGTGTTGTCGATCTTGTTGTAAGCCAGGGACCCTCCGAAACCCACCGTTTTCGCGCCCCCCACGGCGCCCGCAAGCGACATGATGAGCGAGTCATCCTCAGCGTAAAGCGAGACCGGACCGCCGTCTTGGGGGTTGCCCGTGTTAACCGTGTTGGAAATCGACGCTTCCACGGTATTGTCGATGAAATTCAGCGAGACCGCGCCGGAGCCTCCGAGTGTGCCCCCCGATGCCGCGATCCCCGCGGCCGCCGACTTGATCTCGTTGTCGTTGATCGCCGAAAGCGTCAGGTTGCCGTCGTGCTTGAGCGTCGACTCGTTGACCACGGCCCTGGTGGTGTTGTCGATCTTGTTCAAGGCGACGGATGCACCGATCCCGGCTTTGCCGCCGTAACTGAGCGAGCCGGCAATCACGAGCATCTCGGAGGTGTCCGTGGAGAACAAGGAGACATTACCACTGAGTGGATCGGTGCTCTTGACGACGGTGGCCTGTACCCTGTCCAGAAAGGTTTCGGTTTCATTGTCGATCTTGTTGAGCGAGACGGAACCGGCAATGGCAATCCCCTTCTTCCTGGGCGTTACCCCAACTCCGGCCGTCAGTGCGAATATGTCACCTGTTCGTTCAGCGCTCAAGGAAAGCTGATGCGTCTCGTGGATCGTAGCGCCGATGATGTACGACTTCGTCTTGCCTTCCAGAGTGTTCTTGCCGAAGGAACCGGCAATGCCGCCCGAGAGCCCCTGCGTCGTCGTGACGGCGGCCGCGCCGGCTACCGCTCTAAGACCTGTCTCATTGAGGCTTGACAGCGTGAGTGCTCCGGCCGTGAAATTCCCTGTGTCGTTGATATAGGCCTGAGCATTATCAGTGATGGTGTTGATCGAGAC
Organism: Thermoguttaceae bacterium; assembly: GCA_035528065.1. Lineage (GTDB taxonomy): Bacteria > Planctomycetota > Planctomycetia > Pirellulales > Thermoguttaceae > DATKZH01. The sequence continues at coordinate 22,730 of DATKZH010000145.1, read as the reverse complement.
AGCGCCCGCGATGCCGATTCCGGTTTTGCCCTGTCCTTTCGATTTCTTCTTCTCCCCCGGATTTTCGGGATCATCTTCATCCGTGGGCGTGCCCTCGGCATCCCCAAACAGGGCGGGCAGCGAGACACCGTCTAGAGGATCCTCATCCCCATCACCTTGTGGATCTCCCTGTCCATTGCCGCCCGTGATCAAACTGCCCGACAGGGAGAACGTGTAGAGAACTCCCGTCGACTCAGCCTCCAGAGTGACATCGTTGACATCGATCGAGGTGCCTGCCGTGCCGGGGGCCTGACCGTCCTCGTTTCCGATGAAAGCGGCCGTATCGCGGTCGATGTCATTGATGGCGATCGAGGCACCGATACCGATGGTTTTGCCGGTCTGGATGGCGCCCGCAATGTTGATGTGGGTCATGGTATCTGAGGCGTCGACGTCCACGGGCCCGCCGGTTACAGATGCCCCGGATGTGATGAGAGCGTGCGTGGTGCTCTCCTGGTCAACGACAGCCACGCTGCCGCTGAGCCCGAAAGTGCCGGCATCGCCACCCGACTGGGCAAAGGAGAAGCTCATGATATCCTCCTCCGCCTTGATTTCGAGCCCGCCCTGTTCGGAAGTGTGGACACTCGCCGCCTCCACACTGGCGATCGTGTCGTTGTCCAGGAACGTCAGCAGGAACGAGCCGCCGAGACCACCCTTGCCGGATTTGTTGCCGACTGGGTTGACAATCTTCGAGAGGCCACCACGGTTCCCGCCGTCCTTCTTGAAGGCGTTATACAGTCCAGTTTCGTTCAGATTCAAAGAGAACTGTCCGACCGTCTGAACCAGATTCATCTCCGTCCGGGCCCAGACCTGGACGGTCTGCTCGCCGGTGCGGAACGTCGGGGTGGGCTCCTGGCTGTCATCAGTCTGGTTGATCCGCGCGCCGTTCTGGATGGTGGCCTCGGTGAAGTTGGTGAAGTCGGCGACCGAGAAGCCCCCGGCGAACGAGAACGTGCCTTTGGTTGAGCCACTCGTCATCACGGAAGTGTTGAAGAGCTTCCTTCGAAGCCCGAGATCGCCTTCAAGAAAAGTGGCAAGGCCGGTGAGACCGCCCTTGAAGAACTCGACCGGGTTCAGCACGTCGAGTGGCTTACTCAGGAGCGGGTAGGTCAGAATGGCGTTGACGTTCACCGCACGGGCCGCATCCACTTCCGCGCCCCCCGCACCATCGCCGGCGATGACGGCCTGGACGTGGTTGTCGTAGAAGCCGAGCGCGACCGCACCAGCCCCGATGCCGAGCGTACCCGTGTCATCGCCCGGCTTGGTGATGCTGGCCGCGGCCCTGATCTGAACCTTCTGGTTGGTAGTCGCTTTTACAGTCACGTCGGCCCCGGACTCGAGGTCGGCGGTCTTGCCCACCTTGGCAAGGACATCGTGATCGAATTTCAGGAGGCCGAGCCCCCCCGCCAGACTGATCTTGGATGAATTCTGGCCGCCGAGATTGTTGTCTTTCGCGAAGTCGACGCCACTCCAAGGAAAGAGCTTCGCGACCGCCGGCACCAGCTCCGGATTCCATCTCAGATCCCTCCAGCTTGGATTCCCGCCGACGGAAGGTCCGCCGAACGCCTTGTTCGTCGCATCAAGCGCGGCCTGGATGCCGATTCCCCCGACGAGTCCCTGGCTGAGAGAATGCGCCGTGCCGGCGCCGGTACCGGTGAGATCGACGGCTTTGCCGGCAAGGGCATCTGGATACGAGTCGATCAGCCGAATGGTCGTGTCGTCGACGACGATGACGTTGTAGACCTGACCGTCCTCGAGGCCGCCAACCGGCCGGTCGGCGATGTTGACGACGGAGTCGGACGTAGTTTTCTTGAGGAGGCCGTGCGTGCCGTCGGGCATCGTATCGGACTGGATGTCGACGACGGTACCGTGGTCGGGATCGATGAGCTTCAGCTTGTCGGCTCGGTCCTCAAGCGGCAGGGAATCGAGATCGACCTCGTACTCTCTGCCGTCGACAAGCCCCGGGACATCGTCGAAGCCGTTCGACTCGTAGAACACCCGCTCGCCGTCGGCGAGGCCGTGGTCCGCGATGGTGATGGTGTCGTTCTCATCGTCGATCGCGCCGGCAGAGGGCTCGAAATTCTTCAGCTCGAAGACGTTTCCGCTTACGACCTGGTCGGTCAGCCCTTTGCTCGGATCGGTCCGGTAGACGATCGCATCGCCATTCTCGAAATCGTGGGGCCCGCTGAAAGTGATCGTGTTCTGGTCGCTGTCGACGCTCGTCTCCGCGTCGAACGACTTTTGTGCGCTCTCGTCCTCGAAGCCGAAGAAGTGCTGGCCCATGGAGAGCGGCCTCGCCGGATCCTGAGGGAACAGGTCGACGGGTTCGTCGTGCAGCTTCAGTTTGAATAAATTGGCCTGATCCGCCGGGTCGATGCCGGTGAAGTCGACCTCGTACTGCTCGCCCTGCTGCAGGTTCTCGATCGGGTTGCCGGTAGTCTTCCTGGCCAGGTGGTGCGCGCCCTCGGGTTGGGTGCCGGGCAGAACGTCCACGACCGTTCCGTCGTCGGGATCGATGAGCTTCAGCTTGTCGGATTGGTCTCCGACCGGCAGGGAATCGAGATCGACCTCGTACTCTTTGCCGTCGACAAGACCCGGGACCCCGTCCGAGTCGTTCGAGTCGTACAGCACCCGGTCTCCGTCGACGAAGCCATGGTCGTCGATCCTGATGGTGTTGTTCACATGGTCGATGACATCTGGTGCCGACGGCTCGAAGTCCTTTTCGAAGGCACCGTCCGCGCTGTACGTGACCAACTGCCCTTGGCTGAAGCCGTGGCCGTCGATCCGGATGGTGTCGGCGTCGGTGTTGACGACCCCTGACGTCGCCGGCCTGAAGGTCTTCAGGCCAAAGGGGGTGAGGCTGTGCACGGCGCCGGAGTTGACCGCCGAGTTGTCGAGATCGATGTGCCCGCCGCTGGCGAGCTGAATGTGATCGCCGTCGACCACCAGAATGGTGTAGGTCCCCCCGTCCTCGAGCCCGCCGACGGGCGTCCCGAGTCCACCGACCGCGAAGGGGTCCTTCCCGGCGCTGTACACTACCTGATCACCGCTAGAGTAGCCGTGGCCGTCGATCTTGATTGTGTCGGCGCTGACGCTGACGATCCCGGAGGCCTGCGGGTCGAAGGTCGGCCCGGCCACGCCCTTTGCCTTCACGGTCCCGTCGACCTGGGCCGTCACGTCCGAATCGTCGAAGCCGAGCGCAACCCCGATGCCGCCGGCCCCATCGCCGTATTGGGCGGTCCATGCGGTCGGGTTATTGGTGACCGCGCCTTTGGCATCGACGTTGACGTTGCCTTCCCGAGAGACGATCGTCGCGCCCTCGGCCACGGTCGCGGTCGAGTCAAGGTCGGTCTTTGCGAACGCGAAGGCCACCGAGACGTTCTTCGAGCTGACGTCCTGCAAGCCGCCGGGTCCCAGCTTCCCCAGTTGGGCGTTGGTCCGCGCGCTGATCGCGGCGATGGCACTGGCGTCGGAGAGGATCGTGACGTTGCCGGTGGCGGTAATCTCAGACGTGTCGGCAATTTTTGCCCGCGTCAGCGCCGTCGATTCGCCGTAGCCGACGGCGGCCGTGAACGGGACCGGACTAAGCCCGGGGCCCACGGCCACTGCCCACAGACTTGCGTCGGCAATCGACTTTGCCTCGATGTCGACGTTGCCGGTGGCGTCGATGAGGGTGTCACCGAACAGATCGACGGTGGCGTCGGCCGCACGGATGAACACCGACGCGTCGATGCCCAGGAACTGGCTGATCGCGATGCTGCCTAGCTGATTCAGATAGCCCATGATCTCGCCGACGAAGCCCTTCGCGTAGACCGGTAGCTCGTTGAGCAGAGGCCTGTCCGCCGCGTAGGCCCGAACGGTGACGTTCCTCCCCTTGAGTGTCGCCCCGTCCGTCGCGCTACCGAGAGTGATGCTGGCCGTCTTGTGAGCGATTTCGACCGGCGAGAACTGGAACAGTCGATGCTCCACGTCCTCCGCGGTGATCGAAATGTCGCCTCCGGAGAACGCGTTGGTCCCATGGGCCAGGAGCTTGGCACCGGAGCCTATGCAGATCGTTGCAGGCACGAGCGTGTCGATAACGGCACTCTCACTCTTCGCCTCGAAAATGATGTTGCCCGAATTCCCCATGGACGCTGCAGTCGCATGATCGCCTCCGCTGGCGATCTGGCGAGTCGAAATCGTGACGTTAGCCTGAACCTCAACCCTCTCGGCCTTAACCGTCAGGTTGTGCCCGATGAGGTTCAGATCGCCCTTGAAGACGACCTTATCGGGCCCCCCCCCACCATCGATGGTCAGATCCGCGTTGAAATCGCCGAGATTCTCAAGGAAGACATGCTCCTCCGTGAGGATCACGTTGAAGCCGAGGTTGATGGTCAGGGAGTCGCTCGGATCGTCGAAGTCAACCGACTCAAAACTTGCCAGGTTGTTATCGCTTTCGATTGTGAGTCTGCCGTTAACCCGCTTCAGCGTCACCCTATCGGCGATAGCCGTACCATTGAATTCGACATTCGCAGCAGTGACGTCATTGGACGTGACCGGCTCCATGCCCGCGTAGGTAATGACGTCATCATCGCGGCTGATCGTGCCAGAGTCCGGGCCCGTCGCGGTGTAGGTCACCTGGTCGAAGGTCCCACCGTCGAGCACGACGCTATCGAAACCACCCGCGCCACCCTCGGCCAAGCCGCTGAGGCTGCCGCCGGCCTCGAAGAAGAATGTGTCCTCGTTGCCCGCGGCGCCGGTGAGATTCTCGACGCCGCGGAAGCTGATCCGGCTGTTCAGCGTCCCGGCGTTGGCCCCAATAATCCCCCAGGCGCTCGCGATCTCGGGCCCCACCAGCGTGTCGTCCCCGGCACCGCCTTCGAATTCCAGGTCAATTGAGTCAGAGAACTGAATGATGAGCGTGTCGTCACCCCCCGCCAGCTCCACCCTGATCAGGGTGGACGGTGTGATGGTGAGCGTTTGGTCCCCGGTAGTGGCGGGGTCGACATCGCGCAAATAGGCGTCTCCGCCCGCCGTCTCGCTGAACTCCAAGACGCCGTCCGCGGCCACACGCAGATACAAGTTGTCCGCGCCGTGGCCGCCGAAGAATGCTGCGGTATCGTTGTCTTGCAGCGCAGGGGTGACCGATAGTAGCTGCCTTTCCTCCAGCGGCTCCATAGCCAGGTGGCGGGATCGAAGACTATCCAGGCAAGCCGGCCGAGACCGTGGCCAGTTGTTTCGCTTCCTGCACTTTCGACTCGCCGACGATCCGCGAAGGAATGGGAGAATCATGGCTGTATCTCCTCAGAGGAAAGGAACCGCTTTTGCGCAGGGGCGGACGCGAGAAGAAGCCCGTCGATGAGCAGCTCTTCGAAATCGTGCGATGGTCCGTCGCCTTTCGTCCCGATGGTGGATTGGGACTTTAGCCACACCGTCCTGCCCAGCCGCAGTCCGCGTCTGTTTGTCGCTGGACCGCAACAGTACCGCCCCTCGGCACTCGTTGTCGACGAGCGGACGATATCTAGAAGGCAACTCAAACCTTGGGCCGCACCGCACACACGCTTGGCAGCTTAATCACAGCACCGAGCGAAGTTCCCGGAGACTGGGCCTATTGAAAGAAGGGGCCGAAAGAAGCACGCTTTCCCGCGGTACTTGTACGGGCCGCGCCCGAATCGCATGCGAACAACCGCCGCGTTCCCGGTAGACATCGAACCGCCTGCCCATCGCCAGACGAGTCGCAGAGAGCGACATATTTGTCCCCGAGCTTAACCGTCGCCAGCGACGAGTCAATGCTCCGTCAGGGTTTTTGGGGAAGATTTTTCAGTCCCGGCATAACACCATCGAGGGGGGCGATGGTCTGCACCGCGGGAGGAGATTCATGGTTGACGCCCCGAAATCCTAACCTGTTTTCGCAGAGAGACTCAGGTCAGACGGTTGGCGGTAGTGCCACGCCAGCCGCGGTGAATATCCTTCTCCGGTCGCTTCAACACTAGCGAGGCAGGGCCTCAGACCGAGGCGAGCGTCCAGTGGTCAGGGTTCGGGGTTCGGGGTTCAGGATTTACGTGTATACGTGGAACTTCAGGTCCTGAACCCCGAACCCTGAACCCCACAAACTTGACTCATTTGCAGCAAATGTCCGAAGCCAAGTGCCCTAGCAGGCAAGCTGTCAGCGGCGCCAGGCAGGCCGACAGCCACGCCTGGGCCTGTACCTGCCGTCGGTTCGACCTCCGCTCGGCCCGCTCTCATCTGCTTGACTCCTCCACCAAGACTGTGGCCAGCCGGAAGCCGAGGGTGCCGTGGCGCATGCCCGGCGGGTGGCGGTACCGAAGCGCCGACCGGCAGCTCCCCGAGGGGCTGTACCAACAGCCGCCGCGATACATGCGGTGCGAGCCTGTAGGTGGACCACTCGGATCGGAACGTGTCAACCGGTTTGAGACGACTCCTCGTCGAGATTAGTATAGCGCGATAACTCTAAGGTGCGTGGTTCGGGCCCGTCGGCCGGGGGGGTGATCCAGACTTCGATGGGCAGCTTGAGCGGCCGTGGTGGCTTGCGGACGAATCGCCGGGGCTGGGCGGCGTAAGCCGCGTCGAGCACGGCTTGTCGCGCCGCCAGGACCGCACCGGCCTGGCCGTGGTGGACCGTCGCTGGCGTGAGCAGCCCCGGGCCCCCGTGGTGGTGCTCGAAGTTCTGCCAGTGGAAGAACGTCGGGCAGAACTCGATCGCCTGGTGGTACGAGGCGAAGCGGTAAGAAAACTCCGGGCAGTACTTGAGGGTCTTGAACGGGCTTTCGGAGAAGGGGTTGTCGTTGGAGACGTGCGGCCGGCCGTGCGACTTGGTGATGCCCGGCGTGGCCAGCAGTTGAGCCACCGTCTGGGATCGCATCGACGGCCCCCGTCCCCCTGCTCAGGAAAGCGAATGGAGACTCTGAAGCCTTGCGGTAAGCCGGCGCTTCTGTGGCTGCGTCCTACCGCGGAGCCGGTTGCGTGCCCGAGAGCGTGCGGAACTGGACCGCGTGAACTCGGCGATAGATCCCTCGGCCGAAGCAGTCTGGGCCTTTCTTGCCCGTGGGAAAAAGCAGCCAGGGGGCGTTTGCGGGATAATGGCCGGTCGGGCGCTCGATGTCTCCGCGACCTCCGCCCGTCCCTCGCGACAAGCCACCATAGCAACTGCCGGCCCTGCCACCAGAGGTTCGCCGGCCTCGCGCGAATCGAGCCGGCGCTAGTCCCGCCATTTCGGGCCCGTGTGCAACCGAGTGAATCGGTTCTCCTCGACGTCGTAGCGATACAGGTCCGCGTTGACCGAAGCGCCGCTTTCGTCCGCCGGCTGCCAGCCGCCGAACAAGTAGATGTTTTTTCCATCGGGGCAGATCGGCTGCACGAAGCCGCGTGCGCCGGGGATCTGCCCTTCCGGCGACAGCCGCTCCCAGCGACCGGCCGCGAGATCGTACCGATACAGGTCGTTCAGGTACCCGTTGCCTCCCCCGCCGAACAGATAAAGCGAGTCTCCCGCGCGAAGCAGTGAGTGGGCGTACCGGGGCGTCGGAGCGTTCTCTGAGCCGCCGGGAAGCCGGCGCCACGTCTGATCCTCCAGATCGAATCGGTAGAAGTCCCCCAGCCTGCCGCTGCCGGTGCGTGTGCCGCCGAACAGGTAGAGCGAGCCGCCGTGATACGCCAGACGTGAGCCGTAGCGGGTACCGGGCGCGTCCCCCTTGCTATCCTCGATCCTTTGCCACTGGTTCTCCTGCGGACAATAACAGCACAGATCGCCCAGGTCGCGATGATCGTAGGTGAGCCCGCCGAAGATCCACATCCGGCCCTCCTCGTCGGCGCACGCGGCGTGGACGAACCGCGGCTCGGGGATCGGCCCGGTGCTCTCCTCGACGAGCGCGAACTCGCGGCCCTGTTGGTCGTACACGTAGAGGTCGTTGTCTAGCGATTCCCAGCCTTTGGACGTGCCGCCGAAGAAGAGCACCTTGCCGCCGATGGGCACGGCCGAATGCCCGCAGCGAGGCGGAATCAGCTCCGAGCTCGGCGAGACGCGCTCCCACCGGTTGTCCGGGATCGAGTACCGATAGAGATCGCTCAGGCATGCGCCCAACGCCGCCTGCGCCCCGCCGAAAATGAAGAACGCGTCCGGTGACTCGGAGGGAAACACCACGCCGGAGTAGCGCGCCGGCGGAGAGACGATCGGCGGCAGGCCCGTCAGGCCCCGCTGTCGCGCGCACGACTGGAGCAGCTCGACGTACTTGGCCACGTCGGTCAGCCCCAGCTCGACGTAGAAGTGCCGCGTGGGCGGGATGTAATCCGGCGCAACGGTCCGCCGATACGCGTGGTATCCGTCGCGCAAGTCTTCCAACAGCAATCGCGCCAGCTCGAGCCTGTCGTCGAGCGTCGCCCGGAATTCCGCGGGGGCCGGCACCTCGTGATACACGAGCCGCGTCAGGTCCAGAAGTACCCGGTTTAGCTGCCCCATGGTGCGACCGCCCTCCGGCCCAAACAGCCCGTCGCCGATCACCGCCTCGCTCTGCTTCGTGCCGTGCTTCTCGGGGTTCCAGCCGTAGTGGCCCCACAGGGCGTACTCGACCGGCCCCTTGAAGACCGAGTCGCTGTAGTTGGCGATGTTGCCCAGGAGCGTCGACCGGGCGGTCTCGCGGGGGATCACTTCGTGGAACGTTCGCCGGACGTCTTCCCCCGTGTTGACGAACCATCCCGCGCCCGGGTCATACTGAGCGGCGTGCCAGCCGAAGTAGATCGGAAAATAGAGGGCGTTCCGGGCGAACGGGTCGAGCGCTCGCCGCGTCGTCGCCGACCGGCCCCGAGCGTAGTAGGCGAGCCAGCGCGGGCCGTTGTAGAAGAGGGCGTAGCGCAGATGGGGATACTCCTGCTTGCGCCGCTCGATGATCTCCTCGGTGAAGTAGGTGAACGTGAGCGGGACGTTGCGGAGCTTCGGGTCGTCGTTGAACACGTTCAGGTAGCCCTCGACCGCGTTCACGTCGTAGTGGGTCGGGCAGAACAGAATCCGGTCCTCGAGAAACTCCCGCTCGCGGGCCAGCTCGAGGATCTCGTGCAGCATGAACTGCTGCTCTCCGGCAAGCCCGCCGAATCGCGCGATGCACTGGGGGCAGTGCCCTGCGAGCTTGTCCTGGTAGTAGTCGTCGGCCATGAAGTAGAGCGTGTCGCAGCCGGCGTCGACGAACTGGCGGTAGAACCCGAGCACCTTCTGCACGTCGGTCTCGCTGGTGTAGCACGGGAAGGTGCTCCGGTCGCCTTGCTGCGAGCCGACGGGCCGGAACCCGCCTACGACCCGGATGCCTCGGCGGTGTGCCTCGTCGACCAGGTGGGCGAGCCGCTCCGGGAGCTGGGCCTCGTTCTCCATGCCGGCTAGGACGTGGAAGCAGTTGACGCGGTTGCGGGCGAGGAAATCGAGGCACGGCAGCACGAGCGCGTCGTCGTGGATCTCGTCGCCGGTCACGTTTCGCCCGTGGTACCGGGAGAGCGTGTGGACCTGGAGCTTCATGCCCAGGGCTTCCCCGACGCCCCTGAGCGACCGGACCGCGACGGTGGGGAAATCGCGGACCGACGAGAGCTCGACCTCGGTCGTCCCCTCCACCGACTTCAGTAGCTGCACGAGCGAGAAGGCCCCGTGAATGCACCCTACGGGATCGCCGCCGGCGACCAGGATCCAGCGTCTCCCGTCGGTCTCCTCCGAGACGAAATCGATCGCGTAGCTCTCCCCGGCGGCGAGCGCGTCGCGGTCGATCTTCGCCAGCCCGGCCAGTCGCGCCACGTGCGGGTTGCCGGTGGTCGTGCCGAGGCAGATGATCGGATTGCCCGTCTTGATCTCGTCCGCCGAGTCGACGATCTCGCAGCCAAGGCCCAACCTCCCGGTCAGCTCCCGGCGGAGCACGTCGCCGGCGTACGCTTCCTGGGCCGTCGGGCTTGGCCCGAGGAGCACGACGACCGGCTCGTCCGCCGAGAGCTGCCACCGGCGGCCCAGCGACCGGCAGACCTTGGGCGCGGGGACAATCGGACTCGGCGCGGCGGGCCAGCCCCACCAGCGGGATTCCAGCTCGGCGAGGATCCGGCGATGGGCCTCGGAAAGCCGCTCGGACGCCGCGGTCCGGCCGCCCAGCACGGCCCCAAGAAGCAAGACGGCGATCAGCACCGGCCCGGAACGCCGCACGGACGTCTTGCACACCATGTTCCCTCCACCCGTCTCGCAAGAAGATCTCGATCCTCGATCCACCGGCCCATTGTAGCCGGCGCCGCGAGCCGGTGCGCTCCCGCCAGTGCTCCTTTTCTTGGGGCGCGGAGCGGCTGTCGGATTGGAATCCCGCTCGAATGCCCGGTAGGATGGGCTCCCGGTGACCCGATTCATCGGAAGCGTACAGACACCCTCAGAATCGGCTCCCGACCGCATGAATGCGGTCACTGCCAGCCTGTCCATCACAAATACCCCCTTACCCAGCGAGAATGAGGTCTGCTCATGCGACGATACCGCCGGCCCGGCTACCCACTTTCGCCCGCTGCCTTCCGACTGTGCGTGGCGGCGGCCGTCGTCGTCGGGGTAACGGCGGTCGCCGGCGCAGAGGTGATCGAGCTGGAAGCGAAGGACACGCTCACCGCCCTGGAGATGGACCACGGCGACGAGCTGCGGTTCCAGCTCCGCGACGGCCGGCGGTTCGCGTTGGTCCTCGAAGACACCGACGCGGCGATCGTCGAGCGGGTGACGCCCGGCGGGATCATCTACCGCTTCGGGGCGCGGGTCCGCGTCGATGGGCAGCCGATGACCCTAAAGCGCTACGTCTGCTCGCAGGAGTGCTTCTACGAGCCCTACGTCGTCGACGGCGTGAGGATCTGGCTCGACACCGTCCGGGACGTGTTCGACCTGATCCCGATCCGCTACCCTCGCAAAGGCAACCTCCAGTGCCTCCCCCGCAAAGCCGCGCGCCTGGCGATTCAGGACGCTGCGCTGCGGATCTGCCCGGACGAGATGCACCCTTGGATCGACGACGAGCGGAACCGGCTCGACGTGGGGGCGTGCTACAACGGCGACGACTGCTACCTGGGCCCCTATCTCGGCCAAGCGTGTCACGTGGGGATGGACGTCAATCACCCCAAGGGCAATCCGCTCTTCGCCCCGATCGACTTCGACACGCAGGCGTACTTCAACAGCCTGGCCACCGGCCACAACAACAACCGCTGGCGGGGCGTCCGCCGCTGGCCGAACGGCGACGTCTGGGCCCTCCAGACGCACCACTTGATCGACCTGCTCGTCACGGAGCGCACGCCGCTGGCCTCGGGCGCCCGATACGCCACCACGGCCGGCGTCCACGTGGGGAGCCACGAGCACACGCACTTCGAGCTCAAGATCGGCCGAAAAGGGGGACTGTCCCAATTTTCGCGCAGCGAAAATGGGACTGTCCCCTTTGTCCAGGATACGGACGACCCGGCCTCGATCGCCGTGCCTATCGATTTCGACGACGAGTCGCCCTTGGCCCAGGAGCGGCCCGAGGTGCTGCACCTGGACCCGTGGATCGTCTTTTGGCAGATCTTCGAGGATCGCAAGGCCCGCACGGGCGAGATCCGCGCGGCGATGAAGCCGCTCGGGCCGGCACGGGCGGGCGAGCCGGTGACCTTCTCGGCCGACGGTTCGCGCCCGGGCTCGGATCGCGATCGGCTCGCGCTCTTCTGGGCGTTCGGCGACGGCGGCTCCGGTCGCGGCCGGGCGCCGAGCCACGTGTTCGCTCGCCCGGGCGTTTACCCGGTCACGCTCGTCGTCGACGACGGCGCCCGGCGCGCGTCGACCACGCAGCACGTCAGCGTCGGCGGCGATCCGGTCCGAGAGCCGATGCTCGCGCTGGCCGCGCCGGACGAGCTTTCCTTCCGCCCCCGGCCGGTCCATGCCATGGACGTCTACGGCGAGCCGGTGCGGATCGTGTCCCACACGCTCGAGTTCGTCGCCCGAGCGTCGCGCCCGGTGCCCCGTGCGAAGGTCGTCCGGCTCGTGAACTCCGCGGTCGGCGAGCTCGCGCCGGCAAGCGTTCCCGAGATCGAGTACGAGCGCGGATCCGGCTGGCTCAAGCTGGACGGCCCAGTGGTCCGTCCACCTCGACTTTGCACGTTGGGTGCCACTGCTGGCTTGTCCAGCAGTGCCGGAAGCACGGTTGGACAAGCCAACCGTGGCACCCCTCAACTCGACTTGGACGGACCGCCAGGGCAGAAGGGCCGGCAGTCGTTCGAGGTGAGCGTCGACGCCGCGGGCCTGGCGCCGGGGACGTACTCGGCATGGGTCGAGGTCTCGTGCCCCGGCGCGATCAACTCGCCACAATGGTTTCGCGTGGAGCTGCGCGTGCCGAGCGACGAGCCCCGGCGTGACGTGACCGTCGACGACCGCGACCCGGGCTTCTCGGCCACGCCCTACTTCTGGGTCGGGCACCGCTTCTCGCGCTGTCCGGCCGACAAGCGGGGCCACGGCGGGTTCTACCTCACGTGCGGCGGCCGCACCACGCCCGGCCAGTTCGCCCGGTTCACGCCCGACCTCCAGGCCGGCCGGTACGAGGTCTCCCTGAGCGACGCCACGCCGTTTTCGCCCGGCGTCGAGTTCGACGTGCGGGTGCGTCACGCCGAAGGCGACCAGCGCGTCCGCGTCCGCCCCGACCAGTCCCGCCGGATCGGCACGTTCGAGTTCCACGAGGGCACCGACGGCTTCGTCCAGATCCTCGCCGAGGGCTCCCACGGCCTCGTGATCGCCGACGCGGTGATCTTCCGGCGCAGGTAGCGTGTTTGTAGTAGGCACACGCCGTGTGCCGTAACCCGCGGACGGCACACGGCGTGTGCCTGCTACGGAAGCACGGCCCCCTGCAAAAGCGCGACACGCCCTTCCGCGCCGCTACCCGGTCTTCAATCGAACCTCCGGCTCCGGCTCGTACTCGATCACCGCCGGCAGCCCTTCGCGCGCGATCGAGAGGCGCGCGGCTTCGGTGACCAGCTCGTTGATCGAGCTGTTGGCCGGCGTGGCGATAATGCCGCGGGCGTCGATCTCCTGGAGGACCTTCTGCCGGGCGGCGAGGGCGTCGTCGTCTGGCAGATCGGCGGCGGCCTGGTTGGCGCGGATGGCCGCCAGCGTGATCGCCTCGATCGACTCGAAGCCGTAGCCGACCGGCTTCAGGCCCTCGCCTTCCCAGGGGACCATGCGGAAGTAGTCGGGGCTGACGAAGCGGAACATGGCCCCCGCCTTGCGGTCGACGTAGCCGTGGCGCACGCCGCGGTACTGGTCGTCGTGCTTGAGGATGCCCGCGCAGTCGTCCCCCTCGCAGTACATCACCAGGCCCTGGTCGTTGGTGCCGGCGGCTTCGTCGGGGTAGCCGAGGCCGTCGCTGATACTCATCACGGCGCCGTTCTCCCACACGACGCGCCCTACGGCCCACATGTAGCCCACGTTGCCGTTGGGGAACGTCCCCTCGACGCCGCGGACCGAAACCTCGACCGGGCGGAGGCCGGTAATGAAGTAGACCAGGTCGACGTAGTGGCAGCCGACGTAGGTGAACGGGTCGCTGTTCTCCTTGGTGAACCAGTTCTGGAAGTTCGAGTGGCGGTAGTAGTAGGGCTCGATCATCTTGGCCTCGCCCAGGCGGAACTCGCCGAAACGCCCGGCGCGGTACTGGCGCCGGGCGTCGAGCGAGCGGCGGTCGAACCGCTTGTGATACTCGACGCCGACCACCAGCCCCCGCTCCCGCGCGAGCTTCTCGATCTGGATACTCTGGGCGTACGTGGGCACGAGCGGCTTGACCGACAGCACGTGCTGGTCGTGCTCCAGGGCCGCGCGGATCACCGGATCGTGGAAATGGTCGGGCACGGCCGCCACGACCAGGTTGTAGGGCGGAAGCGACGCGATCGCCTCCTCGAACAGCTCGGGGAACATCTTGTCGGCCGGCTCGTCGAGCGACGGCCAAGGCTCGAACGTCTGGCCCGGAAACGCCTCGGCAAACGCCTCCGTTTCGGCCAGCGCCTTCAAGGGGGGCGAGTTGAGCGCGCTGATCTTGATCGAGCCGATCCGGCCCTGGCGCTGGAGTTGGTAGATGGACGGCAGGATCTGGTCGTGGGTGATCATGCCCCCGCCGACGATGACCACGTCGACTGGGTTGGCAGCAGCTTGGCGCGCAGCTTGGTCGTTCATTTCAGCACCTCCTCGATGGCTTCTTCCAGGACGGCGATGCCCTCGCGAAGGGCCTCTTCCTCGATCACCAAGGGCGGCGAGATCTTGACCGAGGCCCCCGCATAGCCGACCGGGGCGAAGAGCATCAGCCCCTTCTCGATGCATCGCCAGACGATCCGCGTGGCCAGCTCCTTGTCGGGCTCGATCCCGCCCGGCTTGACCATGTGAAGCGACGCCACCAGCCCCTTGCCGTGCACCGCCCCGACGTGCTCGGCGAACCGCTCGCCGACGCGGCGCAGCTCGGGCTGGAGCACGTCGCCCATCCGCCGGGTGTTCTCCACCAGGTGCTCCTCTTCGATTACCTGGAGATTCGCCAGCGAGGCGACCGCGCAGATCGGGTTGCCCGTGTGGGTGGAGGTCATCGAGCCGGCCGGGTAGAGGTCCATGATCTCGTTGCGGCCGATCACCGCCGCCAGGGGCAGCCCGCTGGTGATGCCCTTGCCGCAGACGATCAGGTCGGGCAGCACGCCGTAGTGCTCGAACCCCCAGTACGTGCCCGTCCGACCGAACCCCGCCTGCACCTCGTCGAAGATCAACAGGGCCCCGTGCTCGTCGCACCAGGCGCGGAGCTTCTGGACGTACTCCGGTGGGGCGAAGCTGGCGTTTCCGCCCTGGTAGGTCTCGGTCATCACCGCGGCGATGCGATTGGGCGTCATGCCCTGCTCGTCGAGCGATTTGAGGAACAGGTCGAAGCTGGTGTCCGGGCAGCGGAAGCCGTCGGGGAACGGCACCTGGACCAGGTCCGGGTCGAGGTTGACGATCCAATTCTTCAGCGCGGGGATGCCCCCGGCCATCTGGGAGCCGAGCGTGCGCCCGTGAAACGCGTTGTCATAAGAGACGATGGCGATCTTCTCGTCGGCCAGCTTGCGGCCCCAGGTTCGGGCGAGCTTGATCGCGCACTCGATCGCCTCGGAGCCGGTCGTGAGCAGGAAGACCTTCTTGAGTCCCTCCGGCGACACCCGGGCCAGCGCTTCGACCAGTCGGGCGCGGATCTCCGAGGGGAAGCAGTAGTTGTGCAAGAGGCCGTGGTTGACCTGGTCGAGGATCGCCTGGCCGATCTTGGGGTGGTTGTGGCCGGCGTTCGTCACCAGCACGCCGGAGGACCAGTCGAGCCAGCGGTTGCCCCAGCGGTCGTAGACTTGGACCCCGTCGGCGCGGTCCCAAAGGATCGGCGGCTGCCCGCCCATCGAGCGGGGCTCGAACTGGCGGAGCCGCTCGAGGATGGGGATCGACTCGGGGACGGGGATCTTGGTAGCGATCCGTCGGTACTTGGTTTCCACAGGCGGGACTTCCCGCGGTGTAAGTGCTTCGGCTGCCATAGTTTGGATCTCCTCGGCAAATGCCAATCGTACACACTGACCCGAAGCGCAAGCGAGGAGCGACGGTTTCGCGTGTCCGGCCCTCGCTGGCGCTTCGGGTTCGTGTCGCTCGCCACCGCAGGCCAAAAAAAAACTCCGCCCGCGACCGGCCCGGTATTTCGGGTGCTCGGCCCAGTTCGGAGTGCTCGTTCGGTGGCTGACAGTGCCGCTACGGATGCCAGCGAGCGCCAGGTTGTCGGATCGGGAAGGGGCCGGCGCGGCACCGGGCCGCCCGGGCGCCCACTTCCTCATACGCCGGATTATATCGTCATGCGGCACCAATGCAAGCCGGCGCGAAGGGGCGCGGCAAGTCTGCCCGGCACGAGAGACGGTGGCTGGTGGGCGCGCTCTCGACCGTCGGCCGCCGCGTGCGCCCTTACCCGTGCCAGGGCCGGTCGCGCTTGTCGGTCTTGCGAATCGCGTCGATGGCGATCTTGACGTCCATCTCGACGTGGAAGTCGAACATCCCGGCGACGATGAAATCGGCCCCGTTGCGATAGGCGGAGGAGAACGCGGTTTTCGGGGGGATCCCGCCCGCGGCCATCACCTTGAACGCCACCCAGGGCCGCGGGACCGTGGCCATGAAGGCCGCCGTCTCCTCGGGATTGTTGCACCACATGTTGTCGTTGTTCGCGTCGTGGTCGCCCGAGTCCCGCTTCATCCAGTCGTATTCGACGCGACGATCCCCCGGCGTGGCCGACCAGTACCGGTCGAGGTGGAACGTCTTCATGTAGAAATCGGGGTTGATCTTGTCCCGCTCGCAGGCCACGGGCATGTTCAGCGAGTGGCCGCCGACCCCGGCAGGCACGCCGTGCGACTTAATCAGATCGACCATCTGCCCGATCACGTCGGTCGTGCCGCCGTTCATCATGTGCGAGTCGGTCACGCCGCCGTGCGAGTAGATGAACGTCGCGCCCAAGTCGATCTGGCGCTTGATCTCCTCGTCCATCTGGGCCTTGTCCGGCTTCAGCGGAATGCAGACCATCGTCTGGATCTTGTCGGTGCGACCCTCGTTGTACTTCGTCACCACGGGCCAGCACTTGGGGTCCAGTTGGATCGTGTCGACGCCGCACGCCTGGCAAAGCTCCAACGTCTCGAACACCTTCGCCTCGGTGTTGTACGACGTGAACAGCTTCGAGGCGTACATCAGGTCGCGACTATGGGCCCAGCCGCCGATCAGGTTGCCGCCGATGAGCAGCCGGCCGAGCGACACGTCGCCAATCTTGCCGCAGGGCAGGCTGCCGGGGGGGATGTCGGTCTTGGGCTTCTCCGCGCCGCCCTGCGCGGGCTGGGCAGACCCGTCTGCCACCGCGGCCAGAAGCGTCTTCTCCTCGATGCTGCCGTAGGCCGCGCCGGCCGCGGCCGCTCCCAAGACGCCGCGAGCCAAGAAACACCGACGGTCGGTTTTGCCTGCCATTTGCTGCTTACCTCTCCATTTTCGCGTTGAGACGGTTCTACTCTGCCCGTACGGGGGCCCCTGCACGTATCCCGAAACCCGACCCGGTATCTCCCCCGAATGGCGTCCGCCGCCCTGCTCCGGGCAACGGCCATCCCTCTAGTTTCACAGCCGGCCGCGTGGAAGTCAACTTGCCGGAGGGGCCCAATTTCGGAGCAGCGAGGTGCCCCCCAAGAGGGACGGCCCCGCTCGGCCCTACCTGGGCGGTCCGGCCTACTCGTGCGACTCGATCTCGCCGCATTCCGCCAGGGCGAGGATGGCGTAGGCGGTGCCGTCGTGGGTGATGTAGTGCTTGCTGTCCTTCCACATGGATCGGGTGAACCAGCGGCCGCTGGCACGCTGGTGGCTCTTGAGCCAGGCGATCCCCTTTTGGATTCGCGGGTCGTCGGCCGGCACGCCCGCTTGGCGGAGAACGTAGACGGCAAATCCGGTTCCGTAGCCGTCGCTCGACTGCATGTCCCGCGGCTTGTCGTCGGATCGCTCCCAATTGCCCAGAGTGACGACGCCCCATCCCCCGTCGGGCTTTTGCAGGGCGAACAGGTCTTCGACCACTTGCCGCCGCTCGGGCTCCGTCATGATCCCCTCTACGTGCAGCGAGGCCAGCAGTTTCATTGCCCGATGGTGCAGGTGGGCGGGCGGATTGGCCTCGAAGTACCGGCGGATCTTGTCGAGCCCGGCTTTCGCGGCCGGCGTGTCGGCATAGCCGTCGGGAGCAGCGCCCACGCCGATGGCGGCCATGGTCACGCCGTAATGGTCGTCGATCTCCGACGGCGGCTGGTTGTATTTCATCCAGTCGAACCCGCCGTCCTCGCGCTGCATCGTCCACATGCGATCGAGGGCCTTGCGAGTCGTTGGGTGCAGCTTGCCCGTGGTGAGCGCGTCGTTCTGCGCCAGAACCGACGCCGCCATCACCGCATGCGTCACGCGGTGCTTCACGTCCCCCGGACGCTCGGCGAAGTGCTCGAGTTTCGCCCGGATCTCGTCGTGCGCCGGCGCCTTCCAGGAGACGACCGGCCGGGTGAGCAAGAACGCGTAGTCCGAATGGCACGCGAAGCACTTGCGCTCTTTCTGCCAGCCGAGCGCGGTCGCGTCGAGAAAACGAACCGCGGCGTCCATCGAGAACTCGTCGCGGATCGGTTCGTCGGGACGGTTTGCCTCCAGCGACGTCACGTTCTCCAGCGTCAGCGGTTCCTCGCCCGCCGACGTCGCGATCATCACCGCCGCGATTGCCGGAATTGCCAGGCAACGGGTCGCGAAGCCATTCATCTTCATTCTCCTCGTCAATCGGCGCGGCCGCGTGCATGTTTCAACGTGCCGCGGTGAACGCGATCTTTCTGTCATTCGGCATCTTGCCCGTGCACCGGCGAAACGCCCGTGGCACGACCGTGCGGGCTTTTCCTTGTCCCGCTCAGCACGGTGGTTTATCGAGACGACGCGGTTTCCGGCGCGATTCGTTCGACGGAAGCGTTGGAACACGAAACGCAGGCCGACTTCGATGCCCCCTTGGTTCCTCGAAGGGGCTCACATCTCCGACCACACCCCGGGGATGGGCACCGGGTAGCGTCCCTCTGCGTCGGGCTGGACGGGCGGCGGCGTATCGTAGTCCATGGTGTCGATATCCGCACAAAACTGGAAGTTGGAGGCCATCGCTTCGTCCCAGGTGATCAACTTCCCGGAATGGACGGCCGCCCGGCCCATGAGGTCCGCGACGTTCGAGTAGGCCGCGCGCTTGGTTTCGTTCTGCGGCTTGTCGTTGCGGATGCTGTCCAGGAGCACGTTCCACTCGGCGTCCCACGGATTGATCTTCTCCTCGGGCGTCTCCTCGACGATGTTGTCCTTGTCGATTCGTTGATCCTTGTAGATATGGGTGGTTTCTCCCCGCAGCAGTCCGCTGTTGAACATCGCGGCGCACTTGGTTCCGTGGATGTAGGTGGCGAATTCCCGGTGGCAGTGTCCGCCCAGCCAGCGGACGACGTCGGTCGCCTTCGTTCCGTCGGCGAAGGTCCACTCGATGGAGAAGGAGTCGAGGTTCTGGCCGCAATCGGTGCTGTTGGCAGCGCGTCCGCCCACGCCGTGGGCGGTGACCGGCCACTCGCCCTTGATCCAGCAGATCTCGTCGATTTGGTGGACGTTCATCTCGGCGAACAGGCCGCCGGAGACCCAGAAGAAACGAACGAAGTTGCGGATCTGCCAGAGCAATTCGTCGTATTCCGGCGGCTTCCTGCCCAGGACCCCGACGGGGTGTATTCGGTACGCCCGAATGAGTTGGACGTCGCCCAGCACGCCGTCGCGGACTTGCCGGATCAGTTTCTGGCGGTTCAAGCCGTGGCGCCATTGCAGGCCGGCGGCGATCTTGAGGTTCTTCTTCTCGGCCTCCTCGCCCGCCTTGATAAGTCGTCGCAGGCCCGGCACGTCGGGTGCGAACGATTTCTCCATGAAGACGTTCACGCCCTTCGCGACGGCGTATTCCAGTTGCATCGGACGGAAGGCGGCGAAGTTGGTCAGCATCGCCACGTCGCCCGGGCCGAGGCAATCGATGGCCTTCTTGTAGGCGTCGAACCCGACAAACTGCCGGTCCTTCGGGACGTCGATCCGATCACCGAGCTTCTCGCTGAGGTTCTTGTGCGACGCGGTCAGCCGGCCCTCGACGACGTCGGCCATGGCGACCAGCTTGACGGGCCCGTTGGCGGAGCTCATTGCGTTGCCCACCGCGCCGGAGCCGCGGTTGCCGCAGCCGACCAGCGCCAGGCGGATCGTGTTGTCCTCGGCCGCGTGGACCGGCAGAACGGCCACGCCGGCCAGGGCGGAAGCGGCGGCCACCGTCCCGCCGGCCTTCAGCACGTCGCGACGGCTACAACCTCGCGGCTGCCGCGACTGGCTATGCGCGTCTTGGCTCATCATCGAGTTCTCCTTGCGTCGGGTTATCAAGCAGCAACGCGAACGTCCCGCGCCGTGTCCGAAAACGACGCCCAGCCGTCGCGTGGAGGAGCGTCTTCACCTCGGGCGGGCTCGCCACGCGTCCGTCCACGGGACCTGTGGTCTGTCGTCTACGGTAGCCTCCGACAGTGCGCGCTGCAACCTTCGCCTCGCACCCGCAGGATACCCGCTTACGCTTCCGACGCCGTGCCCCAAGCTGATTGCCCAACGCCGACCCACGAAAGGTTGGATTGCACCCAACGCGGGACGGACAATCCCGGGGGGCGGTTGGTCCTGAGAAGCGTTGGATTCTCGACGCATGTCCGGCCCGGATTTGGCCTGTTCCGCCTGGACAGTCCCACGCCACGCGTATTTGACACACTTCGAGGTGTTTCAGAAGGGGTGCGGCAATCCTCAAACCGGGCGGACTCGAGCGTCCTCCGCGGCAAGACCGCCCCCCCGCGGGAGTGTGCCAATGAGGGTCGTTTTCTCGGACACGAAGTCAGTCCGCTAGCGGAAGCGTCGTGGAGGTCGAGGGCAACGACAGCCGAACCGGAAGCCT
The DNA here is from genome assembly GCA_035528065.1 of Thermoguttaceae bacterium. Taxonomy (GTDB): domain Bacteria; phylum Planctomycetota; class Planctomycetia; order Pirellulales; family Thermoguttaceae; genus DATKZH01. Next base: position 2,205 of record DATKZH010000145.1, on the reverse strand, counting down.
GCAATTCCTGCTGATCGGCGAGCGCGCGGCCGAGTAGACGGGAGCCGCATCGCGGAGCCCCTGCGGTGGTGGAGACAGCGGTGTTGCATAAGTCGCTTATTTCTGGGCTCTTCGCAGCCGCCTGGTTCGGACGCCCTCTTCAGGCTCAGTTGTGGAAGCCGCGCTCTTCGACGCCCTTGCGAATCTCAACCCACTGGCCCCCGTCGTCCACGACCCGAATCGTCGGGATGCCCGCCTTGACCGCGCTGGCCCGGAGGTCCTCGCTGGACACCTTGCGGGAGTCGGGCATTCCGAGGTATCTTCCCCCGATGAAGGCTACTCCGCCCGGTCGGAGCACGCGATAGACCTCGCGCATCTTCTTTTCCCGTTCTCCCCAGATCAAGACGGGGCCCGCGCCGGCAATCAGGTCAAAAGAGGCTTCCTCGAATGGGAGGGCGTCCAGCGTGCCCGTCTGGCAGGTGATGCGATCGCTGAGTTTTGCCTCGGCGGTCCGTTTCTCGGCCTCGCGGGCCACCTTCTCCGAAGGATACAGGGCGGTGATTTGGAGGTCCGTCGTTTCCACAAATCCTTGCTGCAAACCTTGCACCCCGCCGCTGTCGTTGGGGCAAATCAGTAGGCAGTTGCCCTCGGTAATGGAGTAGTCCGCGACGAAGCGGTCGACAAGCATGTGGGGGCCGCTCTGGAACTGGTGGGCCGCCTTAGGTGCTTCCAGGCCGACGATCTTGACCCACTGACCGCGATGTTCAACCACTTTGGCCCCGGGGACGCCTGATTCGCGGACAATCTTCCTCAGCTTTTCGTTCGATATCTTGTGCTCCGCGGGCGTGTAGAGGTAACGCCCGCCGACAAATGCCACGCCGTTGGGCTTGAGCACGCGGTCAACCTCGCGGAGGCATTTGCCGATATCGGGAATGAAGGTCAATGTGCCGCGGCTGACGATCACATCGGCGTAATCGTCCTCAAAAGGCAATTGTTGTGCGTCTCCCACGACAAAGCGGGCACGGTCCTCCAGAGCAGCCTCGCGAATCCTCTTTTCGAAGAGTGGCTTCATATCCGGATCGATGTCCAGCCCGATCATCGTAAAGTTCGACCGCTTGGCCAATTCCACGTCGAGATTGCCCGTACCGCAACCGACGTCGATACAAATTCCTTCGCGAATTCCTCCGAGTTCCCGAAGCATCCTCGCGGCCGTCAAAGGGTACGTGCGCTTGACTCGATGTTCCACTACCCAGTCGAATGCTTCGGCGTGTGTCTTTCCGGAAGTGATTGTGAATCCCGCCTTCGACTCCGACCAGAATCGATGTCCCGTCGGACCGCCAACAAAAGATACGAATCCTGGCGCCTCGAAATGCTTGCCGACCACGGCCGCCCAGACCGCTTCACCGGAAGGGTACTTCCAGGCGACCGCTCCAGCCCCGGGCAATGACTCGACCGCCGTTTTGCCTTTGAGTTGGGTCGGCATGCAGAGGACGACGTCGCACTGGGTCTGCTCCTTCTCGACCAGTAAATTGACTTCGGTTTCCGGCAGGAAGCGAATGGTCACTTGGACTTGAGTGCGTCGCGTGTACTCCCTGCAAATGGTTCGGAGTGGATTCACCAGTCGGTTGTCAGCCAGGACCTTGCATGCCGCTGTATCCTCGGCCGCCCGAGTAACCGACGACAGTCCGCACAACAGCAGCAGACACAGGGCCAGGATTGCCGGCGTCGGTCGTGCCAGAGTTTTCATGAAACGGTACCTGCATGACGGTTTGGGCATTGCCACGCCCCACTCCTGGGCGACGCTACCATTCATCCTGACCATTCGGCCCTTGTGCGTCAAAGGTCCTTTTTCGAGGCGCGTCGCGAAACGCGCGAACGGATGGGACGACCGCTCAGCGTAACGGCTTCTTTGGCTTTGTCGCCGGAATACGCAACAGCTTGCGCCCGGGGGGCCACTCTCACGCGGATGGCCGTCTTTCACCGCCGGAGACCGCGTGGCGTCGGCCGAGGAAGCGGGGACGCGGTCAACCTTCCTCGACGACGTTCAGGCCCATCAAGTTGGCCAGATGCCGCACGCTCTGCATATGGTCGCCGTAGAACACCACGCGGTGCAGCAGCGTCATGGCGTCCTCGGTCTCCAGCACGCTGCTCCAGTCCGCCGCCATTTTGGCCGCGTCGCGGACTTTCGTGACGATCTGCGTTCGACAGCCGTGCACGGCCTTCTCC
>DATKZH010000144.1:0-2457 GCA_035528065.1 Thermoguttaceae bacterium | reverse complement strand
GCGCTGAAGTATCTGCGCGGGCACGGGCTCAACTACGGCCGGGCGGTGATCGTGGGGAGCGGCCGCCACGGGCAACAGGTGGCCCGGACCATCCAGAGCAACCATTGGACCGGGCTGGAGCCGGTCGGCTTCGTCGACGGGCCCGATCGGCCCGAGCCGCAGATCCTGCCGCGTCTGGGCGGCGTGGACGAGCTGGAGCGGATCGTGGCCGAGCACGACGTGGACCACGTCTTCGTCGCCCTGCCGGCTTCTCGCTTCGGTGAGCTGCCGGGCGTGTACAAGGCGCTCTCCAACGTGCTGGTGGAGGTGCAGCTCGTGCCCGACGTCCCGAACCTGGCGGGCATGCGCCTCCGCATGCTGGAGATCGACGGCGTCGCCTTCCTCAGTCTCCGCGAAAACCCCCATTGCGGCTGGGCCCGGCCGGCCAAGCGGACCATGGACCTGGTGCTGGCCGCGACGGCGATCCTCCTTCTTTCGCCCCTGATGGCCGCGCTGGCCCTGGCGATCAAGCTCACCACCGGCGGCCCCGTCTTCTACCGGCAAGCGCGGACCGGCCTGGGCGGACGCACCTTCGGCATGCTCAAGTTCCGCAGCATGCACCCCGACGCGGAGCGGGAGACCGGCCCCGTCTGGGCTGCCCGCGACGACGACCGCTGCACCCCGCTGGGCCGCTTCATGCGCCGCTGGAGCCTGGATGAATTACCCCAACTGTTCAACGTGCTGGCCGGCCACATGAGCCTGGTCGGCCCCCGGCCCGAGCGGGGCGTGTTCGTCGAGCGGTTCCGCAAACAGATCCCCAACTACGCCCAGCGCCACCAGGTCAAGGTAGGCATGACCGGCTGGGCCCAAGTCAACGGCTGGCGCGGCAACACCTCGCTCCGCCACCGCGTCCAGTGCGACCTCTACTACATCGCCAACTGGTCCCTCGGGCTCGATCTGAAGATCCTGCTGCTCACCCCCCTGCTTGGGTTGAGACACCGGAACGCGTATTAGCGCTGCGTCACGTCTCGCTCGGCGCGTTCGGAGTGACCGCATCCGTGCGGCCGGAGCTCGGCTCCATCCGGTCGGAGCCTGTCGATCGACCCGACGAATCGGATCACGACAAGCCGGCTTGACAATCCGTTTTTTGGCTCCGACAAGAGCCCCACGGCCGCCCCTCCTTCGGGCCGGGCTGCGCGTCTCGGGATTCGCATGGAGCGGAGACGGTTCTCGATTGACAAGACGCGTTTGGCCGTCAAACTAGAATCGGACACGCGGTCGACTCGCGGGTCCCATGCCGCCTGATTGAGCCTGCCGGATCGTTTCTTCCACTCCGGAACTTGGGGAGCTGATTGATGAGGGACTGCAAGCGCGAGACAACCGATATCCGACGGGCGGCAATGTCCCGCCGGGATTTCCTGAAGGTGTCCGAAGGGGTCGCCCTGGCCGGCGCGTCGGCCAACCTGGCGTGGCTGGACGGCGCCGCAGCGGCTCCCGACTCGGCGGCCGACGCGGCTCCCGTCCGATGGACGCCGGCCGATCCGCCCAATCAGCCCCTCGGCCAGGCCCAGGGCATCTTGCCCGGGCGCGTGGTGTGGATTCGCGACCCCGAGGTGGCCAAGTGGGACGGCGACACGGCCGGCGGCGGGTGGTTCGAGGACCGGTTCACCGACGCGGCCCTGGCCGAATCCATGCTCAGCAAGACCCTCCGGCTGGTCTCCGGGGCGAGCACCGACGCGGAGGCCTGGGCGGCGCTGTTCCGTCATTTCAACCAGACACACGGGCGGGGGAGCGCCGGGTACCGGCCGGGCGAGAAGGTGGCCGTGAAGCTCAACCTGAACTGCTCCACCAGCCGGGAGGCCAAGACCACGCACGGCTCGTACAACACGCCCCAGTTGACCGTCGCGCTGTTGCGCCAACTGGTGAAGCAGGCCGGCGTGCGCGAGACCGACCTCGTCGTCTACGACGCCTCGCGGTTCGTGAACGACTCGGTCTTCTTCCCGGCTCACGCCGAGTTTCCCGGCATCCGCTTCGAGGACCGCGACGGCGGCGACGGCCGGTTCCCGGTCCAGCCCGACAAGAACGTCGCCCTCCACTTCGGCGATCCCTCGACGCCGGACCACGGCAAGACGTTCCTGCCCGCCTGTGTCACCGGCGCGACGTACCTGGTCAACGCGTCGGTGTTCAAGGGGCACAGCCTGGCGGCCGTGACGCTCTCGACCAAGAACCACTTCGGCTCGGTCTATCGCGAGGACCCGGGCCCGCGGGACCCGCACAAGGGCTGGAATCCGAGCCACATGCACGGCTCGATCATGGTCCGCAAGCGCCCGATGGGCACGTACAACGCGCTGGTCGATTTGACGGCCCACAAGGACCTCGGCGGCAAGACGGTCCTCCACCTGATCGACGCCTTCTACGCCACCCCGCACCAGTCCGTGCTGCCGGAGAAGTGGCAGTCTTCGCCGTTTGACGGGCACT
>DATKZH010000143.1:0-15017 GCA_035528065.1 Thermoguttaceae bacterium | reverse complement strand
GGCAACTCTTGCCGTTACACACCTCTCTCCCGTCCAAACCGCCCCGTCCGCCCCCGCTCCATCCATCTACGCCGCGTCCCCCTCACCCCCTCGCCCCGTCCAATCCGACAAATCGGCCTTTTTCCGACGGACACTCGCTAGAAATGGCTGGGCCGACGCCCTAATGGCACGAGATTAAGCCGTAAGTCGTTTTCTGGCTTGGGTTCTCGGTTTGGTTAGGTACGAGTATTTCTGTTGGCGTTTTTTTACGAGGCGGGGTTCCTTACGGCCGGGACGTTGTGGCACTGGACGGCGGGCGATAGCCTGGAGCAATCCGGCTTCGATCCGACGGTGTTCGGCTCCACGGGTGGTGCTCAGATGCGGTGCAAAGTGGTGGATCAGCGTCTTCGCGGCGGTGAAGCTCAGCCTGCGTGGCACTCCGCCGTGGATGGCGGCCGCCTGGGCCATCCGCACCCGGATGAGATTGTAGGCCAGCAAGTGCGTCCACAGCTCTTTGCGAACCATCTCCGGGCTCTTGCATTTCAAGTGGTGCATGCCCAACGCTTGCTTGATCGAACGCAGATCCAACTCGCAATGCCAACGTTCGGAGAACAGATCCGTCAACTCCTGGGACGAATACGCCTCCCCGTCCAGCAGCGTGGTCACGATCACCACCATCCGCGTCAGAAACCGCGGACGGCCGCGGCTTCGAGGACCTTCTGCTCGACGGAATGCACCCCAACGACCAGGGCCATCGCATGATCGCCGACGCCCTCCTGCCGATTATCACCAGACACGCCGAGCGCCGCTGAGCGGTACACGCGTCCCCACGAGCGCCAACGTGCCCATCGGCTGGCGGTTCGTCTCAGCAATCGCCGCCGCCCGAACCGTCCTCACCAGGGCCGCTGGAGAAGCGGCAACCAGCGCGATCCCCAATACGACGGCCGTCTGTATCAGCCCCAGGCCAACGGCGACCAACGTTGTCACGAGAAGCAGCGTCCGCAGGCTGAACTGGGCCCACCGCCGCCTTGCCCCTTGCATGGCAGGGCTCGCTTGGGAGACCGACATGGTCTCGCTCCGTTGTCCGGAAGTGCGCTCAGTGCCCCTGTCCGACTCCCAGACACGGTGTTGCCCACGCGCCAGGCGAGCACGTGCAGAAGAACGTTACCGATCACCCGGTCGCCGCGGTTGATCTTCCATTGTCAAAACGCCCGACTCGGCGACTCGGGTGCATCGGCTGGTTCGCCGCCTTACGGTACCGCCATGAAGTTCGACCGACAAACTCAGTTTGTGCAATGACATCCTGGCAATCCTATGAACCGGCCATCCCTTCATATTCCCAGATCATGAACGTACGTAGTTCATTGACGATCTGGTCCCAGGTGTGCGCCGAGATAGATGATACCCGATCCCCAATGGCTTGTTGCACCGTTTCGGCGTCGAATCGTTCAACAAGTATCCCCGGAACCGCACCAGCACTTCGGACTCGGCCACATGCACGCGGAGTGGCGACACAAACCTGAAAATCATTTCCGCCATCCATGTCGGACGCACCAATCGTCACGTGGAACCATCCGTAATCATCATACGCGTCCGCAGATTCGTATTGTTCAAAATCTGTCCAATCAGCGTGGTCGTTTGATTCGAGGCTGAGGACTCGGGCTTCGATCATCGTCGCGTCAAGTATCCGATAGAATTTATGGCCAGCGAACTCAGTGAATATCTGGTTTCCGCATAAACCCGCATTTCGCGTTTTATACCGACAGGTTTGCCGGATAACGCGCTTCTTGAATACTCAATTCTCGCCGAACAAGTCCTTTGATGTCAATGGGTTGGGAACTCCCGCCCATTTATTCGGGGATCTTGTGCGGTTTCCGCATAACACGCGGTCGTTGAAGCGGCCGCAGAGCCTCGGCGCGCCTATCAACAGAAGTGAAGGGGATGGATCCTCAAAGCGATTACACCCAGGGGAGTTACGGCGTATGCCGCGAAAGTGCTAGATGGGTCGCCGTATGCCCCGAAAGTGCGTGGAGGTCACGCCGAGCCCTCCGTCAGCCGGCGGCTGATCTGTTGGCCGGCGGCGCGGAGGGCGGTGAGGATTTCTTGGCGGCGGGGGACGCGGTAGCGGATCTCGGGGAGGTAGACGCTGACGCTGGCCAGGACGTCGTCGGCGCGGCGCACGGGGACGGCCAGCCCGACGATGTGGTCCGACGATCGGGTGGTCGCCAATTCGGCTTTGCGGATCTTGGCCAAGGCGCGGGCCAGGCTCTCGCGGCAGTCGACGCCGGGCCATACGTCGGGCGGGGGTAGGCCGGCGCTGGTGAGGAAGGCGTCGAGGCGTTCTGGGGGCAAAAGGGCGACGAGCAGTCGGCCCGTTGCCGTTTCGTAGGCGTTGCGCACCTGACGGCTGCGGGCTTGGAGGTCGCGGTCGCACTGGACCGAGTCGAGCGTCACTCGCTTGTCGCCCCGCAGCACGCCGACGAGGCTGGTTTCGTTGAGCGACCGGGTCAGCCCGCGAAGCACGGGCCGGGCGGCCGCGACGATGGCGTGATCGAGCGATTGGGCCCCGCCCAACTGCTCGGCCATCACGCCGAGCCGGTATCCACGCCGGCCGGTCAGTCGCTCGACGTAGTTCCGCTCGGCCAGCGTTTTGAGGATGTTGCTGCACGTGCCCCGATTCAAGCCGAACGTATCGGCGATCTCGCCCAGGGAGTGGACCGTGTCGGGCTCGACGGCAAGAAGTTCGAGGATGTTCAGGGCACGATGGATGACTTGAATCATGGCGGCGGCACGGGAGAATGGGGGTCGGTCGGTTGACAGCCCGGGGAACCGGGCTATACTGGGCACATCCATAATAATGGCAATTACAATTTTATAATGTGGAAGTCCGGGCGTCAAGCCGATTGACGCTCGAGCATGCCAAGCCCGGCCGCAGAACAGGCGGGTGCCTCGCCCAGTCTGGACGGACGGGTGTCACGGTTGGCTCGACCGAGGAGTCTCATGCAGACGCTCCAGACTCTGGACTACGTCTCCATTGCCGTGTACATGGCGTTGATGGCCGGGATCGGGCTGCTGTTGGGCGGTCTGGTGAAGGACGTGGGGGCGTACTTCAAAGCGGGCGGCACTCTGCCGTGGGTCGCGGCGGCGATCAGCAACTACATGTCGATGTTCAGCGCGTTCATCTTCGTGGCCTACGCGGGGATCGCCTACCAAGACGGCCTGGTCGCGATCACCGTCGTCTGGTGCACCGTGCCACCCGCGCTGCTCGGCGCGGCCCTGTTCGGCCCGCGATGGCGCCGCGCCGGGATCATGACGCCCGTCGAATACCTGGAGACCCGGTTCAACGCCCCGGTGCGCCAGTTCTTCTCGTGGGGCGGGATCGGCTTCGGCGTTCTGAACAACATGGTGCGTCTGTACGCGATCGGGATATTCATCAGCGGCGCCACGCCCCTGTCGCTGGAGGTCTCCATTCTGGTGGCGGGCGTGATCGTCGTGCTGTACACCTTCCTGGGCGGGCTGTGGGCCGTCGTGCTTACCGACACGGTCCAGTTCGTCGTGCTGATCTTCACCACGTTGATCTTGCTCCCGCTGGCCCTCAACGCGGTCGGCGGGCTGGGCGGATTGAGGGAGGCGTTGCCCGACCACTTCTCCTTCTTCCGCGGCCCCAAGGGGGCTCCGCTCTACCTGTTGGCCTACTACACGATGATCTCGATCAAGTACAACGGAAACTGGTCGTTCATCCAGCGGTTCTACAGCGTTCGCGATGAGGCGGCGGGGCGCAAGATGGGCCTGTTGATGGCCGCGCTGTTCCTCGTGTTTCCTTTCTTCTTCCTGCTGCCTGCGATGGCCGCCCGGGTCGTCGTGCCCGACCTGGCCGATCCCCAGACGGCCTACGCGGCGATTGCGCTTCGCCTGTTGCCGCCGGGGATCATGGGGCTGATGATGGCGGCCATGTTCGCCGCGACGATGTCGGCGGTCGACTCGGAGCTGAACGTGACGGCCGGCGTGTTCGTGCGCGACGTGTACGAGCGCCACCTGCGGCCCGCGGCCTCGCCGGGCGAATTGATGTGGGTCGCACGGGGCACGACGCTCGTCGTGGGCGGGCTGATCGTGGCCGGGGCGATGTTCGTCAGCCATATCGGCGGGGCCTTCGAGGCGAACAAGCTGCTGACGGCCCTGATCGGCATTCCGCTGGCGATTCCGCTCGTGATGGGCATCGTGCTGCGTCCGCCGCGCCCCTGGGGAGCGATCGCCGCCGTCCTGGTCGGAGTCGCCGCCGGGGTCGTGCTCAACCTCCATCCCGAGGTGTCCTGGCCCTGGGCGACCTTGACGGTTATCGGGCTGACCCTGGCGACGCTGCTCGTCTCGGGCCTGATTCCTTCACGCGACGCCGGGTATCGGCAGCGGGTCGACGACTTGTTCGCCCGCTTGGCGACGCCCGTCGCTGACGACGAGAAGCCGGTTCCCGAGCCGGGCTTTCGCCGTGCCCTGACGGTGCTGCTGGCGGTGGCCCTGGCGGCCGCGGGGGCCTTGTTCGTTGCCATGAGCCTTCCTTCGCTCGGCGAGCTGAGCGGGATGCTGGCCCTGACGGCCGGGCTCGTCTGTTGCTCACTGGCCCTGTTCGTCTTTCGCAACGCCCACGGGCCTGCCGAGACGCCGGGCCATACCTTATCATGATCGAGTGGTGTCTTATGAGTGAGAACCGAGAAGCCGATCGTCCCGACGGAGCCGATCCCCTCTCCGTCGGCGAAATGCGCGAGCGCTACCTGAAGCTGTTCAGCGGCGCCGTCAACGACGTGCTGCGTTTCAAGCACAAGATGCACGCCAGCTCGCTCCCGGCCGATTTCGCGCCGTTACGGGAAGAGATGGTGCTTGCCGGGCAGGCGTTTACGGTCAAAGGAGGGCCGGATATCACGACGGACGGCGAATTCGAGATGCGTGCCGAGATGCTCGAAGCCCTTCCGCAGGATTCGATCGTCGTCTGGGATTGCACCGGCGACACGGTCACGGCCCAATGGGGCGAAGTGATGACGATGGCCGCCGTCCGGGCGGGGTGCCGTGGGGCGATCGTCAACGGCATTCGAGACACCAAGGCCATCCTCGGCCAGGGGTTCCCCGTCTTTCACAAGTACCAGGTGAGCACGGGGATGCTGGGCCGGTTTCGCATGTATCACTACCAGAAGCCGATCCTCATGGGCGAGGTCGTCGTGCGGCCCGGCGACTGGATCTTCGGCGACGTCGACGGCGTGGTCGCCGTCCCCCAAGAGATCGCCTACGACGTGCTCGTGGCCGCCGAGCAGGTGGTGAACAAGGAGCGGGAAGTCAAGAGCTGGATTCGCGACGGCGTCCGGCCCACGGAGGTCGTCGCCCGGGGCGGATACTTCTGAAAGGCACCCCCATGAGCTTATTCCTTTCGGACGCGGAGCGAACGGCGATCGAAGCAGCTCGCCGGCGCGGCGACGTGGTGGTCGGCCGGTTCGGGGCGGCCTTGACGTCGCGCGTGGCCCGGCGTGCCGCGTCGCCCGGTCTGCTTGGACTGGGCGAAGACGCCGCGTGGTGGTATCCGGCGGCGGAGTACCTTTCGGACGCGGCCATGGCCTTCGCGCTGGAGCCGAACGACGCGCTTCGCGCCTGGCTTCGCGACACGGCGTTGAGCGTCGCCCGGCGGCCCGTGGCGGATTGGGTCGGGCCGTGGTATCGCGATCACCGAGCGCAGCCGCCGCTGGGACACCTGGAAACGGCCCATCTCTCGTGGGGTCTCGGCAGCGTCGTCGATCTGGCCGGCGAGGTATTTCGGCCGGGCGAGCGGCGGGAAGCGGAGAACGCGCTTCGCGCAAAGGGGATCACGCTCTGTTTGCGGTGGCTGGAGTGCAACTCGCACCTGGCCAACTGGCGAGCCGTGATGACCGCCGGCGTCGCCGTGGCGGCGGCCGTGACCGGGGATCGGGAGCAGCTCGAATACGCGGCCGACCAGACCCGCCTCTGCGCTCAGGCCTTCCAGCCCGACGGATCGTATGCCGAGTCGCTCCAGTATGCAAACTATCTGGCGTACGCTCTGATGCTGGCCTACGAGGCGGTTCACCGTACAGCGCCCGAGGTGGAAGTCGCCGGACCGGAGATCTACGGGCGGTCCATGCCCTGGTTCGCCCAAAGTATGCTCTATCGGAAACCGCTCAGCGGATGGGGCGGTGAGCCGAGGGCGCGGGCGGTCAACTTCAACGATTGCGGGGCCGCGTTTCGACCTTCGGGCGACCTTCTGTTGCAGGTCGCGGCGCGATGCCGCGACTCGTTGCCCACCGAGGCGAGCCTGGCCCGATGGCTGTTCGACACGTTCTACGCCTCGGCTCCTTCCCAATCGCCCCACAATCTGGCGACCTTCGGACTCCGCAACGACTGGGGATTCTTGACGCTGCCGTTTTTGACACAGAGTGCACGGCCGCTCTCGCCGGAGCAGGCGGGGCTGCCGACGGCGGCGGGCTTCGCGAACGGCAATGTCCTGGTCCGCGACCGGTGGAACGGCCGCACCGTGCTTGCCGTCCAGGCAGGCAGCGAGCCGCTCTACGGCCCCGGCCACTTGCACGGCGACCTGAACAGCTTCCTTCTGGTTCACAACGACGAGCGACTGCTGGCCGACCCGGGCCACAGTTGCTATCGAAACCTGATCCACGGCCTGGAAAGCTCGACGCAGACCCACAACACGTGCACGTTCCTGATTGACGAGGACGCCTTGGGCTTGCAGGAGGATCTTGCCAAGGCTTCCTTGCTGGAGCAATCGAACGTGGCGGCACGACGGGAGATTGCCGAGGGAAAGGTGGCCGCCCCGGCCGCTCCGCGCGGCCGGAGGTTGCTCGTCGAACGACGCGGCGAGGTCACGGCCGTCGGTTCCGACGCGGCCCGGCTGTACGGCGAGCCGATTCGGGAGTTCTCGCGATTCTGGATCCAGGCCGGATCTCACGTGCTGTTTGTCGTCGACCGCATCCGAGCCTCGAAGCCCGTGAGGACCGTCTGGAACTGGCTTCTGAACAACCGCGACGGGGCTTCCGAGATTGACGTGATCACGCCGCGTGAGATTCTGCTGCGACGCGGGCCGGCCGGCATGAGAATGGTTCACCTGGGCGACGGCCGGCTCAGCGGCCCGATCTACGCGTACGTGCACGATGCCTACCACCCCGAGCCGAATCAGCTCGGCGAAGGCCGGCCCGGCAGCGGCATGCTCTACCGGTGGATCGAGCCGACCGCGCTGGATTCTCGCCTTGTCGTGCACGCGTTTGCGGTCGACGACTGCGGTCTGGTGGGCGATTGGCGCTTGGAGACCGTGGGCGACACATACGCCCTCGGCAAAGGCGACGCCGGTTGGTCGCTCGAGGTCGCCGCCTCGGAGCCATTGCGACTGGTGCTCGAATCGGCGCCCGACCGGCGGCGTTGGCAGCTCGTCGAGGAAGAGGAAGGTTTCTCGTTTGCCGACATCGAGAACGACTGAGACCATCGTGACGCATCCGCTATTCGACCACGAAACGGACGGCTATCGCCGGGTCAAGGCGAGTGCCCTGCGATTCGTCCATGCCATGAGGCTGCCCGGCCCCGCCGGCCGCTACCGCAAGGAGCCGGGAGGCGACGAGAGCTTCTATGGCTCGTACCACGGTCTTCACGTTCTCGACATGTTCGGCGAGCTGAGCGGGGTCTCCACGGACGATTTGGAGAGCTGGGGCGACTACGTCCGAGCCGACCAGTCGCCCCACGGCTTCTTCGCCGGTACCGAGGCGTCCCGATCTCAGAAGCTCTCCGTCGACGCGATGGAGCCGCATTGGCACTTCACGCGCGGCCATCTCTGGGCACTGCGGATCCTCGATCGTGCGCCTCGCCATCCGCTCGCTTTCCTGGAATCGCTCGTCGATCCGCCGGCGCTCTATCGCTGGGTCAAGCATTACGACTGGAGCAACTCCTGGGCGGCGGCCAACCAGGTCCTCGCCTGTGCCACGGCCCTGTTCGCGGCACGCGATTGGTTCGGCGCCCTCGACGTAGACCGCGCGATGGAAAAGGGCATGTACCCGGCGCTGGAAGAGCTGCTCGACGAGCGAACCGGGTTCTGGGGCACGCAGCGGGGCGCGGACCTCTCAAACGGTCTGTTCGGCACGATCCACGTCACGCCCATCTATTTCGCCTGTGGGTGGCCGCTGCGGGCCGTCGATCGGAACGTCGATTCGACGCTGGCCTGCCAACGGGCGGACGGCTCCTTCTGGCCGGGCGGCTCCGACTGCCCCGACTTCGACGGCGCCTACATGATGAGCAATCTTTGGGAGCTGACCGACTACCGGCGCGAGGATCTCGAGGCGGCCGCTCGCCGGTACTTGCGGCACGCCCTGATGCACGAAGATCCGGGAGGCTGCGGGTGGCTCTTGCATCGCCGCGACAGCCGGCCCGACGGGTGGGAGTCGCGCCCCCACTGGATCTGGAAGCCCCGGGCGGCCGAAGTCGTGGCCGAATACCGCGACGAAGACCCGCGCCGGACGCGGATCATGCTCGGCTCGTGGTTTTACCCCCTTTCGATCGCGCTCGTCGCCCACATGCTGCGCGATACGGGCTTCGAGGGCCCCTATCGCCTGAACCCGAACTCGCTGCACCAGTGCAACGTTTTTTCCAGGGAGCAACCATGACCCACCACGACACCGCCGACGTTTTCCTCGGCATCGACCATCCGGCCGTGGCGGCCGAAGACGTCGAGGCCCTGGCCGAGTGGTATTGCGCCACGCTCGGCTACGAGAAGCTTTTCCGGACCGACAAGCCCGTCTGGATACTCCGCGCGGCCGACGGAACGCTCCTGGAGATCATGCCCCGCGACGAGACGCCCCGTCCCGAGCGGACCATCTGGACGCCCGGCTGGTCCCACCTGGCGATTCGGGTGCGCGATTTCGACGCGGCCGAGCGCCGGTTGCAGGAGCGGGGCGTGCGGTGGGCCGGCGACGTGGCCGAAGCGGTGGGAGGCGGCCGAGTGCGCAGCTTCCTCGACCCCGACGGCAACATGTTACAAATTCTCCAGCGCCCCGAACCGTAGGAGGTGGTCGTCATGAAAGCCGCCGATTGGCGCGATGGTCTCGTCCGTCCCGAATGGACGGCGATGGAGGCTCGCGTTGTGTCGACCCTGGCCGTGTTCCTGTTCGTCGCCAGTTCCGGCGCGGTTCACGCGCAGGCACCTGCCGACGCGCCCGCGGCGCCGCCCGGCGAGACCGTCGAACTGAAAAGTGCTGCGGACTGTTTCGCCTACTACGACCGCCGCTTCGCTGAGGCGATGGCCGCTCTGCCCCGGCGCGAGCCGTGGCGGGAGGAAGACCGAGCGGAGATCGCGCGCGTCACCAAGCAGTGCCTGGGCATCCGCGACGCCTGGCGTCCGGAGATCCGAACGGAAACGGTCCGCGTGACCGAGCACGAGGGCTTCCGCATCGAGCACTTGCGCGGCACGTCGTGGCCCGGGGTGATCTGTACGGCGCACCTCTATGTGCCCAACGGGGCGAAGGACGGGGCGAAGGACAAGACGCTCCCGCTGGTGTTGCTGTGCTGCGGCCACGGGCGCGGCTGCAAGCTGAGCCCGGGCTATCAGGCCATGGCGCGGCACCTGGCGCGGTGCGGCATGCTGGTGCTCGTGTTCGACAACATCGGCCAGGGCGAGCGCGAGCCCATGGGCCACGCCAACCCGGTCGTGCCGTTCGCTTGCGGCACCACGGTCGAGGGGCTGATCGCGCTGGAGGCGCTGTCCTGGCTCGACTGGGCCCGGGACGACCCGAGGGTCGACGTCGATCACATGGCCGCGATTGGGAATTCCGGAGGCGGCAAGCTGACCATCCTCCTCGCCGCCCTGTGCCCGGAGCTTGCGGCGATCTCGTCGTCGGGCTGGCCGTCGACCTTCGAGTTCGTCGCGCGCAAGGAGAAGAAGCTCTGCCACTGCACGCTGCTGCCGGGGACGGTCGGGCGGATCGAGGTGTGGCACCTGCTCGGCTGCTTCGCCCCGCGCCCGATGCTCATCTTTCAGGGCAAGCTCGATTGCCTGTTCCCGGAAGACCTCTTCCACCGCGTCGCGAGGCAAGTGAGGGGGTGCTACGCCGAGGTCGGGGCCGCCGATCGCTTCGAGGCGGTCGTGGTGCCGGGCGAGCATTCGTGGGACGACAAACGGCGCGAGCTGCTCGGCCGGTGGCTGTCGATTGTTTTCGAGCTGGGGCCCGCGCCGGCCCTGCCGGAAAAGGAGGACCTGCTGGCGATCGACGACGGCTGCCTCGATGGCTGGCCGGACGACGCGGTGGATGTCGACACGCTGGCTCGCCGCCTGACGGGCGTCGACGCGCCGTCGGAGCTGAAGCTGTGGGACGTGTTTAGGCCGCCCGTGGACCTGGCGAACGTCGAGCAGGTCACGCCGCGAGGCGACACGCGCCAGATCCTCGCGCAGTTTGAGGCCTTCCTGAAGGCCGACTGGCCCTGTGCGTGCCCAGCTCCCCGCGCGGCCGAACGAATCCCCCCCAAAACACCAGAGGTGAACCCGTGAGCAAGCCCAGGTTCCTTTTCCCATGCGAGATCGCCGATCCGGACGCCAAAGCCCGGATCGAGCAATACGTCGAAGTCATCGAGATCGCCGAGGCCACCGAGCCGGCGATCCTCGCGAATCTTGAAGGAGTCGAAGGGCTGATCGTCCCTTACACCAAGGAGAAGGTGATCACCAGGCAGGTGATCGACCGGGGAAGCTCGCTCAAGATCGTCGGCACCACCTACGGCGGCACGCGCCAGAACGTCGACGACGAATACGCCGTCGAGCGCGGCTTGACCGTGATCCACACGGGCGCGTCGCGGCCCCGGCCCATGGCCGAGTTCACCCTCGGGCTGATCCTCTCGTCGCTGATGCATATCCACCACTACCATCACGACATGCGCAGCGGCGATGCCTGGCCGCGCTTCAAGTATCCCCGGGGCCGCATCCTTCAGAATCGGGCCGTGGGCATCATCGGCCTGGGGCTGATCGGCGAAGGCATCCTCGAGCTGCTCCGCCCGTTCACCAGCAGGCTCTTCGTCCATTCGCGCCACCTGAGCCGGGCGGACGCCGAGGCCAAAGGGATCGAGAACCTCGGGCTCGACGCCCTGTTCGCCGCGTGCGAGGTGGTCGTGCTGGCCGGCGGCTACACGCCCGACACGCACCACATGATCCGCAAGTCGCACTTCGAGCGGATGCAGCCGGGGGCGTTGTTCGTCAATATCGCCCGGGGAAAGATGGTCCACGAGCAGGAGATGATCGAAGCCGCGGCCCAGCGCGAGATCTACCTGGCGCTGGACGTGTTCGAGGACGAGCCCCTGGCGGCCGACAGCCCGCTGCGCCGGAGCGACCGCGTGCTGCTGGTTCCCCATCGCGGCAACAACGCCATCGAGTTCGAAGATCGCTGGCAGTGTCTGGCCGACGAGATCGAGCGCTACTACACGGGCAAGCGGCCCGAGTCGGCCCTGACCGTGGAAAGGCTTCGCGTGATGAGTGAGTCGTAGACGGGCGTGATGGCCCGGGCGGGGCGCCGGCGCGTCGCGGTGTTTCCGAAAGACCCAGTGCCGAACGGGGAATTGCCGAAATGAACGATCCAGCAGGCTTCGTGCGTCGTTTACGCATCATGAGCGGGTCTGAACAATCTCTGCACGGTGGTTGCAGGGTGGCACGGGCATCTTGCCCGTGCACTGGCGAGACGCCAGTGCCACCCAGCCATGCAGCCTCTTCCAGGTCCCCCTTGGTCCGGCCGGTGGTGATTGCGATCCTAGCGACCGCGCCGCTCGCCCACGTGCGTGCCGCCGAGGCGGAACGCCCGACCGGCGTCTACGACGTCCGCGACTACGGCGCGGTGGGCGACGGCGCCACGCTCGACACGCAGGCCATCCAACGGGCCGTCGACGCCTGTGCCCGGGCCGGCGGGGGCCAGGTCTGCCTGCGAGGCGGCACGTTCCTCTCCGGCACGATCCGCCTGAGGAGCAACGTCGCCTTCCACGTCGAGGCCGGGGCCACCCTGCTGGGAAGCCGCCGAATCGACGACTACCCGGACAATACGCCCAACGTCATCTACCTCTACCGTGCCCGGTTCACCAAGAGCCTGATCTACGCCGAGGGGGCAGAAAACATCACGCTGGCCGGGCGCGGGGTGATCGACGGGCAGGGGGAGCACTTCCCCGCAAAGCCCGGCGACGACAAGGGCCGGCCCTACATCCTCCGGTTCAGCGAGTGCCGGAACGTGCGGGTCGAGGGCCTCACTTTTCGCGATTCCGCCCGGTGGCTGTCGCACTACCTGGCGTGCGAAAACGTCGTCATCGACGGCATCCACATCCACAGCAAGATCCGCGAGAACCGCGACGGAATCGACGTCGATAGCTGCGACAAGGTGCGGATTGCCAATTGCTCGATCGACACGGGCGACGACGCCATCGTGCTCAAGGCGACGGCCGATCGCCCCTGCCGCCGCGTCGTGATCACCAACTGCATTCTCAGCAGCCTGGCCAGCGCCCTGAAGATGGGCACCGAATCCAACGGCGGATTCGAGGACATTACCATCAGCAACTGCACCATCCACGACACGGGCTACAGCGGCATCGCCCTGGAAATGGTCGACGGGGGCGTCTTCGATCGCGTGAACGTCTCGAACGTCACGATGAACAACGTCAAGGTGGCCATCTTCGTCCGGTTGGGCAATCGCGCCCGGCCTATCCCGGGCCTCGAGCCGCCGGGCATGGGGAGCATGCGCAACATCATCATCAGCAACGTGCAGGCCGGCGGCGTGAGCGAAACGGGCTGTTCGATCACCGGCATTCCCGGCTTCCCCGTGGAGAACGTCACGCTGGAGAACGTCCGCATCCGCTTCGCAGGCGGCGGCACCCGGGAGGACGCCCTTCGCGAGATCCCGGAGAAGATCACGGCGTACCCCTCGGGCAAGATGTTCGGCACGCTGCCGGCGTACGGATTCTACTGCCGCCACGTGAAGAACCTGAGGCTCGACGCAGTCGATCTCGGCTTCGAGGAGGACGACCGGCGGCCGGCCGTCGTCTGTGACGACGTGCGTGACCTCGACGTGTTCGGCCTGCACGCCCAGTTGTCGCCGTCGGCCGACGCGATGCTCCGGCTCCGGCAGGTGCAGGGCGCGCTGGTCCACGGCTGTCGACCCGACGGGGAGGTCGGAACGTTCCTCCGGCTGGAAGGCGACAAGACGAGCCGCATCGCGCTGGTCGGCAACGACTTCCGCGGCGTGAAGCAGCCGGTAGACAAGGCCGGCGACGTGCCGGACGGGGCACTTCGCGTGGTGGACGGCCCGTAGCGGTTCCTGGTGCCTTGGGGCGCGTCACACGTTGATAGCTTCTGATCACCCATGAGGAGACTGAGCCATGAGAGTTCCCGAGCATTCACGCGGCGTTCGGCGGGCCGCGATGGGGGGTTTCGTCCTTTTCCTTGCGATGGGGCCCCTGCTTTCGCCCGTCGGTGTGGCTGCCGAGCCGGCCGTCTCGGAGGAAGTGACCGAGACGGACGCCATTCCCGGCGACGGCTTCACTTATCTGGGCATGATCCGGCCGAGGCATGCCCGGGAGATCGAGTCGTCGAACTGGGCGGTCGGCGCGGAGACGATGGACCGCGACTACACGATCTACAACAACTGGCGGAACTACCTCGGCCCGCTGGGCGTGAAGAAGGCCCGCATTCAATCCGGCTGGGCAAAGACCGAGAAGGAGAAGGGCAAATACGATTGGGCATGGCTCGACGAAATCATCCCCGACATGGTCGCCCAGGGGGTCGAGCCCTGGGTCTGCCTCTGCTACGGCAACACGATCTACGCCGGCGGCGGCGGCACCGGGTTGAGCGGCGGACTTCCCTCGTCCCCCGAGGCCCTGGAGGCCTGGGACGCCTATGTGGGAGCGATCGTCGATCGGTATGGGGAGTACGTCGACGAGTGGGAGCTGTGGAACGAGCCGCGCACCGGGCGCGGGGAGGGCGCGGTGACGTACGCCAAGTTCGCCGCCCGCACGGCTGAGGTCATTCGCCGGCGCCAACCGCAGGCCAGGTTGATGCTCCCCGCCGGCGGAGCGTTCGACGCCGTCTTCGCCGAGCAGGTGCTCACGTGGCTTCGCGACCACGGCAAGCTCGCGCTGGCCAACGAGATCATCTACCACCCCTATGCCTACAACCCCGACGAGAAGTACGGCGCCGTCGAGAAGCTCCGCGAGATCGTCCGCTCGTTCTCCCCCGACATCACGCTGCGCCAGGGGGAAAACGGCGTCCCCTCCCGGATCGGCTCGTTCGGGGCCGTGTCGAAGTACGACTGGAACGAACAGCGCCAGGCCAAATGGGCCACGCGACGCCTCCTCGGGGACCTGGGCCGCGATATCCCCTCGTCCTACTTCGCCATCTGCGACATGGCCTATCGCGTCCGGCCCGACCGTCGAGACTCCGACTTCCGCGACGACCAGAGCGAACTCAAGCTGCTCATCAACTCGAAGGGCCTGCTGGAAATCAATCCCGACAGGACCATCCACCATGCCAAGCGGGCGTACCGGGCGGTCCAGCACGTGACCGCCCTGTTCGACGACTCGGTCGAGCGCATCCGGGACTTTGAGGCGAAGCTCTCGGGCGGCATGGAAGACGCGAGCTACTCGATCTTCGGCTACCGCGCCGCGGATGGCAGCCTCGTCATCACCCTATGGCGCGCGAGCGACACCCCCGGCAAGCGGCCCGATCTGGAGAACGTCGTGCTGACGATCCCCCAGGGCGTGTTCCGCGATCCCGTATGGGTGGATGTGCTCAGCGGTCGCGTGTATGATATCGACGCCAAGCTGTGGGAAGCCCATGACGGCGGCACCACCTTCACTCAGCTCCCGGTCTACGACTCGGCCGTGGTGATCGCCGAGCGCGCGTGGACTGGCGACCACATGAAGGCAAGCCCGAACGCCGTCCGAGAGGTCTCCCAATAGCCCTGAAACAAGCGAGGTTCCTTTGGAGTGCGGCGACTTGTCGCCGCTTTCTTGGGCGTCCTGCGCAAGGAGGCGAG
>DATKZH010000142.1:0-2474 GCA_035528065.1 Thermoguttaceae bacterium | reverse complement strand
GAGAGCCAGCAAATCTTCGTTGGAGATTTCCTCGCCGCCCGCGAAGCTGCGCACGCTGGGGTTGGTACGCGCGTATTCGAGCAAAGCCCTTACATCCAACCCGTCAGCCGACGGGTTGAAAACGCCCCCGAAGACGTCGGAGACGGCGATGACCTTGGCACCCGCTTCCGCGAAGAACCTCGCGGCGTGCGAGCCCACGTTGCCGAATCCCTGCACGGCGACGCGAGCCCCGGCCATGGGCATCGAAAGGTCTTTCAGCAGAACCTCGGTCACGTAGAAGACGCCCCGGCCGGTCGCCGCCTCGCGTCCCAGCGACCCACCAAGCTCCACCGGCTTCCCCGTGACGCACGCCGGCGTGTAGCCGTGGTGCGCGCTGTACTCGTCGAGAATCCAGGTCATCACCTGGGCGTTGGTGTTCATGTCGGGACCGGGAATGTCGCGATACGGCCCGAGGAAAAGGTGAATGCGGCGAATGTAGCCGCGCGTCAGGCGCTGCAGCTCCGAGGTCGTCAGCTCCTTGGTGTCCACGTTGACGCCGCCCTTGGCGCCACCGAAAGGGATGTTGACCAGAGCCGTCTTCCAGGTCATCGCCGAAGCGAGCGCCCTCACTTCGTTCAGTCCGGCAGAAGGACGATAGCGAATGCCTCCCTTGGCCGGACCGCGGACGCCGCTGTGCTGCACTCGATAGCCCACAAACACGCGCAGCGAACCGTCGTCCATGCGCACCGGGACTTCCACGCGCACCTCTCGGAACGGCATTCTCAGGAGCGTGCGCGTCTCGCTGTCCAGCCCCAACCGGTCCGCAGCCTTGCGGAAGTTGTATTCGACACTCTCGCGGGGATCTTCCCCCGTCGTTGCGACGGCAGGCTCCATGGTATCCCTCCCGCTTGGCTGGTTTGAGGCCGAACCTCCACGTACGCGCACTTCATGCCAAGGAGTGCAACTGAAGCCTAGGCATAAATCCCTCGCAGCTTGATACTGAACGCCACGCGGTCGATGGCCAGCATGTAGGCGGCGATGCGGTTGTTGACCTTGTATTTCTGTCCGTACTCCACGACCTCGTGGAAGGCCGACTCCATGATGTGTTTCAGACGGTCATGGACCATGCCTTCCGGCCAGAAGTAGCCCTGCCGGTCCTGCACCCATTCAAAATAGGAAACGGTGACACCGCCAGCGTTGGCAAGGATGTCGGGGATGACGAACACGCCGCGATCCGCCAGGATCTCGTCGGCGCCGGGTGTGGTGGGACTGTCGGCGCCTTCCACCAGCACGCGCGCCCGAATGCGGTCTGCGTTCCCGCGAGTCAGAACGTTCTCGATGGCGGCGGGCAGCAGTATTTCGCAGTCCTGCTCGAGGATCTCCTGGCTTCCGATGCTCTCGCCGCCGGTGAACCCTTTTATTGTGCTTGCCTCGCGCGCGTAATCGAGCAGTTGGGAGACATTGAGGCCGCGCGGATTGATAACTCCGCCCCGGCTGTCGGCCACGCCGACAATCTTGTACCCGGCCTCGTGCATCAAGCGCGCGGCGTTCGACCCCACATTACCAAAGCCCTGGATGATCACCCGCGTGTCTTCGCGCTTCCGACCGAAGCGCTTCAGGGCCTGGTCGGCAACCAGCATGCAGCCGCGTCCGGTGGCTTCGCGGTGCCCGCGTGAGCCACCCAGCTCGAGCGGCTTGCCGGTTACGCTGGCGGTGACGGTGTGGCGGACGTGCATGGAATAGGTGTCCATGATCCAGGCCATCGTCTGCTCGTTGGTGTTGACGTCGGCTTCCGGCACGTCCCGGTCCGGCCCGATATAGTCGAGGATCTCGGCCGTGTACCGCCTCGTGATGCGTTCCAGTTCGCCCGTCGAAAGCTTGGAGGGATCGCAGACCACCCCACCCATCGCTCCTCCAAACGGGATATTGACGACCGCGCATTTCCAGGTCATCTCCGCGGCCAGCCCGCGAATCTCGTCCAGAGTCACCGTCGGAGAGTAGCGCACCCCGCCCTTGCACGGCCCGCGCCCAGTGCTGTGCTGGACGCGGTACCCGTCGAATACATCGAGTTCGCCGCTGTCCATTTGGACGGGGATGTGAACAATGATCTCGCGTTCGGTGGTGCGGAGGTACTTGGCGAGGCCTTCATCGAGGTTCAGCTTGCGGACGGCAACGTCAAAGCGCGCCGCCATGGATTCATACACGCTCAGTTCGCTCTCGGCAGTCTTCACCGATGCGGTGCCCCCTTGGATCTGTTAAGAATCCAAACCACGAACAGAGTATAGCAGATGGCCATGGGCGGCTCTAGGCAACGCGCAACTGCGACGACAAAAAGCCTCTTCCCCTTGGAGGCTTGCCAGCCCAAGGCCGTGGTGGTGACCTAAGGAGCCGCGCATGGTGAAGCTGAGCATCAACGGCATCGCGGTTGAAGTTGAACGCGGCACGACGGTCTTGGAAGCTGCCCGCTTTCTGGGTATCCCCATTCCCACGCTCTG
>DATKZH010000141.1:0-2190 GCA_035528065.1 Thermoguttaceae bacterium | reverse complement strand
ATCCACGTCTCCAAACGCCTCTTCCAAGTCGTTGAAGAAAGCAAACATTCGCTGCATGTCGTCGAAGGTAGCCCTGGCGATCTTCATTCGGTCGTCTCCTGTTCGGGTTCATCGCGGAACAGATGGGGCGTGATAGAAAGTATTGCGACTAACAGGGGGTTTTGATACGGGGGAGCGTCGCCGGTACCCGGGCCGCGATCGGCGAGCGAGCGGGACAAAAAATGACTTCACCTGCGAACAATTCGGGATTTTCGAAGAGTTCAACGGGCGACATGCCGATTTGATACTCTTCTTCCTCCTTAGCTCGATTGTCGTCCGTTGGTCATCCGTGTTCATCTGTGTTTATCTGTGGCCACCTCCTCTTCTTCGTGCCTTCGTGTCAGCAGTCTCGGGCAATCTCGGCGTCCATGGCCGGCTTGGGAACGCGGAATCCCGCGTAGCGCGAGACCTCCGCCTCGGTCATTCCATCCGGGTGATCGCACGGGCCGAGGATGCTCAGCGGACAATCGCGCACATAGACCACCCGCGACAACTCCCGCATGGCGTCGAACAGGGCTTGGTTGACCCGACGGACCACGCCATCGTCTTCTCGCCAACGTTGCGGGTCGGACTCCGGCTCCTCGCCCAACTCCGCGACCGCATCGCGGAAGACTTCTTTGTCCAGTCTGTCCGTGATATAGGCGTCATGCCGCTGCTGGCGCCCCCGCGGCGTGTCCGGCAAGGCTTGCAGTTCCGGGTGGCGGTCGAGCCACCAGTCGTGATACCGCCGGCACCACTCGTTGCTGGCCCGGTTCGCCTCGTCGTGAATGGGAATGCTGGCCAAATAGGCCGCCGACAAGTTCAGCCACGCCCCCAGGCGCAACACGAGAAACACCCCTGGGTTCTCGGTGGTCAACACGTAACACGCGAGGTCCTTGAGCTCGTCGCAGCCGCAAAACGGCGGCCCGAATCGCCGCCACAGGTAGGCCAAGGCCATGTACCCGCTCCCGTCGACCGCGCACGCCTCGCCCCACGCCTCCTTGGCCAGCAGCTCCGCGTCGACCAGCCCATCCGCCGCCGCGCCGCGCACCCCCTCCGGAAAATCTCCCGTTTGTTGTTTCATCATCTTCCTCCCAAAAGCCTAGGGTCAAAGCCGTGTTCATCCGTGTTTATCCGTGGCCACCTCCTCTTCTTCGTGCCTTCGTGTCTTTGTGCGCGGCGACCCCCGCGAACAACGGCATCCGTTCGTCCTCGGTCTGGGCGTAGCTGGGGCCGTTAAGGATCAGAACCTCGGGGGCCTCGCAATCGCCTTGCTGGTCGCGGCGGTTCTGGGCGTGGAGGTTCTTCTGCCGGGCCATGTCCCGAAAGCACCAACGGTCCAGAGAGTACAGTTCCCGCAGTTTCGGATGGTCATAGTAGCTGACCACCACGCGGGCGTGCTCGAATCGCCCCAAGGCGTCGGCCAGCCGCTCATGGTCGTCTTCGGAAAACTCGTGCTCGTAGCGGGCGCCGCCGCGTGTTTCTGGCAGGTAGGGCGGGTCGGCATAGATCGCCGTTTGCGGCGTGTCGGCGATCTTCGGCAGAACGTCGAAGAGGTCGCAACTGAGAATCACCACGTTGCGAAGCCGCTCGTGCCAATCTGGCACCGACTCGACCATTGACCGCCACCGCTTCGCGCCCCCGCCCCCGCCGGGCGTGAACCGCACGGCCAGCCCATCGGCCTCCCGCTTGGTCCCCGCCATGCCGTTGTATCCCTGCCAACTCCGCACCAGATAGTGGTAGGCGGCGTCCAGGTCGGGCGGTTTCGGCTCGGGGTGGGAGTTACAGAAGTCCCGCGAGGCCGCGAACAGCGCGTCGCTGAAGAGCGTCCGCCCCAAGCGGTCGAGCAAACGCTGCCACAGCGCGTCGTCCTGGAGGACAAACGCCAGATTGGTCAACGGCCCGAGCAGGTCGACCGCCGTTTCGTGCAACGACGGCGGCTTGGCCAGCAGCACGGCCAGCGAACCACAACCAAGCTCGAAGTAACTCGCCGGCCGACCAAGCTCTTGCACAATGCCGTCCGCCATGGATCGCTTTCCGCCGAAGTAGGGGACAATGGAGTGGAGGATCATCGGTCGTCTCGTAGTCTGGTTCACCGCAGAGGACGGGGAGGGTGGACAGGATCACCAAGATTCACAAGATCACCCCGCCTCGATCCGTGTTCATCCGTGT
>DATKZH010000140.1:0-2114 GCA_035528065.1 Thermoguttaceae bacterium | reverse complement strand
CGCCATGTTCTCACCTCGGGGTTTCGTCGGGACCGTTAGGGAGGGTTGGGACCACTTTTCGGTAAACCTCTCCTTTACATGCGAGGCGCGGTAGTTTACCGGAATTGGGTCCTAACCCTCCCAAGGGTCCCACGTCATTCGCCGTTGTCTTCCAGTCACAAGGAGCTTGAGCCGACTCTGAAAAGTTTAGAGTCACCCACTCGCACCGGTCGCGACGGGCGGCGGGGGTACTATATGGGAAACCACGTATAACAATCCCTGCAACAAGTGGGGTTTCCACCTTTGTGAGGGGTTTCTTATACACTACTGCCGCCCCGCCGCCCCCGCCGCCCCCGCAAACGCAAGATACTGGCGTAATACGACTTGCGCCATCTATATGGGGGCGGCGGGGGCGGCAACGAGTTTTTTCGTCGTGAATCATCACTTAGACACTTCCTGGTTCGTAGTCCTCTATGGTGGTGTGGACCCACCCTTCCGCCCGGATCCAGGCCCGAACCTCGAAACGCTTGCCGTCCCTGGTCGGACTTCGGAGTCGTGCCGCGTCTTTACCTCCACGGAACCCCAGCTCGATCAGTGCCTCCCTCAGCTCGGCTTGCCGCAGTTCTCGATTCTTCTGCCAGCAAAATTCCTGAAAGCTTGGAAGATGAAGCAAAAGTTCGCCGTTGTGGCCGAAAAGGGCACCTTTGTGATGTGACTGTCCAAAGTCGGGATACTTCTCGCGAATCCAATCTTTCGAGCCCCGGGCGTAGGCGCTCTTCGTGGCGTAGGCGTCGCACGACCGCACGAAGGCCGTCACGAAAGCAGCTACGTCGTCTTCACGAGAACCTATGTCCTTCAGCTCGGCCAGCCGGACGATCAGGTTTCGGAGGAAGGGCCACTTTTTCTTGTGCATCGGGATCGAAAGCCGAATCGCGTCCTCGATCGCGTCCCGGACGTTGGCCGGCGTGAGCTTGCTGATCGGCCCGAGGGTGATCTTCTCGCCGCCGCCCAGCACCAGTTTGAACGTGCCCCGGTCTGCGCCGATCTTTTCCACGGCCACCACGTTCACGGGTTCGCGAGTGAACTGATCCACCAGATAGGCGTCCAACACACGGAGCATCGCGGCGCGGCCGGTTGGGATCGCCTGCCCTTGGGGATCGGGTTCCGTCCGGGTGTCCGGGGCCTGCTTCTCGGTGATCGCCTCGGCCGCGAGCCGCTGATCGAGCCAGCTTAGACACCGCACAGGCAGCTTCCACGCCTCCGCGAGCCGCTTGACCGTCTGTGTGCGTTGGAATCCGTCCGACAAATCAAGCCGATCCGGGTACACTCGGCTGTACGATCTGAACACCACGCCAACGCGGCCGCGCCGGCCCTCGCCGTCTATTCTCACCTCGACGGGCCAATCGTCGCCCGACACATGCCAGTCGCACGGCCAACAGTCCGCCGGGCACCAGCTTCCGTCGAAAACTTCCCACTCCCAAACGGCTCGCTCGTCCATGAACTCGGCCAGCTTCGCCGCCCAGGGCGAACCGGACGCCTTCAGCGCGGCCTCGGCCTCTACCCTGGTGTATTTGCATTCGCGAAGCAGGAGCGCGGAAAATAGAACATCGCCGTCCCACCCGACGCCCCGCGAAACGATCTCGTCGATCGGCAGCCGCGGACCGGCGTAGCGGTCGTCAAGTGGGTGGAAAAGGCCCGGGCGGTAGAGGCTCCAGTAGTCGAGCGGTGCGAAGTCGGCAGCCGTCCACTGCGCCGGCACGTCGCCGCCCCACTCAGAAACATCGTACATCGGCACGTCGGCGTCGGGGTGCTGGGGTCGGGCTGGTAGCTCGTCGTGGATAGCCGCGACCCGGGCCTCCGGCGTTTTTGCCGCGGACAGCATTTCCCCGCGAATCTCAATGTCGACTGCCTCAGCGAGCCGCCGGCGAAGATCGTCACGTTGCTCGTTGCTCGCTTTAACGTGCAGGCCGAGCCAACGGTTGCCGTTCTGTTGGGCCACCAGGGGGAGGGGGTCATCGTCGTTGCAAATTTCGTCGGGCAGGGCGGAGCCGCCGGGAAGGGAAAGCCACACCCATTGGGGATCGGTGAGAATCGCCGGATCGACGGGGGGCCGGCGCTTGCCGGCGTTGGGAAGG
>DATKZH010000139.1:0-8528 GCA_035528065.1 Thermoguttaceae bacterium | reverse complement strand
TTGCGGAGTTGTACGCCGAGGATTCGCCGGATCGCGACGATCCGCCCGACAACTTCGGCTTTGAAGACTTATACCTCGGGTCGGAGCCGCAGGAGGCCCCCGACCCCTTCGACGAGTTGCTGTGACCGATCAGCAGGACATTACTGCGTTTCTCAGGGATAGGGATCGAGTTCTCATGGCGGCATGGATGCTTCCGAACGAGGGGCCTCTGACCGACACTCAGCGGTTGCAGGCCCTGGCGAACTTCTCCGCGTACATCACCCGGCACGCGATCAAGATTCCCGACGTCGCCCGCAAGATGGGCAAGCCGCGTGCCTCGACCATTCGCGAACTTGTCAAGGGTACCTATCGCGAGCACGCCGACGAGCACATTCGCAAGCTCAACAACTGGGTCGAGCAGCACGCTCGCCAGCAGGCGGTCAAGCTCGAGGGCGGCTTCGTGGACACCGGCGTAGCCAAGCAGATCCTCGCCGTCGCCCGCCTCGTGCGCGAGAACCAGACCATGGGCCTGGTCGTCGGCCCCACCGGGATCGGCAAGAGCCGCTGCGCCCAGGCGCTTTATGAGACGTATGTCGGCTCGATCTTCCTGACCGTCATGTTCGGCTACTATCACCCCAAGGGTCTGACCATGACCCTGGCCGAGAAGCTCGGCGTGCGCCAGCGTAAGACCATCCAGAGCGAGCACGCCAACCTGACCCAGGTCGAGCGGGTGGTCGCGGTTCTGCGGGACAGCAATCGTCTGCTGATCATCGACGAGGCTCAGAAGTTACAGACCGGGGCGATCGAGCTTCTGCGGGAGATTCACGACGCCGCCGGCGTTCCCGTATTGCTGCTGGCCACCAAGGAGCTCCACGATCGCATTCAGCGTAACGCCGACCCCGACCGCGGCCAGGTCTATTCCCGCTTCGACATCACTCATCATTTGACTCAGGGTCGCGACGTCCACGCCGGCGGCAAGCAGCTCTTCACCGTGGCCGAAATCCGGGCTTTGTACAACGAGGCCCCGATCCGCCTCAGCGGCGACGCCGCGAAGTATCTCACCGACGTGGCCAACCAGCTCGGTTACGGCTCGCTGCGTCGCTGTCGGATTCTATTGACCAACGCCGCCCGTCGAGCGCGTAAGCGTTCGAACCTCGGCGACGAGGACACCGTTACCGTGACCGCCGACGACCTCGAATTCGCCGAGACTCGTCTGCGTCAGGAGGCCAGTGAGGTCGAGATCATCAAGGCCCGCCGCGCCACCGCGGCTTCGGCCTGACGGATTCCGTTATGGCAAGACGCATCATCATCTGTAAGGAGTGCGGGGAGGAGAGGGAGCTTTGTGCCAACGGCCTCTGTCGCCGATGTTACGGCCGGCTCTATGCGAGGGACTGGCGTGCCGCTAATGCTTCGCACTTCCGGGCACAGAGCCGGGCGTACTGGCGAGCCAATCGCGACCACATACTCGCCAAAAATCGGGCACGCCGCGCGCGCACCCGCAACTTGCGTACTCTTCGACGAAGACTCGCGGGCCGCGGTGCTCGCACCAGCCGAGGACATTTATCTCACGCCTGGACCGGCGGGCGCCTCGTGTATTGCGCGATCTGCGGCGCGCCCGCCAGCTGGAAGGCGCCATGCCAGCTTCAAGCCAACACCAGGGGATTCCTTTGTCGAGCACACGCGCAGAGAAGCCTTATGCGACACGGGGCGACCGTCTACTGTGGCATTTGTGGTCAGGCGCTGGGCCATTACCCGGCTTCCAAGCTCGCAAAGATCAAGAGCTTCCCCCGCTGCTTCCGTCACCGATGTACCAAAAACAAGGAGCCGTACTATGACTACCGAACAGGTTCCCCGCTTCGATCCGCTGTGGCATGACATCCTGAAGTATCATGCCCTCGCCGTCAAGCATTGCAACGGCATCCGGTCCACTGTCCGGCTCTTCCGCCGGGCCGCGTACCGGTTTGCCAAAAGCCTGCTGGCGATCCAGAAGCACCACCACAATCAGTTGCTCGCCGAGGCGGCCTCAGTCGGACAGGACATCGACACCTGGCTACATGGCCACTTCGAGGTTATCGAAGCGATGGGCGATACCCAGTCGGCCATCTTTCACTCCATCGAGGAGGGCATGACCGAAAAGGAGTACGTCCGCAAGGGCCAGCTCTGGATCATCGAGAAGCGCATGAAGGCTCCGGCCAAGACGGCCCGCGCCGATACCAAGACGAAGTGCGTCACTGATTCGATGACCACGGACCAAAAGGTCGAGGTTCTTACCGCCGAGGTCAAGGCCCTGCGCAGCGAGAACCACGAACTTCGGCGTGACCTGGCCACCGCACTCATCGAGAGTGAGCGCAAGGACATGCTAATCGCCCGCGCTGATCGTGCTCTCCGCAAGGCGAGGAAGCCTGGATGATCGTGCCCGAACTCTCCACCAAGCCCGGATCGAGCACCGCGAAGCAGCGTAGTACGCTGGTCGTCGCCGGCAAGCGTCGCGGCCTCTCGCTCGCCGAGATCCGCAAGATGGTGGGCGGTTCAGTGACGAAGCTCTCGGCCGCCGAGGCCTCGAAGTGGATCGAGCGATTCAGCGGCCGGCCGTTGCCGAACCCGCCGGGCGAGAAGCCCAGTCCGTACAAGGGCAAGCCGCCCGCCCGCGGCACGGTCCGCATGATCGCCCCGGACCACGTCGAGCAGATCCAACGTCTCGGCGAGGAGTACTTCGCCCCCGACGTCGACGGAGCCGGCCTCGTCAAATGGCTCCGCAAGAACTTCAAGGTCGACTCGGTTCACGAGCTCGGCACCGCCGAGCGGGCCGGTGAGGTCATCGCCGTCTTGAAGCAAATGCTCACCCGCCGCCAAGCGACAACGGGAGAAAGCTGCGATGACTGATTTGGCAGTCGAGCTGATGCGGCTATTGGAATTCATAAACTGCGCACTGGTGATGTGTTCGGGCGGCGCCATGGCCGGCCTTCTCGTGGCTGCGATGGAGAGGTTGTACGAAGACGGAAATCACAAGCCGAGCCGCGACCGTAAGGGAGCGGTCACCAAGCCCAAACGACGCAGAGGAGGACGAAACCCATGACCACCGTCAATGCTCCCGTATGCGACGACATCCTTGTCACCTGGGGCCTCACCGACTTTCGTCCCTTACAACGTGAGGCCATCGAAGCCGCCCTTACCCGCCGGGACTCGCTCGTGGTCATGCCCACCGGCTCCGGCAAGAGCCTCTGTTACCAGGCTCCGGCGTTGTACGCCGACGGCGTCACCGTCGTGATCTCGCCGCTGATCTCCTTGATGAAGGATCAGGTCGACACCCTCAAGGCCCGAGGCCTGGGCGCCGCGTTCTTGAACTCGACTCAGCACCCGCGAGAGCAGGAGGAGATCGCCCGCGCGACTCTCGCCGGCGACGTCGTGCTGTTGTACGTCTCGCCCGAGCGCTGCATGTCGCCGCCTTTCTTGAGCCTGCTTACTCGTCTCTACGGCGAGCATCGACTGGCGGCAATCGTCGTCGACGAGGCCCACTGCATCAGTCAGTGGGGCCAAGACTTCCGGCTCGATTACGGCGAGCTCGGGAACCTGCGGACCTTATTCCCCGGCGTGGCGATCCACGCTTACACCGCCACCGCCAGGCCGCGCGTGCGTGACGAGATCGTCGCGGCGTTACAGCTCCGCGATCCCTGCGTCTTGGTCGGCGACTTTGATCGCCCGAACCTGACGCTGATCGTCGACGATCGCGTCGACCTCGACTTCCAGCTCCGCCATCTATTGCGCGACCTCGACGGCCCCGCGATCGTTTATACGATCACCCGCGCCGAAGCTGAACGCATCGCCGCCGACCTCTGGCAGGGCGGCTTCATCAGCGCCGCCGCTTACCACGCCGGCATGCCCGACGACGCTCGCAAGCGGGTCCAGGACAAGTTCATGGCCGGCGGCGTCGACGTCATCGTCGCCACCGTCGCGTTCGGCATGGGCATCGACAAGCCCGACGTGCGTTACGTCATCCACGCGGCGATGCCCTCGTCGCTGGAGATGTATCACCAGCAGATCGGCCGCGCCGGTCGCGACGGCCTGCCCGCTTCGTGCGTCATGTTCTACGACGACGACGACTTCGACACCTGGTGTCGGATCATGAAGATCGACCGCCGGGAGTGCCTCAAGAATCTACGTCACGGCGTCGGCGCACACAGCCTCGAGGAGCACAGCTATCTGCACCTGACCGCGATGTACGAGTACTGCTGGCACTCCGACTGTCGCCGCGCGTTTCTGCTCAAGTACTTCGGCCAGGACTACCCGGCCGACAATTGCGCCGCCTGCGACGCCTGCGGCTCCGGTTATCTCTCGTGTACCACTGCGGATCCGAGCCGCGACCGTGAGGGAGCGGCCGATTAGGAGTTCACGGATGAACACTAAAACACGCCTGTCGGACAGGCCCGTCCCTGCGGCCGTTGGTCTCCTTATCCTCGCCGGCCTTCTCACCGCCTGCGTTGTCACCGCCGATCCCCCTCCGGTCTCCAGCCTCCAGTCTCCAGCCTCCAGCCTCCAGCCTTCCCCAACCCCCATCCCCATCACTCCGGCCGGGACCCCGTTGGAGGAGCGTCTTTTCGGGGTCGGGGCGAGACCCCATCAGTGGCTGGTCTATACGGACATCGACGTCTGCGACGTCAACCGCTCGCGCGTGACGTGGTGGAACGAGCACGGCGTCGGGGAAATGGTTCTGTGGGGGGATGATCTCTGTGTCGGGGGAGCGACCCCGAGCGTGGACGGCGAGCAGGTCCGCTACGAATACAAGCCGGAACTTCGCGACCGGATTCGGGAGGCCATGCAACTGGCCCGAGACGCGAACGTTCGGGTGATCGGCTACATGCACGACCAGGCCTGGCGCGGGGCGTACTGGAAGGCGCACCGGACTTATGACGGCCTCGGCGTTTCGATCGTTCGCGAGGTCCAGCGTCAGGGATGGGACGGCGTCGTGTTTGACGGCGGGCACTTGGGCCGCAACCGCACCGAGACTTTGTGGGTCCTGAAGCGGCTCAAGTCGCTCGGCAAGTCGATCACCTTACACCGCAGCATCGAGCCCTACGCGGTGACCGGTGCCGGGTATCTCGACGTCGAACTGGTTTCTCTTTGCGATTACACCATGTGGGGCGAGACGAACACGCCCGGTCCGCAGAGCCTCGACGATCCGGTGTGGGAAGAGCAGGTCTCGATGGCGTGGCTCGGCAGCCCGACGATCGGAACGTTCAAACCGAACCGCCGCGACCAGGACGACGCCGCGTGCAACGGCATGGGCAAGTATTGGAACGACAACCGGAAGTGGCAAGCCGACTTGCCGAAGCGGCGCTGCGTCGCCCGCGCCACCCGCTGGCGTTTGGAGGAGCGCGGCGACTGGCTCAAGTATTACTGGCCGGCGTACAAGGCCGCCCGCGACGCGTACGGTCGGGGGCTACAGGAGAGCATCAGATGAAGACGCCAATCGTAACCGTGGGCTCCCGCATGCACTTCGAAGGCTGGCGCCTGTGCCTGCACGTGCACGGCAAGCTGTTTTGCTGCGAGAAGCCCACATACCCGTCGGAAGAGGCCGCCCGGAAAGCGGCCCGGCGAATCGCCAAGGCCCGCGGCTGGCAATACCGCAAGTAGGGTGGAAAGGACGTCGTAGCGCGGGCTCTGCCCGCCGGAGATTAGCAGACATGGACGATCGAGACGCATGGTGGAAAGAGCGAGAGTGGTGGTTCAACGGTCGAGAGGTCGCAGTGCGGTTTCCGCGAGAACCCTATCTTAGTGTAATCTGTATACCGAGCACCCTGGAACTCGGAGACTACATCGTCGAACTGCACAACCGGAACATCGGGAAGCGACGCGAGGCTGAGATCGCCCGCGTCGGCCAGTAGAGTGGGCACAGCCCACCAAGGGGGACGGATGCACGACGAGGGCCACATGATCGAGCCTGAACAGTTATACCTCTGGCTGTTGCTGCATGAGTTGTTGCTTACTAAACGGCAGCGCCGTGTGCGCGGGACCTGGTGGATGTTGCCATGCCTGATAACGTAATGCCCTTTTCGACGCCTATTGGAACGACGATCGCCCCTGAAGACTACGAGGACGAGGACCGATGAAAGCCCTCACCGTCTGTCAACCTTACGCTCACCTGATCGCGATCGGCGAGAAGCGCGTCGAGAACCGCACCTGGCGGACGAACTACCGCGGGCCGCTCGCCATCCACGCGGGCAAGTCCCGCGACTGGCTCCGGCCCGGCGACGAATTTCCGGGCATGGCCTTCGGCGCGTTCGTCGCCGTTTGCCGTCTCGTCGACTGTTGCCCGGTTGAGCAAGTAGTCGCCCCATCGTTGTTGGCAAGCGGGCATGTTGAAGGGCCCGTGTGTTGGATACTGACCGACGTTCGTAGGTTGTCACGGATCATCCCGGCACGCGGAAATCCCGGACTCTGGTACGCCCCGGATCATTGGTTCTAATGCCCTCTTCGAACGCCATTCAAACGACCGTCGAACCGACTTCGGAGGCTCCCGCGCGTGAGCTCGCCGGCGTCCGGATCTTCGCCACGCGCGACGGCGATCGGGTCACCGGCCGCGCCGAGTTTCCGTATGCGACCGCCGGCGGATCCAGCTCGGTCCCCATCGACTACCGTTCCCGCCGCCCGGATCAGAGCCGCGACCGTGAGGGAGCGGTTTCGGGTGCCACTGGTGGCTTGTCCACCAGTGCTCCGCACTCCACCGACGTCGCGTCGGGAGTAAACACACCTCGTGTGCGTGCCGCCGCCCGCGGTGCCGACCGTCTCCGTCTCGCCCGCCGTTACCTCGAGCTCTGCGAGCAGGAGACGGTCGCGACCAAGCGGGATCTCGCCGACCGCGTCGCCGCCACCGCCAGGTTCCGCAAGTGCTCCGGGGCCTCCGTTGCCGCCTGGGCTCGCAAGCTCGAGCAGCAAGGCGAGGAGTCCCTCGACGATCACTATGTCAAGACGGTTCCCAAGGTTCCGACGTTCGACCCGCGTCACGCCGGCGACGCCGTTCTGATCTGCGCCTGGTGGGCCTTTCGGATCGGCCGGGTCAAACCGATCGACACCAAGATGGTCGCCGCCGCCGTGCGGGTCATGGAGACCGGCTATAAATGTGCCGACGTCCTCGCCGCGATCGACTGTTACTACTCGTACCCTTGCGATCGCCGGGCGTACCCCTTCAAGCCGTTCGGGAAGTGGCTCAGTTACGATCTGGACAAGTGGCTTGTGCGTGCCGCCACCGACGCCGACTACGCCCGCGCCGTTCGCGACAGCCGCAAGGATCGTGGCACCGCCGCCCCCGGCGGTGAAACCCGTGTGCCGCTGCTCTCCGGTAGCGGACAGCCTCCAGCCTCCAGTCTCCCTCCTCCAGTCTCTCCTCCCGAGACTCGTCTCCGCGACACCCGCAACCGCTTCACGCAGTCCGCGATCCGTGCGATTGCGTGTAGCACAGCCGCCTCGGCTGTGGATCCGAGCCGCGACCGTGAGGGAGCGGCCATGTCCGACGCCGAGAAGCAGCATCGCCGTTCCGCTGCCAAGACTCTGTCAGCTATGGGCGCCAAGCATGCCGCCCGTCAGGAGATGGCCTCGACGGCTCCGGGCATCACCCCGCTGGCCGTCAAGGAACCCGAGACCATGGCCGAGGCGTTGGCTCAGATGGACCCGCGTTATCGCGACCTGTTACTCCGTAGTGCCGGTCGAACCGGCGACCCTGCGACCCGTAGAGCGATGACCGAGGCCTCCGCCACTCTGCCCTTGTGGTGGGCTCAGGTGCCGGGTATCGTGCGTGATTCGATTGATTTGCGTCTCGAGGTTTCGTGTGGCAAGCGTAGCATCCGCACCAATTCGCCGCAGGCGAACCGCTCGCGTGTCCACCGGCTGCGCCCGTATTTGCTACCCGACCGCAGCGGCGTCAAGAGCATCGCCGCCGCCCTGAGGCTCCCTCATTGAAAGGACCCGGAGTTTTATAATGGCAGGCCCAGGCGTAGCGTGCTATGTTCGACGTAGAGATCACGATGATTCAGCCCACTGACATTTCTGGACGAATCGGGCAGGCGGCTCAGACAATCGCCAACCAAGCCGCCGAGCTCGGCTTCGACCTCGACGACTGCCAGGTCGCGATGACCGGCTCGGCCTATCTGACGCTCAGTCGCTACAACGCCGACGATGACGACTATGATAGTTGGCTGGTTCGTGTAGCCGATCACGACGCCAACGAAGCTCGCTACATCGCGCGCGTGAATCGCGAGCCCGAGTTTGACTGTGAGCCCGGGTTCCAAGCATCCGTCGTCCGCGAGCTCGCCGAATTGGCCGGCGTCGACCCATCCACGCTGCCGTATATCAAGCGATTCGCGACGCTGAATCGCCGCGCAAGTCGCCGCGCGGGCCAGCGGTCTGCAACGCCGCAACCGCTACCTTACCGGCCGTCGGCCGAGTCTCTCGCCGAGGACAGTCGCAAAGCCGCACACTTCGCCACACTGTCCGGAAAGTGCCGCAAGAACTATCGTTACCGTCACGCCGACGCCCTGCGGCGTGCCGGAGCCTTA
>DATKZH010000138.1:0-16663 GCA_035528065.1 Thermoguttaceae bacterium | reverse complement strand
GTACTTCTGTGACCCCGGGGCGCTGACCAAGGACTTCATCATCCGCTTGGAGGGCATCCTCGATCTCCAGGACAAGCCGCTTCGGGGCGCCGCGGCGATGGAAGTCTGCATTCGCCCGGCCACCGCCACGGCCGGCGACGCCAAGCACGTCCACATGGTGGTCGACTTCGGCAACAGCCGCACGGGCGGGCTGTTGTTGGAGCTGACGGGCGAGATCGCCCAGACTCCGCAGATGATGCCCTTCGAGCTGGCCAACCGCTATCATCTTGACGCCTGGGACGAAAACGGGGAGTTCCAGCGGACGCCCTCTGCCCGTTGGTTCTCGTCCAAGACGCATTGGTGCAATACCCCTTATCTCCCGCCGGTTCCGCAGAAGAAGATCGAATACCACGCGGTCGAAGCGGACGACCGGGCGGGCTGGTTCGGCCGCGGCAAGAAGCCCAAGAAGACCAAGGTCGAAGTGCCCGTCACCCCGCCACTGTTCGATGATCTCTCCATGGTCCGCTTGGGCCGCGAAGGGGACGACGTGACGAGCGTGATGCGCGTCGACGGCGACGTCCGGACCGGCGTCAGCTCCCCCAAGCGCTATCTCTGGGCCGACGACGCGAGCTGGCTCGAAGGGGCCAACTGGCACATGGCCGACCCGGCCGATCGCTTGGGGACCGGCGTGTACGGGGCCACGCTCAAAGGGCCCTACCTCCGCTTCGTCCACGAGGACGACCGCGACTTCCTGCTCGCCGAGGGCGCTCCCAAGGAGCGGGATTTCGCCACCGATGCCCCCCACAAGCCGCGACACGCCCCGCGGGCCCTGATGACCGCCGCACTCTACGAGTTGCTCTGCCAGGCCTACTCCTACGTCAACTCGATGCCTTACCGGACGGCCTCGGGCGATGCGGGCCGTCCGCGGGAGATCCGCACGCTCACCTTGACCTTTCCCAGCGGCATGATCTTCGAGGAGCAAAGACGGTTCGCCGCCCAGGCCCAGAAGGCGATCAACATCTTTGCGATGACCCTGGGTAAGCACCAGCGCACTCAACCCGAGCTGAATCTCAGTATCGACGAGGCCAGCGCCGTCCACCTCACCTACATCTGGAGCGAGCTGCGGATGCTCGGCCAGGACCCGCGCCTCTGGTTTGCCACCCTGCACCAGGACCGCGGCGACCCGGAGCCTCCCCAGGAGGAGGAGCCGGAGCCGGAAGCGGCCACCCCGGCGGCCCGGCGTCGTGGTCGGCCCGGCGTCGCGCGTCCGGGAGGTCCCAGGCGTCCGGCTCCATCGGGCGCTCGCCGGTCCGCGCCCGAGAAAAAAGAGGAGTTCGGCGAGCCGGCCACCGAGATCCGCATCGCCTGCATCGACGTCGGCGGAGGCACCACCGACCTGATGATCGCCCGGTACAACTTCGAGTCGAAAATCGACGACACCATCCGCGGCGCCGTCCTGCACCAGGACGGCATCGCCCTGGGCGGCGATCAGCTCGTCAAGAGGCTGTTGGAGACGATCATCCTGCCCACCTTCGCCGACGCGATCTCGCTGGAAGAGGAGGACGTCCAGTTCCTCTTCGGCCCCGAGACGCCCAGAAACCGCGAGTTCCGCTCGCAGCGGGTCAACTGGATCAACCGCCTCTTCGTCCCCCTGGCCCAAGCGTACCTGAACAACGCGGTCGACGACGTCAGCGACGAGCCGATCTCCCACACCGACCCGGAGATCGTCGACCCGGCCGTGATCGATTCGCTCCAGGAGGTGTTCGACCGGATGCGCGGGCCCGGCTACTACACGGTGCAGCAGGATCTCGATCTCTATTTGGACCGGACGGAATTCGAAGGCGTGGTCCACGACGTGTTCGACGACCTCTTGTACGACTACTGCCAGCGGATCGTCGACCACCAGGTCGACGTGGTCCTGATGGCCGGCCTTCCCTCCAAGCTCAGCTACATCCAGCGCCTGGTGCGGATGTACGTGCCCCTGTCGCCTTCGCGGATCGTGCCCATGCACCAGCACTACGCGGGCAACTGGTATCCGTACCAGGACGAGTCGGGGCGCAACCCGGGCGTGATCGTCGATCCCAAGAGCCCCGTGGTCGTCGGCGCCGCCATCGAGTTCATGGCCCGGCACGGCATGTTGCCCCAGTTCAAGTTCGAAATGAAGGGCAAAGCCAAGGAGAACACGTACTACTGGGGCGTGATGACCGACGCCACCTCCGGCATCCGCAAAGAGCGGATCCTCTTCGAGCCGGCCGAAGAGCAGGCCCGCGAGGAGATCACCGAGTTCTCCACCAGTTCCCAGCGGGTGATCATCGGGCGGAAGATGAACGCCGGCGAAGACTCCCAGGCCTCGCCCGTCTACGTGCTCAAAATGGACGCCGGCGATCGGATCGGCAAGACCGAGGTCCACGTGAAGATCAAGCGCAAACGGGCGACGGGCGAGGAGGAGGAGTGCCTGGAGGTCGAGTCGGTCACCGGGATCGTCGCCGGCGAGGACGCCATCCTGGGCGACAACGTCCAATTCAGTTGGCGGACTCTGGCCGACGAACGCTACTACCTCGACACCGGAGGACTGGACAATATCGAAGTGGGCCAACTCGCCGGCCGCTGATGAGTCCTGTGCGGCAAAGAGCCTCATCGAAGCCCAGGGGTTGCCCTTTGGGTTGGGAGCAAAGAGCCTCATCGAAGCCCAAGGGTTGCAACCCCTGGGCTTGGAGCCTGGAGTGACGTGGCCCACCTCGGTTCCGACATTGTGAGTCCCACAAAACGGTGCTAAACGCCTGGAGTCAGAATCATGGCCGCCGCGCTATTCGGCAAGAGGGACTCCGATGACGTCGACGGGGCGGAAACGTCCCACGGCGATCATCCAAGCGAGCTGGAGCAGCTCACCGGCCAACTGGGCAGGCTCGGCGAGCTGCTCGCCCAGGCCAAGGAGCAGATCGCCGTCTACCTGGTCCGGCGGGAGTCGCGCGCGCCGGCAGGCGACGCTGGCGACGAGACCACCGGGGCCCTCGGCCGCCAGATCGCCGAGCTGGCCGAGAAGGTCGACAAGCTGGCCGCCGCCTCGTCTCTCGCAGGTGCTCCCACTGCGAGTCCCGCGGAAAGTGGGACGGCCGAGCAAGGGCCGCCCGCGGCGCTCCAGCCGCTCCAGGAACAACTCGACCGCCTCGAAGCAAGCCTCAAGCGGCTGTCCGAAGCATCCGGCGCAGCCGCGGGCGGCGACGGCGTGACGAACACGGCGATCTTGGAGGCCGTCCGCCAACTCCAGGTCCGGTTCGACGGCGGACTCCGGCAGCTCACCGACCTTCTCGCGCCCCCGGAGGAAGCGGCCGACGACACGGCCGCGCCGCCGACCAGCGCCCAGTGGGAGCAGGCCGTCGTCGGGCCCGCGCTCGCCGCAAACCCGGCACTGGCGCTGGAGCGCCGGCAGTTGCTCGGCGGCGTCCTGGAGGGCCAGGCCGGCGCGTGCGCCCTGGCCGGACAACTGCTGGTCTTCCAGTCGGCGCCTGTGGAGCGTCTCCCGCAACTGTTGAAGGACATCGGCGAAGCGTTCTATCGCTGGCAGCCGAAAATGGCCCCCGGCACGAACCCCATGGAACAAACGCTTGCCGATTGGCTCCAGCGAAGCTGCGAGACGGCCGGCATCTACAACACGATCGAGCTGGTTCATCCGGGCGAGCGGTTCGACTCGACGCGTCACACGGCCACCTCGCGCGGCGTCGAGATCACGGAAGTCCGCGGCTGGATCGTGCTCCGCGACAATGGCCGGGTCTACACGAAGGCGACCGTCGAGGTCCGCTGACGCCCCCGAACAACAGGTCTCCTGGATGAAAACCTTTCGCTGCACCAACTGCGGCCACGAGCTGAAGCGGCCTACGCAGCCGTACAGTTGTCCGCAATGTGGGCGCCAGGCAGTCGGGCTGTTCCGCGTGGTTCCGGGCGGAGGCCAGCCCGCGCAGCCGGGCCCGCCGCCCCCTCAGGCGGGCGTTCCCCCCGCGCAGC
Source organism: Thermoguttaceae bacterium (assembly GCA_035528065.1). Classification (GTDB taxonomy): domain Bacteria; phylum Planctomycetota; class Planctomycetia; order Pirellulales; family Thermoguttaceae; genus DATKZH01. The sequence goes on along the minus strand of DATKZH010000138.1, from coordinate 12,682 downwards.
CCGGCGGCCCGCCGGCGCAGCATGGCGGCGTTTCCCCGATTGCCGCCCCGCCTCCGCCGCCGGGCACGCCTCCCGCCGCCCAGCCAATTCAAACGCCCCCACAGCCCGCTCAGCCGCATCCGGCCGGGCACTATCCGCAGCATCCCGCTCAGCCGCCGCAGCGGCCACCCAGGCAACCCGTTCCCCAATCACCGGCTCAACCGACCCCGCAAGCGCCGCGCCAGCCGGCCCGCGCGCCCGCGCAGCAGCCGCCCTCGCGCAAGCCCCAGACACCCCAAGCGCCGCCGCCTCCTTTGCCGCCGGGAGGCAAGGGCGGCACGCCGCGACCGGCAACCCCGCCCACGGCCCGGCCCCCCGCGCGTCCGAAAGCCCCGCAAGCCACGCCCCCGGGCGCCGCACAACCGCGTGCCAAGTCGCCGCGACGCACGCCCCAGCCCGCGGCGCCCAAGCCGCCCAAGCCCAGGCCCAAGATCCGGCCCGAGGTTATTCGCCCCAAGGAGTTCGTCTGGGCGTATCCGGATCAGCCCCCTTACAACGTCGACGCCAGGCCGATGAAGAACGCCCCGGCCGTCGATCCGGAGGGCAGAATCGTCTTCTGCGCCCAGGGCAGGCTCTTGGCGGTGGAAGGTCAAGGCGAGGCCAGCCCCAAGCCCGGAATTCTCTGGGAGTACGTGATCGGCAGCCACGTGCCCGGGCCGGTCGTGGTCGCGCCCGACGGGAGCATTCGGGCCCACTCGGGCGACGGGTTCCTGCACTGCGTCAGCTCGGTGGGCAAGCAGGTCTGGGCCCCGGCCCACGTGGGCGAGCCCCTCGGCTGGGCCGCGCCCGTCTGCGACGAAGAGGGCAACACCTATATCAGCGCCTACGACGGCGGCCTGATCCGCGTCGACAACGACGGCAAGATGGGCCGCAAGCCCTACTTCCCCTCGCGGCGCAAGTTCGACTCCGCCGGCGTGATCCTGGGCGGCGTCTTGTACATCGGCGCCGAGGACGGCTACCTCTTCGCCATCCGGCTCGGGCCCCATCAGGGAGAGAGCATCTGGGACCACGCCGCCGAGCAGGGATACACCGGCGGCTACCTCAACTCGTCGCCCGCGGTGACCGAAGACGGCGTCCTCGTCGTCGCCGCCCGCGATCAGATGCTCTACGGATTCGCCCCCAGCGGCGCGGCCGTCTGGGCCACCCGGATGCCCGGCATGCTCCTCGGCTCGCCGGTCGTCGACCCGCGCGGGCACATTTACGTCGGCGTCTCCCAGGCCCAGCGCGGCCAGGAGCCGCGCGGCCTCTTGGTCTCGGTCGACGGCAACTCGCACAAGATCCGCTGGCAGTACCAGGCCGCCGGGCCGGTCGAGTCAACGCCCGTGATCGGCGACGACGACACCATCTACTTCGGCGACGACTCGGGCACGATCCACGCGGTCGACACCCGCGGCACCGCCAAGTGGACCGCCCGGGTCGAAGCGGCCATCCGCTCCGCCGGCACGATCCTCGCCCCCCATCGCCTCGCCTTCGGCCTGGACGACGACACGCTCGTCGTCCTCCGCTGCTCCTCCCAATCCCTCGCCCCCGGCGCCTGGCCCAAGATCGCCTGCACCCTCTCCCAAACCGGCATGGCGCCGGCGGGCACGGCCGTCTACGGCGAGCAGGTCGTCGAGACAGCGGAAGGAGAGGATGAACGCGCGGAGCAAGCTTCGCCCCACGACACACCAGAGCCGCACGAACAGGCCACGGAAGACAAGGCGCCTGACGAACCGCCGCACCACGAGCGGCCTGCGGACGAACAAGAATAGCTCGTCAACGCTCGTCCTGATGAGCATCCTGACCTACGGGGCTGTCGGGACGAGTTGGCCGAGCGCCCTGCCCGCCGCCGCGCGGACTTGGGGGTCGGGGTCGTCGACGGCTCCGATTAGGGCCGGTCGAGCTTCTTGGGCCTGGGGGCCCAAACGGCCCAGCTCGCGGGCGGCCGTGGCGCGGGCGGTAGCGTTGTCGTTCTTGAGGGCGTCGACGAGCGCGGGGACCGCGGGCGGGCCGAGCCAGCCGAGGGCCTCGACGCCCGAGCGGCGGACTTGCTCCGCCGGATCGCTCGACGCCTTTTGCAGGGCCGGGATGGTCGTCGGGCCGATTTGCCCTAACGCGCGGGCGGCGGCGCGGGGGACGTCTTGGTTGGGGTGACGCAAGGCGTCGACTAGCGCCGGCACGGCCGGCTCGCCTTCCGGCCCGAGCTCGCCCAGGGCGACGGCGGCCTTGTAGGGAAGCGTGCCGGTGCCCGTGCGGAGCATGTCGACCAGCGAGGGGATCGCCCGGTCGTGTTGGGCGATCTTCCAGAGGGCGGCCGCTGCGTTCACGCGCACGCCGCGGTCTTCGTCGTCGAGGAGCTTCACCAGCGTGGGGACCGCCGGCTTGGCGGCCGGGCCGATGTTGCCGAGGGCCTCGGGCACGGTGCGTCGCACGGAGGCGACGGGCCGGGGCTTCGATTCGAGCGTCTCGATCAGGCGCGGCACGGCCGGCTCGGCGCCCGGCCCGATGCGTCCCAGCGCCCAGGCGGCCCCGCCGCGGACGTACTCGTGGTCGTACTTGTCCGCGACGATCTTGCTGAGCGGCTCCACGGCCTCGGCCGCCTTTGGGCCGATTTGCCCTAGGGCATACGTGGCGTGCCAGCGGGCGCGGAGGTCCGCGTCGGCCAACTGGGCGGTCCACGCGGCGACCGTCTTGCCGCGGTAGGTCGCCTCCTCTTGGCCGAGGGCCAGGGCCGGTCCGGTGAGAAGAATCGCCAGGCTCACAAGTCGCTTCATGCGCTACTCACGTTGGCCGGAACGGTTCGGGGAGCAAGGGTCCGCACAGAAGAAACTTGCCCCGTGGGGTGGCACCCAATTGGTCGAGCTATCCCTGCGCGCGGCCTAGGATTCCTTGGGGGCCGGTTCCGCAGCCTGTTGCGTCGCAGCGAGGACCACCTCGCGCCCGTCGACTTCCGTGAACAGGCGGAAGTGGATCGTCGCCTTCCCCTGCACCTCCTCGTAGAAGTTGATGTACCAGAGGTTCATCTCGATATTGTCGAACTCCGCGTCCAGCTTGGATTTCTCCGTGCCCCGGGGCGGTTCTCCCGTCGTGGGGTGGAGCTTCTTGTTGACTTCGTCGCGTTTCAGCTCGAGCTGCGTTCTCAGCAGCGGCGCGTTTCCTTTGAGATTGCGAAAGGCGTCTCGCGGCGGCTCCAGCAACTGGAGCTTGACCTGCACGGCCGTGGTACGCGGCGTGAAATTCACCCGGAAGGCAACCCGGTCGACCGTGTTGCCGTGTCGATTGGTGCGGGGGAAGCTGAGCAGGAGCGGCTTTTCGGGATCGGCGGGCTCGGGCGGGTCGACGGCGTGACCCTCCCGGCCTTCGACCTTGGTGATTTGGACCCGGAGCGTGCCCGCGTCGGGGAGCCACTTGACCGGCAGCTTGGCATTACCCACTCCCATCTCGAGATCGATGGGGATCGGCTCGAGCATTTTGGGCGTATTGAGGGTGACGTACTTGCTCTCTCCTTCCACGCGGACCTGGAGGATGCAGTTTCGCAAGTAGTTGGCCGACGACGGGGCACCCTCGGCCCATTGGAACTTCAGTGTGTCGCCCTCGCGCCGGATCTTGGCCATGTCCTCCAGGGTGGGGTCGCCGCTGCCGGTGGTGGTTTCGAGCTGCACGAGCCAACTGGCCTGGGCTGCCTCGGTCTGATCCTGTTTGAGTGCAAAAGTCCGGCCCTTCTTCATAGCCGTCTGACCGCCGAGGAGGTAGAGCTGCCACGGCACGTCGGGGCCGGAATGGATCTTGCCGAGCGTGAACGGCTCGCCCGGCTGCCCCCCGAGCCCGCCGCCGCCCAACTCGGGAAGGTCGATCGCTTCGGCCAGTTCCCGCAAGGGGCCCTCGGGCTTCTTCGGTTTTGGCTTCTCGGGTTTCTTCTCCTCGGGTTTCTTCGCGTCCGGTGCCGTCTTCGCGGGCTCGGGCTTTGCCGGTTCCGGCTTCTCGGGCTTGGGTTTTTCTGCCTCGGGTTTCTCCGTCACGGGTTTGTCGGCGGCCGCCTTCTCGGCAGGTTTCGCTTCCGGTTTGGCCTGCTCGTCGGGCTTCTCCGGTTTTGGCGGATCGGGTTTCGGCTTCTCGGACTCGGCCTGTTTGGGCTGCGGTTTGCTCGGTGCAGGCTCCTTCGGCTTCGGCGGTGCTTGGGACTTCGCGGAATCGCCGGTCTTGGCGTCGAAGACCGCTTCGGGATCGAAGTCCCTCAAGTTCCCGAGATCGGGCAACTCGGGCCACTCGCTGTCGTCTTCCGTTGCCCCTTCCTTGGGCACCGACGGCTCGTCGTCGGCCGACCGCCCGGCTTGCGGCCCGGTATCGCTTGCCGCGATTTGGGAGGCGGGTGTCTCGTCGCCTTCTTCCCCCAATCCGACGAGGAAGAAGAGCACACCGACGAGCAGGATCAAGGCAACCGCCCCACCGCCTCCGGCGAACAGGAGCATGCGCCGGGGCCCCGAGGCCATTGCTTTGGCCCGGGCGAGAAGCGTCGAAGTCCCGCCCGTTTCCGCTGCGGCCGGCGTCTCGTCGTCGCCGACGTCTGCCGCGTGGCTCTCCTCGTCCTCGTCCTCCTCGGCGGGCTCCAACACCACAGCGGCTGCCTCCGGCTCTTCCTCCGGCTGCCACTTGGAGAGGGCCTCGCTCACGTCACCGGCCGACTGGAACCGCTCGTCGGGGTCCTTGGCCATCATCTTTTCGCAGATCTCGGCGAGCTGGTCCGGGGTGTCGGACCGCAGCTCCGCGATCTTGCGAGGCGCTTCGGTTTGATGCTTCAGGATTCGCTCATGCAGGGTTCCCTCGGGAAACGGCGGCTGGCCGGTCAAGAGGAAGTAGAACGTGCAACCGAGCGAGTAGACGTCGGCCCGATGGTCCAGGTCGGGACTCTCGACCGCCTGTTCGGGCGCAAGGTAGTCGACCGTGCCCAGGAGCCGGTCGTCCTTCTCGTTGGCCGAGTCTTCGCCGCGGCCGATCAGCCGGGCCATGCCCATGTCGAGGATTTTGACCGTGTCCTGCCGGCTGACCAGCAGATTGGCCGGCTTGACGTCGCAGTGGATCATGTCGCGGCTATGGGCGTGGGCCAGGCCGTCGGCTGCCTGCTGGATGTAGCGGGCCGCGCGGTCAAACGGCAACGGCCCATCGGCTTCCACCATCCGCTGCAAATCCCGACCCTCGATGTATTCCATCACCAGGTAGTAGCGGTCGCCTTCGCCGTCGACGCTGTAAGGATGGACGATGTTGGGATGGTCGAGTGCGGCAATGGCACGCGCCTCGGTCAAGAACTGCTTGAGCAAGGCGGGGTCCCTTCCCAGCCGCTTGGGGAGGATCTTCAGCGCCACGCGACGGCCCATCGTGGTATGCTCGGCCAGGAAGACCCGGCCCATCCCGCCGCTCCCGAGCAGGTCGATCAGCTTGTACTTGCCCAAATGGAAAGCGGCCCTGCCGGCAAGCAACTGGCCGGCCTGCCACCGGGTAAGCCAGCCTTGGCGGATGAGGGCCTTGGCCAGCGCCCGGGCGTCGTCGGCCTGCTGGGCCGCCTGCCGCGCCTGCGCGAGCCTTTCCTCATCGAGGATCTTGCTCTTTTCCAGGAGTTTGACGAGCTCGTCCGGTGTGGTGACGGCCATGATCCCGCCTGAGAATGAACAGGTGTTCGATGAGTCTGCGGCGATCGCACTCATGCGGCGATTTCCGCCTGCCGCGACCTTGCTGCGATGAGAGCACCCGACGAGTTGGGTTGCGAAGCCCCCCCTTCCCGGACACCCCCCCAGCCACGACTTCTTCCCAGAGTCTACCAACCGAGATCCTCCTCTGCAAACAATCTGAAGCCCCCAACAGCAGGTTTGAACTGATGGGACGTGGACCGGACCGGCGGAGGGCCCGTGACCCCGTCCGGCCCCTCCTGTATAGGGGCATCTATTCCCCGGAGTGGGCATGAGGCCGGGCGTTTAGATTGGGAGGCTTGATAGCGGAAACCGGGGAGACCGTGCGGTCGAGCGGGCGGCGGGGTCGGGAGACCCGCGCCGAGCGAGGGACCGGCGTGGTTGTCCGGGTTGGCACGGTCAAATCGACCCGCGGCGATCCAATGTGCCCCACATTTGGGCCGGTGTCATGGTCGCGGTCACGTCGATGGTCTCGAACCCGATCCCGGAGGCGCGATAGTAGTCCAGCAGGGGGGCAGTCCGCTCGGAGAAGTGGGCCAGCTTGCGGCGGACCGACTCCAGGTCGTCGTCCACCCGTCCGGCGCGATCGCCTCCGATGTTGGTCCGGAGCCGCTCGAGGATGACTTCGCTGGAGCACCGCAAATGGATCACGGCGACGACCTCCACGATCGCATCGACCGCTTCCGCCTGGCCGACGTGCCGCGGCAGCCCGTTCATGACGACCATCGTCCGCTGGTCTGCGCCGCTTCGGGCGAGAAACGACCGGAGGATCCGCTCGGCCAGCGGGAAGTGCTCGTTCTCCAGAAGCGTCCCGGACCGGAGGACTCTGTGCAGGAACCGGAGGTCGTCCCGGCTGACGATCTCGTCGGGCTGGTCCTGCTCAACGAGGAAGCGGAGGTTGGCCCCGAAGTCGAAGTGAACGCAGGCCGCGTGCCAAAGCCCCCGTTCGGCGATCAGATCACCCAACGGGGTTTTGCCCGAGCCGGTCGGCCCGACGAGAAGCAGGGCCCTATTGGCGTGTCTCGATCCGTCCATGGCGACTCTTCATCCGTTCACGGATGCTCTGTTCGTGGTGGGCCCCCGATTCGCGTGCAGTCTATGGCGAGAAACGCCGCCGTTGTGCGGCGGGGTTTGACGCTTGCGCGCCAATCGGCTACCCTCCGACGAGTGGGCCGCTGGTCCCGCAAGCCGATCTCGCGTCCTCGCGGGGCGTAATCCGCTCTGCCCCGGCGGGGCCGGCCAGCGACCCTCCGTCGACCGACGCGCGTCCCATTTCGCATTGGAGCAGCCACCGGACTTTTTGACAAGGTTGGGCGGCGAGGGGAACTTGCCGGCGACCGGGCCCTGACCATCGTTCAGGTGATGGGGATCAAGAATAAAGGGTAACGCCCCGGGCGGCCGCGGGGCAGACGCGTTCGACATTCGATCGAACGGAGAGGAGATGACCATGCAGGCGATCTGTGCCATTGCGGCAACTGCGATTCTCTCGGCCGGCGCGCCGGAACTGATCGTCGACGTCGATTTCAATGACGAGGTGATGATTCGGTCGGAACCGATCACGGAAGCGGAGGTGGAGAAGCTCGTTCGGGATCTGCACGCCCACGGCGCGCAGACGTTGCTCGTCAGGATGGGGTACCTCGGCTACCTGCCCTACCGGACCGAACTGAGCTACACGATCGGATTCGACCCGGACCATGCGCGAAAGCATCCGTTCCGCCGCAACTTGAAGCCCGACGAGCTGAACGGTTTCATCGAGAAGCGGACGGCGGCGAACGCCCGCTACGCCCGGGTGCTGGAGGCATTCAACCCACCCGAGGTTTTCATTCGTGTGGGGCACGAGCTGGGCATGAAGGTGATCCTGTGGCTGGACATTTTTGACGACGGCTACACCGGCCATCGGTCGAAGTTCCTCGACGAGCATCCGCACTGCCAGTGGACGGCGCGGGACGGCACGACCTACTTCGAAGGGCTGACCAGCTATGCCTGGCCCGAGGCCCGTGCGTTTCGCGTCGCCCAGGGGCGGGAATTGCTCGATTTGGGCGCGGACGGCCTCCACCTGTCGACCAGCGCACACTGCCGGCACTTGGCCAACGTGCAAGAGGACGACTACTACGGATTTGAGAAGCCCGTGGTCGACGAGTTCCGGAAGCGTCATCAGGTCGACGTCCGCACGGCCGAGGACTTCGACAAGGAGGCGTGGCACTCGATCAAGGGCGAGTTCATGAACCGGCTCTACCGCGAGCTGGGCCAGCTCTGCCACGCTCGAGGCAAGGAGCTGTGGATCGGCTTGCAGTTGGGTGACTACACCCATCTGGCCGCCGACCCGTACTTCAGCGCCAACGTCGTGGCTCGCTACCGCAACCACTGGAAACCGCTGGTCGACGAAGGCATCGCGGACGTCCTCATCGTGGGCGACTACGAAATCTGCTCCACCCCCGGACATGCCTACTGGCAAGCGAAGGGAATCGCACCGGGGCCGGGCGAGGATCTGTTTGCGTGGGCCGCGAAGGAGTATGGTGAGTACTGCCGGGACAAGACCAGACTGTTCCTGTTCAGCGAGTGGCTGGTCAGCTCCAGGCAGGCGCTGGATCAACGGCTCACACAATGGGCCGAGCGCGTGCGAGACAACGGTTTCGACGGCATCGACGTGCACGAGGCGGCGAATTTCGAGCGCACGCCCAACGGCATGGAACTGCTTGAGCGACTCCGCGATCGGCTCGACGGCAAGACCGTGGGAGCGCTGACGGAATGACCAAGATCGCTCACGCGTGAGAACGCCTCGAACGGACCTCGCGGACCTTCGGGGCATCTTTGCCACCTTCGGTCGAGCAGGGCGGCGGGCAGACACACTCTCGGGGGGTAACGTCCAGTGAGTCAGGAGCCAAAGACATGGGCGTAGCAACCAGCGCGGTCGTGATTTCGCTCGTGGCGCTGGGGGCGTGCGGCGACGCAAGCCCGCCCTCGCACGGCACGATTCCCGTCCTCTACAGCACCGACCTGCACCACCCGCATCAAGACCCCGACGATCATTTCGATCTCGCCACGCTGTTTGCCCTCCCCGAGTTCGACGTCCGCGGCATCCTCCTCGACTGCGGTGCGCGGCAGCTTGCCCAGCCGGGCAAGATCCCGGTGGAGCAGATGGCGCATCTCACCGGGCGAGACGTGCGACACGCAATCGGGTTGGAGTCGCCGCTGCGGTCGCCGGCGGACGACGGGCGCGACCAACCGGCCCGGTGTCAGAAAGGGGTCGCCCTGATTCTCGACGTGCTCCGCCAGGCGGACGAGAAGGTCACGATCTTCACGACCGGCAGCCTCCGCGACGTGGCCGCCGCGCTCAACCGCGAGCCGGAGCTGTTTCGCCACAAGGTCCGCCGTCTCTACGTGAACATCGGCGACTCCGGGGCGGCCGGCGGCGGCCAGGAATACAACGTCAAGCTGGACACGGCCAGCTACGTGCGCGTGCTGAGGTCCGGGTTGCCGGTCTACTGGTGCCCGTGCTTCGACGGCGGCGTCTGGAAGCGCCAGCGCGGCTATGCCACGTACTGGCGATTCGTCCACGAGGAGGTGCTCGAGACGGCGCCGCAACGCTTACAGAACTGGTTCATCTTCGCGCTGGTGAAACCGGACGCGGACCCGATCGCTTTTCTCTCGCGGGCGCAAGAGCCGGCGGTTCGCCGTCGCGTTTGGAGCATGCCGCGGAACATGTGGTGCACCGCGCCGTTTCTGCACGCGGCGGGCCGAGATGTCGTGGAACCGTCCACGGGCCGCTGGGTCGCGCGGCCCGCTGACCGTGAAAGCCAAAACGTCACGACGCCCTACGCCTTCGTTCCCGCCCGGGTGACCGTGGATGACAAGGCCCGGGCGACGCTTCATCTCGACGAGACCGCGCAGGGCGAGGCCGTCCACGTGTTCAAGATCCTCGACCAGGCCAACTACGACAAGATCATGGCGAGCTGCCTCCGCGAGCTGTTGGCGGGCTTGCGGATCGCCGACCGCTGACCGTCACGATTCCGCCGTCCGCCGGTTACGGCACACGGCGTGTGCCTACTACTCCGCAGACGCGGGAGTTATTCTTCGGCCGATCCCTACGCGGGCCGGTATCGAAAGACGGGGATCTCGTCGCCCTCCACTTCGTCGAGATTGGCGATCGCCAGGCGACCTCGCTGGTCGAGGTACTCGACGCGTGCCCCCACGTCGGTCAGGGCGAGCATGGCGTAGAAGCCTTCCTGGCGGGAGTACATCCGCTCGGTGATCTCGTTGATCGTCAGCGCGCGGGGTGCCTTCGCGAGGACGTCGAGCAGGCGATCGAGCCGCCGCCGGTGCGTCTGGTGGATTTCATCGATCCGCTTGGGCAGGTCGCGGATGGGCGGCTCGTGTCCACCCAGGGTCACCTCGACGTGGTCGAGCCGGCGAACCTTCTCCAGCGAGTCGAGATAGTGTCCCAGGCCGGTGTAGGCGGCGGTGCTTTCGGGCCATTGTTGCGGGACGGTGCGGGCAAGCACGTGGTCGCCGGCCAGAAGCACGTCGCCCACGGCGATGCAGACGTGTCCCGGACTGTGCCCCGGCGTGTGGACGAAGCGCAGCCCGTCGAGCCGTTGGCCGTCGCAAAGCGTGAAGTCGACCGGCACACTCCGCACGCGACCGGGGGAGTAGCCGAACGCCCGGATCACATCGATCTGCCGCTCGGGCTCGACGCCCGCCCGCTTCAGAAAGCACAGAAACGCTTGATTGGCCACCACCGCCCGCTCGTCGTAGTCGGTGATCAGGCGCCGGTCGAGCGCGTGGACGCCCACTTCGGCGTTCGTTTGTCGGGCCAACTCCCAAAGCCCGCCGAAATGGTCGATGTGGGCATGCGTGACGAGGATCCTCCGCACGTCGGGCAATCGGACCGATTCGCCGAACTCCCGTCGCACGGTCTTTAGGCCCTGGAGCACCTGGCGGATCGACTCTCCTTCGCCTGTGCCGGCATCGACCAGCGTGGGCGGTCCCGCGTCGAGCACGAGGTAAACTCGGCCGGAGAGGCCGGGGAAGGCGTCGCAGGGGATGCGATAGACTCGGGCCCCGCTGTTGGACGCAAAACGTTTGACCGCAGGAAGATGTGGCATTCAGCAAGTCTATCGGAGGGCCGGGCCTTCGACAAGGTCGGCCAACTTGCGGGGGCGGGGCAAGGCCGTTAGACTGCGTGGCTGGCTAGTGTGGACCGCTGGCGGGGTCCTTCGGCGGCACCGGTAGCTTGCCGGGGGTCGCAGACTGGCAAACGGCCGGCGCCGGCGGTCCCTCAGACACGAAGCCGCGCTGCGCGACTGGTGAACCGTTCGAGGCCACCAACCACGGAGGTGCCCGTCATGGCCAAGTACATCCTCGCGTTGGATCAGGGGACCACGTCGAGTCGTGCGATCGTCTTCTCCCACGACGGCAACGCGATGGCCGCCGCGCACCGCGAGTTCGAGCAGATTCTGCCGGCCCCCGGATTGGTGGAGCACGATCCCGAGGAGATCTGGTCGTCGCAGATCGGGGTCGCCCGCGAGGCCCTGGCCCAGGCGTCGCTCGATGCCGACGACGTGGCCGCGCTCGGCGTGACCAACCAGCGGGAGACGACCGTGCTGTGGGAGCGCGACACGGGCCGGCCCGTGGCCAACGCCATCGTGTGGCAGAGCCGCGTGAGCACGCCCATCTGCGACCAGCTCAAGGCCGAGGGCCTCGAAGAAACCTTCCGCTCCAAGACGGGCCTGGTGATCGACGCGTACTTCTCGGGCACGAAGATCAAGCACCTGCTCGACACGCACGACGGCCTTCGCGACCGCGCCGAGAAGGGCGAGATCCTCTTCGGGACCATCGACACGTGGCTCATCTGGCGGCTGACCGGCGGACGGTGCCACGTGACCGACTACAGCAACGCCAGCCGCACGCTGATCTTCAACATCCACTCCCTTGAATGGGACGACGAACTGCTCCGGATCCTCAATATCCCGCGAGCCATGCTCCCGGAGGTGAGGCCGTCCAGCGAGGTCTACGGCGAGACGGCCGCCGAACTGTTCGGCAAGCCGATTCCCATCGCCGGCAACGCGGGCGACCAGCAGGCCGCCACGTTCGGCCAGGTGTGTCTCGAGCCGGGCAGCGCGAAAAACACCTACGGCACCGGCTGCTTCATGCTGATGAATACGGGCGGTCAACCGGTCCCGTCGCAGAACAACCTGCTGACGACCATCGGATGGGGGCTGGGCGGCAAAGTGACGTACTGCCTGGAGGGCTCGGTCTTCATCGCGGGGGCCGTGGTCCAGTGGCTGCGGGACGGCTTGGGGATCATCAGCAGCTCCAAGGACGTGGAGCGCCTGGCGGCGACCGTGCCCGACTCGGGAGGCGTGCTCTTCGTGCCGGCCTTCGTCGGCCTGGGGGCGCCGTACTGGGATTCGTACGCCCGGGGGACCATCCTGGGAATCACGCGGGGCACCAAGGCGGCCCACATCGCCCGGGCCGCGATCGAGGCCATGGCCTACCAGACTTGCGATCTGGTCGACGCGATGCAGAAGGACGCCGGCATGCCGTTGGCGAGCTTGAAGGTCGACGGCGGGGCGTCGCAGAACAACCAATTGATGCAGTTTCAGGCGGACATGCTGGGCGTGTCCGTCCGTCGCCCGGAAGTCGCCGAGACGACGGCCTTGGGCGCGGCCTATCTGGCCGGCTTGGCCGTCGGCTACTGGCAGGACACCGGCGACATCGCCCGAAACTGGGCGCTCCAGAGCGAGTTCAAAGCCCGCATCCCGGCGGAGAAGCGTGCGGCCCTCTATCGTCGCTGGCAGGAGGCGGTGCGTCGCTCCTTGGACTGGGAAGAACACTAGCGAGGCGGGGCCTCAGACCGAACCGAGAGTCCAGTGTTCAGGGTTCGGGGTTCAGGGGTCAGGACCTGCGTGTATACGTGGAACTCCAGGTCCTGACCCCTGAACCCCGAACCCTGAACCCCACAAACTTGACTCATCTGCAAC
>DATKZH010000137.1:0-31424 GCA_035528065.1 Thermoguttaceae bacterium | reverse complement strand
AGTGCCCTAGTGGTCTGTCCAGATTGACTTTGCCGGTCGGGTGCCACTGGCGTCTCGCCAGTGCAGCTACGAGAGCACGGGCAAGATGCCCGTGGCACCCGTAAACTCGAATTGGACAGACCACTAGAGGCGGGTCAGCAGGAAGGCCACTAGCAGGATCAGGGCCAACAGCGTGCCGGCCCCGATCACGATCCAGACCCAAAGCGGGGTCTCATCGCGGCGGCTGTGGTATGCGGGAGCTTGCCCCGTGCTCACCTGACGCTTGGCACGGAGCCGGGCGACGACGGGCGACTCGTCTCGGGTGATCGCCTCGAGCACGCTGGCCGGGTCATCCTCTTCGGCGGGCTCGAGAACGGGCGGCTCGATGATCACGTGAGAGTCGCTCCGCGGGGTCGCCCGTTCGGGCGACCTGGCGGGACCTTTGCCGGTCTGGCGACCTGCCGCGGATCCCGTTTCGCCGGGATGGGGCGGTCGTGGCGTGCCGGGGCGCAGATCGCTGTCGCTCTTCGGGCCCCGGTGCGGTGTCTTGGCGCCGCTGCCGCTTTCGGGCCGGCGGGCCTGGTGCTTCGGAGATCCTTCTCGAGAAACCGAATCGGCCCGTGCGACAGCCGCCGCGGCGGCCAGCTTCCCGGACGATCCGCCGAGGCTGCTCCCCGTCTCGAACTCATGGCCGTGGGCCGTCAGCCAGTTGCCCATCAGCTCGGCCACCTCGGACGCCGATTGAGGACGGTCGTCCGGCTTCTTGGCCATCATGCGCACGCAGATCTCGACCAGGTCCTCCGGGGCGTCGGGACGGTCTTCGAGAATGCTGGGGGCCATTTCCTTCTGGTGCATCATCAGACGCTGCGGCAAGGTGCCGTCGGGAAACGGGGGATGTCCCGTGAGCACGTAGTACAGGGAACATCCCAGGCTGTAGATGTCCGCCCGGGCGTCGACGCCGTGGCTGTCCAGGGCCTGCTCCGGCGCCAGGTAGTCGGCCGTACCGAGCACGTTCTCTTCATTGGCCACGGTGAGCGAGGCGTACTCCTCGCCGGTGAATCGGGCCAGTCCGAGATCGAGGACCTTGACCACGTTCTTGCGGTCGACCAGGAGGTTGGCGGGCTTGACGTCGCGGTGGATCAGTCCCGCTTCATGGGCATGGGCGAGCCCCACGGCGGCCTGGCGGATGTAGTCGGCAGCCACGGGGTAGTCGAGCGGCCCGTCCTCCTTGACCATCGTCAACAGGTCGCGGCCCTCGACGTACTCCATCACCAGGAAGTGGTTTTTGCCCTCGTTATCGACGTCGTAGGCGCGGACGATGTTGCGGTGGTCCAGCGCGGCAGCCGCCTGGGCCTCGCGGCGGAATCGAGCCAGGTACGACGAATCATCCACCTTGTCCTTGGGGAGGACCTTGATGGCCACGCGGCGCTGCATCAGCACGTGCTCGGCCAGGTAGACGCTGCTCATGCCGCCGGTGCCCAGCAGGTCGAGCAGCCTGTACCGCTTGAGGAAGAAGCCCTTGTGACGGCCTTCGAGCAGGTTCTTGCACTGCCACTGGCTCAACAGCCCTGCTTCCACCAGGCGCTGGCCCACGAAGTCGACGTCGGAGATCGGCCCGCCGCCGGCCTCCTCCTTCAGCCGCCGCAGCACTCGGTTGAGCTGGTCGCGCTCGACGAGCCCGCTGCGCCGCACCAAATCGAGGAAGTCGTCAACTCTTTGGGGTCTGGGCATACCGACACGGGCGCTGGAGAGTTCGGGATGAGCGACCTTTTCTGGCGGCGAACACCGGTCCGAGACAAGCTCTCCATTATCCAAGTATCATGGAGGTTTGAGCCGTTCCAGTCAATGCCCGGCGCAGACGCGCCGCGCCCCGGGAACTGCGCTGACACCTCGCCACGCCCTTGGCTCGCCTCCCTGGCCCCCCGAGACAGGTGTCCCCCTAATCGTGTTGTGTACGAGCCGGTCGGACGGTCTCGCATGCCTCGAGATACTGCGAGTGGGAATAGACTTCGACCAGGGGCACGTCGAGCCGCCACGGCCCCCAGCCGCCCTTTCGGATCGTCTTGCGATGGGCTGGCTGGCAGTTTGCCACCAGCCAGTGGTCGGCGGGCCACATGCCACTGGGTCGACGCTGCAACACGTACCAGCGATACCGACCGGGAGCGGTGAACTCGAAGCGCCGGCCGAGAAGACCCCACTTCTGCATTTGGCGAAGGTTTTCCGTGGGGCCAGCCTGGACGTTGTCTGTTGGAACCGGGCCAAACAGGACCTTCTCGTCGGAGGTCGTGTGCGTGTGCAGCCAGTCCAGCACGGAGCGGTCGAGCCCGTCCCAGTAGTAGGTCGGCTCCATGCCCAGGGCCGTGGCGCCCGGCAGCCCGCCGACGGCCAGGTTGTAGTACGACAGCCATTGCGGCGCGTACCAGATCGCGCTGGTCGCACTGCCTGCGTAGAGCACGAGCACCCCGACGACCGCAGCGCGACGGCGCGCTACGCTGCCATTCGGCCGACGTGCCACAAAAGCCAGCACCGAGGCCGCTCCCACGCCGGCCAGCGCCGCGAGGAACGCGAAGCTGGGCAGAAATAGCCGTACGCCGTCGTGAGGCGGGACGCCGGGCACGGCCCGGACGATCAGCAAGACCAGCGCGTTGGCGAGCAACAGCGTTCCGGCGCGGTCGTCGCGCCAGCGCCGCAACACGACGGCCACCCCCACGGCCATCAACAGCAGGATTCCGATGGGGACCGTGATCCCGGTCCACACGAGCGTGTTGTACCAGGGCAAGGGGTGGTCGAGGTTGTACATCCGGCCGAAGAACTGCGTCGAGATATTGAACTCGCTTCGCCCCAAGTTCATCTGGAAGAACGCCACCCCGCCTCGAATCGGATCGTGCCACAGGGGCGGGTTGAGCAGGAAGAAGGTGGCCAGCGCGATCGGCACCCCCCAAGCCATTGCCTTGGCGCCCGCCCGGTCGCGATACACGAGCGTCCACGCCAGAAACCCGAGCGGGGCGAGCCAGCCGGTCGCCTTGGCGCTGAGCGTCATGCCCAAGGCGATTCCGAAGAGGATCGCTGCCGGCCAACTGCGTCGGGCCGGGGCAAACGCGGCCCAGGCCAGGACCCAACAGGCGACGAGCGGCCCGTCGAAGGAGGCGAAGTGCGCATGGGCGAGCATCCGGGGCAAGAGCATCAGGGCCGCCACGGCCCCCAACGCCGCCGCGATCGAGTACTGCCTCGCCATGCGATAGAACATCGCTCCGGCGGCCAGGGCAAACAGCAGGATCGGCCCGAAGCGGTAGCTATCCAGCGGCCTGAGCCACGCGCCCGAGACCCATCGCCCCGCGGCGATAACCATCCCGTAGAGCGCCGGATGGCCTTCGATCTGCGTCGTGTACCGCCAGCACTCGGCGATGCCGTCCTTGCTCAACGCACTCGGGGGCGAATCCGCACGATCCGGTGCCACCAAGCGCTCGAACCACCGCTGGATGCCCTGGGACCGCCAGATCGCATTGCCCTCGTCCCAAGTCATCGGCAGGCCGGGCGAAGTGGCCAACAGCAGCGAAACGGTGGCGACTCCCGCCACGACGGCGCCGACGATGAGCCCGCAAAGCGGCGTTTCGTTTCGATCGGATACCGAGCAGGATTCCATGGGTTCATTCTACTGCTTCATGCCCGCCGGGTGCCACTGCTGGCTTGCCCAGCAGTGCATGGCTTCTTAGCTGGAATCACTTGGCACTGCTGGGCAAGCCAGCAGTGGCACCGAACGTTTTTCCCATGCGTTGCGTGGAGTCGTCATTCGGTCGGCGTTTCGCCGTAGGCCTCCCAGAAGACCCGTTCGAGGTCGTCGACCAACGGATAGGAGGGGTTCGCGCCTACGCACTGGTCGTCGAAGGCGGTCTCGGCCATCTCGCGCACGTGGGTCTCGAAATCGGACCGCGAAACGCCCGCCTCGCGGATCGTGGCCGGCACGTCGAGCCGGGCTTTCAGCTCGGCCACCTTCCGGCACAGACTCTCGACGCCCTGCTCGGGCGTGGCGGCGTCGAGCTTGAGTGCCTCGGCGATCTCTGCGTACCGCTCTTTGGCCTGCGGGAACCGGTATTTCGGATACGTGGTGAACTTCTTGGGCAACGAGGCGTTGAAGCGGATGACGGGAATCATTACCAGGGCATTGGCCCGGCCGTGGGGGACGTGGAACGTCGCCCCCAGGACGTGGGCCAGGCAGTGGTTGATGCCCAGAAACGCGTTCGCGAAGGCCAGCCCGGCGATCGTCGAGGCGTTGTGCATCTTCTCCCGGGCCAACGGGTTGCTCCCGTCCCGGTATGCCTGGGGCAGATACTCGAACACCAACTGAATCGCCTTCAGGGCCAGGGGGTCCGTATAGTCGGAAGCGACCACGGAGACGTACGACTCCAGCGCGTGCGCCAACACGTCCATCCCCGTATCGGCGGTCACCGAGGCGGGCACGCTCATCACCAGGTTCGGGTCGATGATCGCCACGTCGGGCGTCAGCTCGTAGTCGGCCAGGGGGTACTTGGTGCCGGTCCGGGCGTCGGTCACCACCGTGAACGGCGTCACTTCCGAGCCGGTGCCGCTGGTGGTGGGGATGGCGATCAGCTTGGCCTTTCGCCTTAGCGACGGGAAGCGGAACACCCGCTTGCGAACGTCGACGAAGCGGAGCCGGAGATCCTCGAAGCGGAGGTTGGGGTGCTCGTAGAAGAGGCACATGGCCTTGGCGGCGTCCAGCGGCGAGCCGCCGCCGAGCGCGATGATCAGGTCGGGCTCAAATCGGCGCATCGCCTCGGCGCCCTTTTCGATCGTCTCGACGGTGGGGTCCGACTTGACGTCGGAGAAGACCGAGGTGGCGATGCCCGCCTCGTGAAGGTAGGTTTCCACGCGCTCGGTCGTTCCCAGCTTCAGCGCGGAGCCGGAGCAGACGATCGGTGCCCGGCGGGCGCCCGTCTCCTTGATCTCGTGCTTGAAGAACTCGTCGAGCGAGCCGGGCTCGAAGTAGATTCTCGGCGGCACACGGAACCATCGCATGTCGACCATTCTTCTGGATACCCGCTTCAGGTTGAGTAGACGGGAAACGGTCACGTTGTCCGTGGTGATGTTTTGCCCGCCCGCCCCGCAGCCGAGGGTCAACGAGGGATGGCTGCGGTTGTAGAGCCCGCCGATCGCCCCCTGGGAGGAGGGTGAGTTGACGATGATCCGCCCGGCGCTGATCGTCTCGCCGAATTTGCGAATCGACTCGGGGTCCTGCGAGAAGATCACCGCCGTGTGGCCCAGGCCCCCGAAGTGCATCAGGTCGGTGCAGAGGTTGACGCCTTCCTCCAGCGCCCGCACCGTGTAGAAGCCGAGGATCGGGCAGAGCTTCTCCCGGGAGAGCGGATACTCTTCTCCCACGCCTTTCAGGCGGGCGATCAACGCCCGGGTGTTTTCCGGCACGGTGATCCCGGCCAGCTCGGCGATGCGCCGGGCACTCTGGCCCACGACGTTCGGAGACATGCTCTTCTTCTGCGGATCGATCGCGATCGCCTCGACCCGGGCGATCTGGTCGGGCTCGAGGAAATGGGCCCCCTGCGACTGGAATCGCCGGGCGACCGCGTCCTGGATCCTCTCGTGGACGACCACGGCCTGTTCGGAGGCGCAGATCACGCCGTTGTCGAACGTCTTGCTCATCAGCACGTCGTTCACGGCCGTGTTGACGTCGGCGCTCACGTGGATGTAGACCGGCACGTTGCCCGGGCCGACGCCGATCGCGGGCGTGCCGGAGGAATAGGCCGCCTGGACCAATCCCATTCCGCCGGTGGCCAGGATGAGGGAGACATCCGGGTGCATCATCAGGGCGCGGGTCAGCTCGCGAGACGGCTCGTCCGCTCAGCGGATGACGTAGTCGGGCGCCCCGGCCTCGAGCGCGGCCTGGTACATCGTCTTGGCCGCCTCGACGGTGCACCGAAGGGCGTTGCGCGAAGCGCTGACGATCACGGCGTTCCGCGTCTTGAGCGAGATCAGCGACTTGAACATGGTCGTCGAGGTGGGATTGGTGACCGGGATCACGGCCAGCACCACGCCCAACGGCTCGGCGAACTCGATCACCCCGGTCTCAGGGCAATCGCGCACCAGGCCCACGGTCTTGACGTCGCGGATATCGTTGTAGACGTATTCGGTGGCGAACAGGTTCTTGATCACCTTGTCCTCGAACACGCCCATCCCGGTTTCCTCGACGGCCATCCGAGCCAGCTCGATGCGTCGGGCGGCGCCGGCCTTGGCGGCCGCGTCCACGATGCGGTCGACTTCGTTCTGGCGGTACTGGGTGAAGATCGCGGCGGCCTCCCGGGCCTGCGAAACCAGTCGATCGGCCAGCTCGGCGGCGGAAGCCGTGCGTGCGTCGGACTCAGCGCGCACTGCGTCTTCGGTTGCCATCAATCACTCCCTTCGGAATCGAGGCGAGGGTGCGGGACGGAAGCCCGGTTGAAGAACGTCGAAGTCGTCTTGCGTCGGTTCCTGCGCCGGGAGAAGGGGCGTCGCTTCGGCTCCCGTCCCCGCGAACGGACCGGGTCTCCTTCTGGAATCGCGAAACGCGGTCAACACTCACTGCCAAAGCGTCCGGATCGCTTGGGCCTCGTCGTCGAAGAAGCGGAACATCGCGTCCAGCGCCGAGACTTTGAAGATCTTGTAGACCGACGGCTGCGCCCGGACCAGCGCCATCGGCTTGCCGGCCTCCTGGGCACTCTGGTAACCGGCGATGAGCATGCGAAGCCCTGAGCTGCTGATGAACTCGACGGCTTCCATGTCGATGATCACCCCGGCGGGGCTTTGCTCGAGCGCTTGCCGAAGCGCCGGAGTATCCGCGTCGGCTGCCTCCATGTCCAAGCGTCCGGACAACTGCACGACCCGAACGTCGGCGTTCAGCTCGCTGGCCTTGACGTCGACAGCCATCGCTCGATCTCCTTACTTGCGTTTGATGAGCGTGAACCGGTTGCCTTCTCGCGGGTCCCGGCAGTAGCGGACCGCGTCGGTCAATCGATCGATCAGCAGCAGTCCCATTCCCCCCGAAGCCGGATCGCGCGATCGTTTCTCGTGCGCGATCTTGGTCCCCTCTTCGGGGCCGAACGGCACCCCCCGATCCTGAATGGTGACCTCCAGCCCGTCGTCGGTGGGACGAAAGACGACCGTCATTTCCCCGTCGGCCCCGTCCGGAAAGGCGTGCCGAACGACGTTCGTGCAGGCCTCGTCGACGGCGACCTCCAGTTCCTGGCTCTGCTCCTCGCTCAAGCCCGCCCGACGGCCAAACCACCGGACCACCGTGCCGACGAGCTCGAGGTACGACGGGCGAGCTGGCACGCGCAACGTGCCGAATGAATGGGAATCGCAACCGGGCTGAGCCGTTTCGCCCCGCGCCAGGTCGTTGTCCGACTCGCTCATGCTCAGCTCACCTGTCGGCCGAAAACATCCCCTCACTCCCCTCGTTCCCAGTCTCCGCCCGGAAACAGACCGCCGCCACCAGCATCCCCTCGTTCCCAGGCTCCGCCTGGGAACGCACTAACGCGAGGCTCCGCCTCGCCCGACGGCGCCCTTGAACGGCAAGCTCTCATCGAGCATGCGATCCGCAGGCAACACAGCCAGAACCCGCACACCCCGCCCGTTCCCAGGCGGAGCCTGGGAACGAGGATGAAGCACCCCGCCGAGTCCATCCGTTCCCCGTCAGGGCCTGGCGAGAGAGCCAAACGCCCAGACCCCGAGGTTCCGTTCGCACGCGTCCCCACTTCACAAATCGGGCTGATACTACCACAGATCGCACTCGCGTCAAGCCGGTCGCTGCGTCGGCCGCGCGGTCCGCGCCGGCCGAGATCGCCTACGCGGGATTGCGGCGGAACACGACGAGCGAGATGTCGTCGCTCTGCTCGCAGCCGGCCGCATGCCGACGCACGTCCTCGAGCAGGGCCTGACCGATTCCCGCGGCCGTGTCGGCCTCCATTCGACGGAGCTGCCCGCCCACCCGCTCGTCCGAGTACAACTCGTCCTCCAAGCTCGTCGCTTCGCTGATGCCGTCGCTGAACATCAGGACCGACTCGCCGGCGGCCAAGCCCACGGTGGTCGTCGCGTAGCGGGAGTCTCTCACGATGCCCAGCGGAAACCCTCGAACGTTGCTCTCGGCCGGCTCCTCGATCGAAGAATCGGCACGGCGAAACATGGGCGACATGTGCCCCGCGTTGGCAAGCGTGACGTCGTGCGTCTGGGGGTCGATTACGCAGAGCACGAGGGTGAGAAACGTCCCGCCCGTGCTCGCGTCGCAGATCTCGTTGTTGATCCGGTGCATCGCCTCGTCGATGCGGTCCGGGCAGCTCAGCAGGGCCACTTTGCAGACGGCCGACGCCTTGGCCATCAACAGGGCGGCGGGCACGCCCTTGCCCGACACGTCGCCGAGCAGCACGGCCTGGTTTCCGTTCGGCAGCCGGATGAAGTCGTAGTAGTCGCCCCCGACCTTGCCCGCCGCCAGGTAGTACGCCCAGAAGTCGTAGCCCTCCAAGTCCGGCGTGCTGCGCGGGAGGAAGTTGCGCTGCACGTCCTGGGCGATGTCCATCTCTCGCTCCAGCTTGGCCTGCTTGAGTCGTTGCTTGTGAAGCTGGGCGTACTCCACGGAGACCGACGCCTGAGTGGCCACGCTGGCGAGAATCTGCATGTCGTCGTCCGTGAACCTGGCCCCCGGGCGCTGCGTGTCCAATTGGATCACGCCGAGCGGATTCATCTCCTGGGCCAACAGCGGCACGCACATGATCGAGCGGATCCGGAAATCGGCGATGCTTTGCGCCTGCGTGAATCGCTCGTCCACGGCCGCGTCTTCGCTGAGGATCGCCTGCCGCTGGTCCATTGCCTGGTGGACGATGGTCTTGCTGTACTGGATGCTCTCCTGCCAGTCGTGCCGATGCTTTGCCGCCCTGGGAACCAGACGGTCACCCTCGACCAGCAGCACCAGCCCCCGGTCGGCAAGCGGAAAGACCTGGAATAACCCGTCGAGCATCTTCGAGAGAAGGGCTTCCAGGTCCAACGTACGCCCCAGCGCCCGCGTGATCTGGAGGATCGCCCGCAGCTTGGCCTCGGCGTTCACCTTGAGGATTGCGTCCGGGCCGTGGCGCACGTCGAGGCTTCGCAGAATGGTCGTCGTCGATTCGCCCCGCTTCTCCGACACCTCGGGCCGATGCGAGCGGAAGACGAGCGGAACGTCGGCGATCTTGACGCGGTCTCCGTCCGCGAGCCGGACTCTGCCCGCGATCTGCCTGTCGTTGACGAGCGTGTGGCCCCGACTGCCCATGTCCTCGATCGCGTAGGTGTCGCCCTGCAGCACGAGTCGGGCGTGCGTGCGGCTGACGGCCGGACTGTCGAGCACGATCTGACACGCCAACCCCCGCCCGACCAGGATCTCGTCCCGGCTCAACTCGAAACGATGCCCGGCTCCGCTCCCTTCCAGAACCTCCAGCGTGTGAGACATGTCGGCGACTCCTGCCTGGGACGGGCCCCTAGCGTTGTTCCCACAGCGACCGATCCCACGCCTCCACGCCGACGCGCTTGGCCCAGTCGTCGTACGACCGGGCGAGGAACGTGACGGCGCCGGGGTTCTTCTCGGCCAGATCGTTCATTTCGGTGCGGTCGGTTTCCATGTCGTACAGCTCCCACGGCCCCCCGGAGCGCGCGACCAGCTTCCACTTGCCTTCTCGGACCGCCCGATTGCCCTCGTGCTCCCAGAAGATCGGGCCCCGCTGGCGGGGCCGGCCCAGAAGAAGCGGCATAAGGCTTTCGCCCTCGGTGGGGCCTATCGAGTAGCCGCCGAGCTGCTTGGGATACCGCGTGCCGGCGACTTCGCAGCAGGTGGCCATGACGTCCACCACGTGCCCCGGCTCGTGGATCAGCTCGCCCCCGGCGCGGATCACGGCCGGCCAGCAGACCACCAGCGGCGTGGCAATCCCGCCTTCGTGGACCCAGTGCTTGTAGAGCCGGAAGGGCGTGTTGCTCACGTTGGCCCAGGGCACGCCGTAGCTCTGGTACGTGTCCTCGGTGCCGGGCAGGACGTTGGGGTTGTTGCCGACCTGAACGGCGTGCCCCGCGCGGGTTTTCTCCGGGAATTCGAGGCCCTGCCATGAAGGCATGATTTCCTCGCCGCAGCCCCCGTTGTCGGAAAGGAACAAGACCAACGTGTCCTCGGCCCGATCGACCTGCCGGAGCTTGTCCAGGATCCGGCCGATCCCTTGGTCCATGCGGTCGACCTGGGCCGCATAGACCTCCATGCGCCGCTCGTGCCACGGCTTGTACGGCGCGTCGAACCAGGCCAGGACCCGCGAATCCCGGGGCGCGAGCGGCCACTCGGGACGAACGACCCCCAGTCGAATCATCCGCTTGTGACGCTGCTCCCGCACGGCGTCCCAGCCGATGGCGTATTTGCCGCGGTACCGGGCGACGTCCTCGGGCCGGGCGTGCAGCGGCCAGTGGGGCGCAGTGTACGCCACGTAGAGGAAAAACGGGCTGTCGGTTCGGGCGGCCTGCTCGATGTACTCGGCGGCCCGCTCGCTGATCGCGTCGGTGTAGTAGAAGTCGCCCGAGGCCCGGACGAATTGCTCGTCGCGGGTGAGCGTCACCGGATCGAAGTAGCTGCCCGCCCCGTGGATCGTGCCGTAAAACTTCCGGAAGCCGCGGCTGAGGGGCCAGGTGTGTTTCGGGCCGCCGGAACCGGTGTGTCGGGTAAGCTGCCACTTGCCGACCATCATGGTCTGGTACCCGGCAGCGGCCAGGACTTGGGCAATGGTCGCGCACTCCTGGTTCAAGTTGCCCCGATAGCCGGGCCTGCCCCAGTCTTCCGTCAGGTATCCCAGGCCGGTCTGGTGGGGGTACCGTCCGGTGAGCAGTGCCGCCCGGCTCGGACAGCCCCGGCCTGCGCTGTAGAACTGCGTGAACCGCAACCCGGCCCTGGCCAGGTCGTCCACGTTCGGGGTGAGAATCTCCGACCCGTAGCACCCCAGATCCGAGAAGCCCAGGTCGTCGGCCAGGATGAGGATGATGTTCGGTCGCGGGGCCGCGGCCGCGCTCTGGGCGGCAACCCCCAAGGCGACGGCCGAGCAAACGACCAACCGGGCGATTGTGCGGAGCATGACGTGATTCCCTCTCCGGCTCTGTCGAAATGCGTTCCTACGAGGGAGCCGCCGGGCTTGCCCCGGCGCCGGATGAGCCGCCGGGCTTGCCCCGGCGCCAAACCAGTCGCGGCGACAAAGCGCGGGGACAAGCCCCGCGGCTCACAGTCCGCGGCTCGCGTGGGCCGCAGCGGATTCATGCCCGTCTGACCACCTCCATGTCGATAATCTCCGCCAGCACCCCGTGCTGCCTCGCCACGTAGTCAACCGCGGACTGAATTGCCCGCTCCCCGGGCAAGTATCGATCACTGCCGCCTCTCGTCCACCAACGCCGCGGTCCACCGGCGTGTTGGCTCAACCGGGCTTGAGTCGGTCCTTTCAACGCGCGTCGCACGCCGGGCCCGTCCGGTGGACAGTCGACGATCACCACGTGGACGTGATTCCACATGACAGCGGCGCGAAGGATCCACCAGCCTCGCTTGTTCGCAGCGCTCGCGAGCCCCTCGGCGACCACCACGGCCTGCTCGCTGTTCAAGGACACCGTGGGCCCCTTCTGCCGGTGACGAGCGAGTTGGCACGTGTATTCGTCGCCGGCCGTGTACGGGGTCCCTGGGACGTTTTGCCTGGGAACCCGAGAGCCATCGGGCCGGAAAGTGTCCGAGACGTAACCTCGCGGGTCGCCAGGAAGCCAGGTGCCGTAGCACGTCCAGGTAATCAACCAACCATACTCTCTCTGGCCAGCCACCCCGTGCCCCCCCGGTCGATCGTGGACTGCTCAACCCGCCAGCTTGCCACAGATCGCGTCGGCCATTTCGCGCGTGCCGACGGCGGTGGGATCGTCGCGGCTGGGCTTCATGTCGTAGGTGACGTCCTTGCCCTCGGCGATGACCTCGGCCACGGCCCGTTCCAGGCGGTCGGCCGCCTCGCGCTCCTTGAGATGCCGCAGCATCAGCATCCCGGAAAGGATCAGCGCCGTGGGGTTGACCTTGTTCTGGCCCTTGTACTTGGGCGCGCTGCCGTGCGTGGCCTCGAAGATGGCGGCGTCGGGGCCGAGGTTCGCCCCGGGGGCCACGCCCAGTCCGCCCACCAGCCCGGCCGCCAGGTCGCTGATAATGTCGCCGTAGAGATTCGGGAGCACAATCACGTCGTAAAGCTCGGGCTTCTGGACGAGCTGCATGCACATGTTGTCCACAATCCGATCTTCGAATTCGACGTCGACGAACTCGATGTCGGCATAATGCTCGGCGACTTTACGGGCGGTCGAGAGGAACAGGCCGTCGGAGAACTTCATGATGTTGGCCTTGTGCACCGCGGTGACCTTCCTGCGGCCGTTCTCGCGGGCGTAGTCGAACGCGCAGCGGACGATCTGCTCGGTCCCCGAGACGCTAATCGGTTTGATCGACACACCCGTCTCGTGTCGCCCGCTTTGGATCTTCTGGTCGCGGGAGAGCTTGTTGATGTAGTCGATCAGCTCGGCGGTCTCGGGGGCGCCCTGCTCGAACTCCACCCCCGCGTAGAGGTCCTCGGTGTTCTCCCGGACCAGGACCAGGTCGATCGGCACTTCGCCGAAGAAGCTCCGCACGCCCGGGTAGTACTTGCAGGGCCGAATGCAGGCGTACAGGCCCAACTTCTGGCGCAAGTGGACGTTGATGCTGCGGAAGCCCCGCCCGACGGGTGTGGTGATCGGCGCCTTCAGGGCACACCGGGTCCGGCGGATGCTCTCCATGACCGCGTCGGGAAGCGGCGTGCCGGTCCGCTCCATCACGTCCAGGCCCGCCTCCTGAACGTCCCAGTTGACTTCGACCCCGGTGGCGTCGATGCATCGCCGGGCGGTGGCGGCCAGTTCCGGACCGACCCCGTCCCCGGTAATCAAGGTCACGTCGTGAGCCATAATTTCCCCTTGTTCGGCTGTCCCCATCCACTACTTGCTGTTGATCTCATGCTACCATCTCGGGCGACGGTGCTTGGTCCGATAGACGGACGATCGTGCTGCCCGCCGGCCGGTCGGGTCCCATTCTACCGCGAAACGGAGGGGTTGCGACAGGGAGCGTCCTCCGCGTGAACGGTCCTCTTGCGTGCCCGATGGGGGGAGGCAGCCGGGGGGAATGTGGTTCTGCCCCAGCGGCACAAGACTATAATGAACTTGAGGTAACTGGGCGCCTGGCGCGAAGCGTCCTAATCGTGGCGTGAGAAAGGCCGGATATCGACTCCTCCGGACAAACCATGACAGCCGGAACAGCACCCCCCAGATCAGGGCCGGACGAGGCGAGGAAGCAACCGCCGTGGACGGAGTCGGAGTCTTTCATCGAAAGGCGGCTTCGGCAAACCCGTCGCCAGATCAAGAGCGTGGACATCTGGATCGGGCTGGTCACGTTGGCCGCGGGCACTCTGGCGTACCTGCTGGTCGCGGCGGTGGCCGACCATTGGCTCTTCCCGGGCGGGCTGGGCTTCCTCGGACGCCTCCTCTTGTTCGCCATCCTGGTCATTGCGGGGGGGGCGTACCTGGCGATCCGGTTGGTGCCGTTCGCCATCCGCCGAGTCAACCCGGTCTTCGCCGCCCACAGCATTGAGCAGAGTCGCCCCTCGCTGAAGAACAGCCTCATCAACTTCCTCTATCTCCGCCGCCAGCGAGAGGAAATCGAGCGTGACCGGCTGGCCACGGGAATCTACCACGCCCTGGAGCGGAAAGCGGCCGCCGACCTGGAACAGATCCCGACCGACGTGGCGGTGGATCGCTCCCAACTGATTCGGCTCGGATACGTCTTGGCCGCAATCCTGGCCGTCTGCTGTTTGTACCTGGTCGCCTCGCCCAAGAGTCCGCTCGTGTCGTTTCGCCGGATCATCTGGCCCTGGGCCGACATCAAGGCTCCCACGCGCGTGACGGTCGAAAACGTCGAGCCGGGCGACGAACTCGCGTACCAGGGCGAGATCGTTCACGTGTCGGCCGAGGTGGACGGGCTGGCCGACGACGAGCAAGTGATGCTCTACTACTCCACCGACGACGGGCAGAGCGTCGACCAAGCCATTCCCATGACGCTTGCCGAGGAAAGGTCGCACCATAGCGCTGATTTGCCGCCTGGCCGCTTCGGCCTCCAGCAGGACATCGAGTACTACCTCGTTGCCGGCGATTGCCGCACGCGACGGTTCCGCCTCGACGTACAAACGGCCCTCTCCATCGTGGTCGATCGCGTCCAGTACGACTATCCCGACTACACCGGCATCCCCAACCGAATTGATGAGCGTGTGGCCGACTTGAAGGCGATCGAGGGGACGCGGGTCACGATCCGGGCCGCGGCGAACCAGGAGATCGGCCGGGCCGCCGTGGAACTGGATTGCGACCCCCGGCACGCCCTGAGGATGACCGTCGGCGGGCCGAAAACCGCCGAGGCCGGATTCACGTTGATGATGGACCGGAACGATCCGGGCCGGGCGGAGTACGGGTCGTACCAACTCCGTTTCACCGCCACCGGCGGGAGAGAAAACCAGACACCCGTCCGGCACCGGATCGAGGTCATTCCCGATCTTGCGCCCGAAATCCGCTTTGTCGACCCGCCACCGACGCAGTGCGAACTCCCCGAGGATGCGGTGCTGGAACTGCGAGTTCGTGCCGTCGACCCGGACTTCGCCCTGCGGAGGGTCGCCCTGCGGGCCGAGCACGACCAACGAAGCCTGCCGATCCCTGCCCTGCTCGAAAGGCAACGCCCGGAACCGCCCCACGAAGGCCCGTTCCAAGCGACGTACCGGTTCGAGCCGGCCGAGTTCGACTTGGAGGCGGGCGACAAGGTGGTCTACTGGGCCGAGGCCGAGGACAACATGGTCTGGGAGGACGACGTGCGAGATGCGCGGCTCGGCTCCCGCGACGCTCGGCGCCGGCCCAACCGTGCCGAAACCGCCCGGCGATGGATCACGATCACCCCGCCCGAAGGCCGGTCGACTCCCCCGTCGCGTCCCGATCAGCCCCAGC
Source organism: Thermoguttaceae bacterium (assembly GCA_035528065.1). Lineage (GTDB taxonomy): Bacteria > Planctomycetota > Planctomycetia > Pirellulales > Thermoguttaceae > DATKZH01. The sequence goes on along the minus strand of DATKZH010000137.1, from coordinate 16,367 downwards.
CGGCCCCGGAAAAGCCGGCCCCGGAGCAGCCGGACGCTCAACCCTCTCCGGAGGAAACACCGAAGGGGCAAGATCAGCCACCGGTCGATGCCCAAGGAGCAAAGCAACCGGACGAGGAAGGCCAGCCGGGACAGAAAAAGCAGGAGCAGGGCCCGGCCGGGGAGCAATCGGGCCAAGGCGAGCAATCTGGCAAGGGCGAGCAATCTGGCAAGGGCGAGCAATCTGGTCAAGGGGAGCAGAGCGGGCAAGAGCAGTCGGGGCAAGGGGGAATGGGCCAGGAGGGCAAAGGGCAACAGGCCTCCGGCCAAGGCCAGGCCGGGCAGCAACCAGGCAAGCCATCGAGCGGCGACCCCGGATCGAGTAGCGAGCCCGTCGACGGACAGACCAACCCGGGCGACGCGTTCGAGAAAATCCTCCGCCACGTGGACGAGGAGCGACCGAGTGACGGTGCGTCGAGCCCGGCCGCCAAGCCCGGCGAGCAACCAGGGGACCAGCAAGGAGTTGCGGGGCAGGAGTCCGAGGAGCCAGGCAGCTCGGCCGGTCCGTCGGCCAAACAACAGCCTGACGGCGGCAAGACGCCGCAAGCCACGGATTCGCAGCCGCAGACCGCAGCGCAACCGCAGACCGGCCAAGGAGCCGAGCAACCCGACGCGGATCGAGGTGGTCAGGGTAAGCAGGCGGGCCAGTCGTCTGACGATCGGCCACCAACCGGCGAGAAGCAGCCTGGCGGCCAGGGCCAGGCTCAGACCGACTCCGGCAAGCCGCAGGGCGAAGCCGGATCTTCCGGCGGCAAACAGGGCGACCAGCAGCGCATGCCCGACAACGATCCGGCCGCAAGCCAAAGCCCCGGCTCCAGCCCTCAACCCGAGGCGGGGCAGGGCGCCCAAGCGAAAGAGCCCGGCGAGCCGACCCCGGAAAAACCTCCCGGCCAAGGCCGTGAGAATCCCGACGCCCGGGGCGGCGACCCGGAGGAAACGAAGGGGCAAGGAGGTGCCGGGAAGCCATCCGGCGAGGATCAGGGCACCCCATCCCCTCAAGAGGCGAACCAGCAGCGGAAGAAGCAACCCGGCGAAGGGGACCAGAGCGAGCCGCGCGAAGGAGAGTCGGCCCAATCTCCTACCACCAGTCCTAAGGATTCCGATTCCCAAGGCGACACCAGCGGCGATCGCTCCGGCGGGGGCGAGCAGGGTGGTGGACAGAAGTCGGAGCAGTCGGGCACCGGCACCGCCGGCACGCACACGGCCTCGGAACAGGGCGGCTCGCAATCCGACGAGCAAGGCGAGGGGCCCACGGGCCCGGACGCCGGCGATCAAGTCCAAGCCGACCGGCCCACCGGCAGACCGGCAGACCAGGGCGAGGGGCCCGGCTCCGGAGAGCGCAGCCGGCCCGGTGGCGAGCCAGGGGAAGGGGCCTCGCAAGACCGGCAGAGTGGCTCTTCCTCAGATGACGGGAGCGACTCGCAACAGCCGGCAGACGCAGGAACCCAAGGGCCGGGCCATCCAAGAGGGGAGGGGCGCTCGGGCGCGCCGGGCGCTGGCGAAGGGCCCGACCGCGAACAGAGCAAGCCACCGCCGGGGGAGCCAGGCACGTATCGCCGCGAGGATCCCAACCTCGACTTCGCCCGGCAGCGAACCAACTTGGCACTGGAGTATCTTGAAGACCAGTTGGCCAAGGACCAGCCCGACCAACGGCTCCTCGACCGTCTTGGCTGGACCAAGGAGGATTTGAAACGGTTCTACGAACAGTGGAACCGGATGAGGCAGGAAGCCGCGCGGTCAGATTCGGCGCGCACGGAGTTGGACGGGGCACGCGACAGCCTGGGCCTGCGGCCCCCCGGGACCCGAACTCGAGGCCGACGAACGGAGACGGACGGGCTTGAGCGACTGAGAGAAGGGCTCCGGAGCGACCCGCCGCCGGAACGGGCCGATGCCTACCGGGCCTATCGACGGGGGGTGTCTGGCCGCGATCCCTAGTCGCTTCCTGGCCTCAGGCCCCCGGTCTTTGGAAAGGTGTCTCCAGTCCATTCGGGGGTGTGCCTATCTTTCCCATGCCGTTGGCGTGTAGAATGCGTCTGTCGGTCCCCTAGGTGTCAAGCTGCTCGTCGGCGGGCGGCTGGGCCCCATCCTGGTGGTGGCCGGCCTCGCCCGTTGGTGCTACGCGCAACACGGGATCCTCCCTGAACTGAAGCGATGGGAATCGAAATCCCGCCCACCTGTTCCCCCCAAGCTGTTGGCCACTCCGATGTCCTTCGTCGTCCCGATGTCCTTCGTCGTCCCGCGATATCTTTCCCCGTTCCATCCCAAGAAGGTCCCGCATTTCTTCACCGACGTGTTGATCATCGGCGGTGGTCTGGCGGGGCTTCGGGCCGCGCTCGAAGTGGCGCCGGAGCTGTCGGCCTTGGTGATCACCAAAGGGACTCGCGAACAGTCCAACAGCGTTCATGCCCAAGGGGGCATCGCCGCCGTGCTGAGCCCGGACGACTGCTTCGAGGACCACGTAGCAGACACGTTGGAGGCCGGGGGCTCGCTGTGTGATCGACAGGTCGTCGAACGCGTGGTCCGCGAAGGGCCCCGGCGGATCAGGGAATTGGTCGAGTGGGGAACCGAGTTCGACCGGGACGGCGACTCGCTGGCGCTATCGCGCGAGGGCGGGCACGGCCGGGGGCGTATCGCGCACGCCTTGGGCGACGCCACCGGCCAGGAGATAATGCGGGCGGCGATCGAACAGTTCGGCACCCGACCCAACACCGAAATGTGGGAGAACACGTTCACGCTGGATATCCTAACCCATGGGGGGAAGTGCCGCGGGGCGTTGGTCTGGAACGGCCAACACGGCAAGACGCTGGTCTGGGCCAAGCAGACCATCCTCTGCACGGGCGGGGCCGGACAGGTCTATCGGGAGACCACCAACCCGGACGTGGCCACCGGCGACGGGCTGGCGATCGCCTATCGGGCGGGCGTGGAATTGCGGGACATGGAGTTTGTCCAGTTCCATCCCACGGTCCTCTACATCGCGGGGAGCAGCCGCAATCTGATCACGGAGGCGATGCGGGGCGAAGGGGCCTACCTGGTCGACCGCGTCGGCCGCCGTTTTATGCCCGACTACGACCACCGTGCCGAGTTGGCGCCGCGGGACGTCGTCAGTTCGGCGATCGTCAGCCAGATGGAGAAGACTCGCCATCCCAACGTCTACCTCGACCTGACCCATTTGGACCCCGACATGGTACGCTCCCGTTTTCCGGGGATTGCGGCCATCTGCGCCAAGTTCGACCTGGACATCACCCAGGACCGCATCCCGGTCCGACCCGGGGCCCACTACATGATGGGCGGGTTGACCGTCGACCCGGAAGGCCGCACGACCCTGCCCGGGCTGTTGGCGGCCGGGGAGGTGACCTCCAGCGGTCTGCACGGGGCCAACCGCCTGGCCTCCAATAGCCTGCTGGAAGCGCTGGTCTATGGCGAGGCCGCCGGCGAGGCGGCCTCGCGAGAAGCTGCCCGAGTCGACGACAGCCTCCGCGGCCTGCCGCTCGATAACCCGCCGGTCAAGCTCCAGAGCGAGCTGCTCGACCTGACCGACATCCGCAACTCATTGAAGAGCCTGGTGTGGCGGCGGGTAGGAGTTCGCCGCAACGCCGCAGGGCTCCGCGAAGCGATGGACAACATCGACCATTGGGGCCGGTACGTCTTGCCCTTACAGTTCGCGGAGCCAAGCGGTTGGGAACTGCAAAACATGCTTTGCGTCGCCCGGCTCATGATCCAGGCTGCTTTGGAGCGGGAAGAGACGCGGGGCTGCCATGTCCGAGCTGAGTTCCCCAATCGCGACGACCAGCGGTGGAATCGGCACATCGTCTTCCGTCGGGAAGCATTGGACGGGGACCCCGCGCTTGGCGAGGTATGACGGGCGAGCCGCGCCGGCTGCCGGAGGCTAGCTATCCCCCCAACGGCGTCACGCTCTTCAGGGCTCTTCGGACTCCCCCCACTACAGTGCCATCCACGGTCATTTCTGCCAAGGGAGCGTCGCCCCTTCCCCCGGCGGAGAAGCGCCGGCCGGAATCCCAGCGAGCCCCGCGCCGTGACCTACACTTCCGAGGATAAAGCCGTTCGGCCAAGCGCCGCGCAGCGAGGTTCGCCGGCCTCCTCGCCAGATGATCGAACGCTCGCGGCCACTGGCTGTCCCTGGATTCTGTTCGAGGGGCGCGAGTCGGACCCCGGGCCGAGAAGGGTGCCAGCCATCGGCAGGGAAGATGAGAATATGGATGCCATGAATGTAGGGCTGCAAGAGACCTTCCAGTTCCTCGCCAAGACAGAAAACGAAGCCGCCGTTGACGTGTTGGCGGCGGGGCTCGACTGTCCGCACAAGGCAATTTGTGATCGGTCGCTCCAGTCGCTCTTGACACGCTCGAGCCCGCGAGGGCACCACGAGATATTCCGCCGGCTTGCCAGGCTCGACAAGCGCTGCCGGTCGATCATCGGTGAGCGTCCGGAGCGATTGATGCGTGCGGCGGGGGCCGCCCTGCAAAGCCTGGACGGGGCGACGTGCGCCGCGGCCTTGGAGGGGATCGTGTCGTTCCGCCTCTACGACACCATTCCGGCGCTGGTGGCCCGGCTCACGCGGAAGGACGCCCCGAATCTCGACCTGATTTCGGGCACGATCTTGAAGCTCACCGAGCAGTTCTACGCGGAGCTGTCCGACCCCAAGAGGCGATCGAAGCGAAACGACCTGGAGAAGGTGCGACGGCGGGTCACCTCGGCACTGGAAGTGGCGGTCAGCAGCTTCGACACGCATCGAAGGCGGGAACCTCTTGAGGCGTTCCTGCTGGTGGCCAAGCAGCAAAACGTGACGCTGCGGCGGGTCTTGCGGGAGCCCCATGAACGGAGTCGGGAGGCGCTGATCGAGGTGATCTCGAGCAGCACGCGGGGCGGCGTGATTCGCCTGCTGTTGGGCTTCCTCGAAGACCCCCGGCTGCCGCAGGCCGTCAAGAGCGTCCTCGCCAACCGCACGGACGTGAAGTTCGTAGAGAACCTGCTCCAGAAGACCGGTCCCAGGCCGTCGGGCTCCGTGGCGAAGACCTTGGCGCGGATTGACTCCGTCGCCTGGGCAAGCCCGAGACACCCGCTGTTCAAGAAGCTCGACGGGGCGGGCCAGTACAACGCGGTGCAATTGCTGATGGCCACGTCGATGGACCGCGGCCAGCTATTCGACCTGCTCCAGTTCCTGCTGCTGGAAGGCAAGCCGGGGGGACGCCGGGGCGCCGCACAGAGACTGGCCGAATTCGAAGGCGCCGAGGCCGATGCCTTGGCCGTCAAGGCGCTCGACGACGAGGACCCCGGGGTCCGGGCGCATCTCGTACGGCAGATCCCGTCGCGGCAGATCCCCGGCGCGATGTCGCTGTTGATCGGCATGGTCGACACTCCTCACGAGGAGGTCCGCGAGGCGCTGCGAGAAGCCATGCCCGAGTTCACCTATCAGCAATTCATGACCAACTTCGAATCGCTGCCCGAGGAATTGCTCCCCACCGCCGGTCATTTGGTGTGGAAAATCGACACGGACGTCCGGCCCAGGCTGATCGAGGACATGGAGAGCCGGTCGAGATTGCGTCGTCGTCGGGCGGTGCTGGCAGCCGGCGCGATGGGGCTGGTGGGCGAGCTGGAGCAGTCGGTGATCGAACGGCTGTCTGACGAAGACCACATGGTCCGGGTCGCCGCAGCCAACGTCCTGGCCGAGTGCGAGACGATGCCCAGTTGGGAAGCGCTTCGCGACGCCTTGTTCGACCGGAGCGTGGCCGTGCAGGAAGCCGCCGAACAGAGCCTGATGCAGATCAGACAGTCACTGCAAGTACCGGTCGAGGAAGAAGAGGAAGCAGCAGCAGCAGCGGAGGAGGAGGTAGTCTCGTGATAGGCCCCCCCCTTTCGGTGATCGAACTCAACTTCCTCACCTTACTGTCGGCCGTGGAGGAATCGGGGCCCGCCCAGAGGGCCGACACCCGACAGATGCTCGCCTCGCTTTTGGTCGCCGGGGCGGTAATCGGCGCGATCAGTGTGGTCCTCGTGGTCGCCAATCGCATCGCCCGTCACTGGCGATTCAACAGCCATCTGGCCCTCTTCTACGGACTGTGCAAGGTCCACGGGCTGGATTCCGCCGCCCGGCGGCTTCTGAAGCGGGTCGTGCGATTCCATCGCCTCGGGCAGCCGGGTCGACTGTTCGTCGAGCCGAAGTGGCTCGACCCCGCCAACCTGGGCCCCTCGTTTCAGACCCAAGCCGCCGAACTGGAAAGGTTGCGCAACCGGCTGTTCAACGTGCGCCCGAAGGCCGCGGGGGCCAACTGAGCCAGGGGCGAGACAGCGGCAGCCCCGCCGCGCATCGATCTGCCGGCGTCTGTCGATCTGCGCGGACACTGTGCGGACAAGGACGCTCTCCGCGGGAACAAGTCCTCCGGGATGCCTTGAACATTCGAACCGGAAGGACCGCGTGTGCGTAGAGGCCAACAAGGTGCCCGGAACTTGAGGCGAGGTGCCGACCGGCCCCGCCAATTCCCTCGCGACGACCCCCTCCGTCTGGGGGTCCCCGCCGTTACGCCTGCGCCAAGGGCCACGCTCGCCGGGTGGCACGCAAGCGCCGGCATGGTGGGGAGATGCGAGGCGATGCGGGGCAGGCGGAAGAATGGGCTGAGCGGTTGGCGTCAGCCGGTTGTTGATATTGGCACAGCGTTAGGTATAATACGCGTTTCCGATCACACCTGAGTCGGGAACTCCCCGACGCGTGAGCCCCCCATTGCCACACCTTTTGGAGGGATGTTCCATGACCCGAGAGCAAGGTCCGGCCATGATCGAAGCGGACGGGCTTACGAAGTACTACGCCAACTTTGCCGCCATCCAGGACGTTTCTTTCAAGGTGCATCAAGGCGAGGTTGTGGCCTTCTTGGGCCCGAACGGGGCGGGCAAGAGCACGACCCTGAAGCTTCTGACCGGCTATCTGGCCCCCTCGGCCGGTCGGGCGCGGATCGCCGGGCACGACATGACGACCGACCGCCTGGCCGGATCGACCCGGTTGGGCTACCTGCCCGAAAACGGCCCTCTGGACCCCGACATGACTCCGCGAAGCCTGCTCAGCTTCTTCGCCGAGGCACGAGGACTCTCGTCCCGGCAGAAGCGGGAGCGGATCGAGGCGGTAGTCGATCTGTGCAAGCTGGGGAGCGTGATCGGCAAGCCCATCGGGAAGCTGTCGCGAGGGTATCGTCAGCGCGTGGGGATGGCGCACGTGCTCTTGCATGAACCCGACGTGCTCATCCTCGACGAGCCGACCGCGGGCCTGGACCCCAACCAGATCCATGACGTTCGGGAGACGATCCGCAACCTGGGCGAGCGCAAGACCATCCTCCTTTCGACGCACATCCTTCAAGAGGTCGAAGCCATGGCCGATCGCGCCCTGTTCATCGACGAAGGCAAGCTGGTCTACGACGGTTCGATCCGCGAGCTGACCGGGACCGGCAAGCACTTGGACGAACGCTTCCGCGAATTGACCGGCGCGGGCGGGAAGTAGGTCACTTCCCGGTGACGTGTGACAAGGTGACGGGGTGACAAGGTGACGGCGTGACAAGTTGAAGCGATCTGCCGCACACCCGTCACCCCTCAGCGGACGATCTCTTTCCCCGGTGCGGAGGCTCGGTTCGGTTCAACCTTCCAACCCAAATCATGAATAGCTCGGTAGGAACCATGAACACGAAGGTCTTACGTGCGGTCTTCAAGCGGGATTTTGTCAGCTACTTCGCCAATCCCACGGGATACGTCTTCATCTGCGTGTTCGTGCTGTTGAGCACGATTGCCGCGTTCTGGCCGAACGAGTTCTTCGTCACCAACCTGGCCAATCTCGACCAGCTCAACAAGATGTTCCCGTTCATCATGCTGGTCTTCATCCCGGCCGTCACCATGGCGATTTGGGCCGGTGAACGCCGACAGGGCACCGACGAGCTGCTGCTCACCGTTCCGGCAGGCGACCTCGACATCGTGGTGGGGAAGTATCTGGCGGGCGTCGCCATCTACAGCGTGGCGCTCTTGTTCTCTCTGGTCTGCAATTACTCGGTTCTGGCGTTCTTAGGCGATCCGGATACGGGGCTCCTCGTGGGGACCTACGTGGGCTACTGGCTCGTGGGTCTGGCGATGCTGGCCGCCGGCATGGTGGCCTCCTTCTTGACGTCGAACCTCACGGTGGCGTACGTCCTGGGGGCGGTATTCAACGTGCCGCTGGTGTTCGCCGTGAAGGCCGACGTGATCTCCAGCCGCGAAATGGCCATGGCCATCAAGCAGTGGAGCATCGGCGAGCAATTCCGCGATCTCGGCCGCGGGATCATCAGTCTTTCGGGGCTGGTCTATTTCGGGGCGATCGTCGCCGTGGCCCTTTACGCGAGCATGGTCCTCATCGGACGCCGACACTGGATTCGTGGACGCGTCGGGTACTTGCTCATGGGTGCCCATTATCTCGTCCGGGGGCTTTCGCTGGCGGTGATTGCGATCGCCGTGATTGTGCTCTTCAATCACCACGACCTGCGACCCGACGTGACCAGCGAACGGCTCAGCTCGCTTTCGCCCGACACCGTCAAGCTCCTCAAGAACCTGCAAGTCGAGCGGCCCGTGCAGATCGAAGCGTTTGTCAGCCCCACGGTGCCCGAGGCGTACGTGCAGACGCGTGCCGACCTGCTCTCCATGCTGCGCGAGTTGCACCGCCGCGGCGGCGAGAAGGTGGAGGTCCGCGTCAACGACACGGAGCAATTCTCCGAGCAGGCGGCCCGCGCCGAACAGCGCTACGACATCACCCCTCGCGAAGTCACTACCGAGGATCGAGGAAGCTTCTCGCAGGAGCCGCTGTTCATGGGAGTAGCCTTCACCTGCGGGCTGGAGAAGGTGATCCTGCCGTTCATCGACCGCGGGATCCCCGTGGAATATGAGTTGGTCCGCTCGATCGCCACCGTCACCCAGCAGAAGCGCAAAAAGGTGGGCATTGTCGACACGGATGCCCAGCTTTACGGGCAGTTCAACATGCAGACGATGTCGAGCACCTCCAACTGGCCGGTGGTCGACGAGTTGGAGAAGCAGTACGACGTGGAGCGGATCGACGCCAGCAGCCCGATCTCGGACGAATACGACGTCCTCCTGGCGGTCCAGCCTTCGTCGCTGGGGCCGGAGCAGATGGACAACTTCGCCGCCGCGGTCCGCAGCGGGATCCCCACGGCGATCTTCGAAGATCCGTTCCCCTTCTTCGCCGGGCAAGTTCCGGGCACGAACGCCCCGCGCCGGCCGCCGGGCGGCATGAACCCGATGATGGGCGGACAGCCGCCGGTGGAGAAGGGCAACCGCGCCGCGCTTTGGGACCTGCTCAAGGTCGACTTCGGCGAGACCCAAGTCGTTTGGCAAGACTACAATCCGTACCGGCGGTATAGCGATTGGCCCAAGGAGTTCGTCTTCGTGGACAAAGGGAGTGGAGCGGAGGAGCCGTTCGGCGAGTCGGAGCCTGCGACGTCCGGGCTTCAGCACATGCTGTTCCCCTTCCCCGGCTCGATTCGAAACCTGAACGTCTCCAATCTCAAGTTCACCCCGTTGGTGCGGACCGGGGATGATACGGGCACCGTCAATTCGGATGAAATCATCGAGATGTCCTTTCTCGGCCGGGGCGGTATGAACCCCAACCGGCGCCAAGTCCCGACCGCCGTCCCCTACGTGTTGGCGGCTCACATTCAGGGCAAGGTCGAGCCGGACGAGCCGTCGAAAAGGGCGGGCGCGGCCGAGGAAGACGCCGACGACGGAGACGGCGACGAGGGGGACGGCGACGAGGGGGACGACGCGGCCGGCAGCTCCGACGACTCGGATAAGGCCGAGGAAGCAGCACCCGACGAAGAGGCGGCCAAGCCGAAACACTCGGGGATCAACGTGGTCCTGGTGGCCGACATCGACATGCTCAACTGGCAGTTCTTCCGCCTGCGCGAGGCGGGTGAGGTCCCGGACGCGGGCGTCCGCTTCGATTTCGACAACGTCACGTTCGTCCTCAACGTGCTGGACACGCTCGCCGGCGACGACCGCTTCCTGGAAATCCGCAAACGCCGTCCCAAGCACCGCACGTTGACCCGCATTGAAAAGAGTACGGAGAACGCGCGCAAGCAGAGATGGCAGCAGATCGAAGACCTCCGCGATAAGTACGAGAAGGTCGAGGAGGAGGAAGAGCAAAAGCTCAAGGACCGAGTCGCGAAGATGGAAGAGCGGATGAAGAAGGAGGGCGGCCTCTCGATCATCGAGATCATGAATCGCGTGGGGATGGCCCAACGCGACGGCGAGCGCCGAAAGCAGATCAAGCTCGAGCAGCTCAAGCAGGAGACCGACCGGGAAATCAACCGCATCGAGACGGATCTCAGCTTGGAGATCCGTCGGCTCGAGCGCTGGTACAAGATGTGGGCCGTGCTTCTGCCGCCGATCCCGCCTCTGTTGTTGGCGATCGGCGTGTTCGTCACCCGCCGCATTCGTGAGAGAGAAGGCGTCGTCCGAAGCCGGCTGCGGTCGTGAGCGCTCGGCCGTTGGAGTTCCGGCTTCCGTTTGTCTTGCCGGGGGCGAAGGCCGTGCTCCAGTGACACGTTCCGCCGCCGGCCGTACAACGACTGGAAGATACGCAAGGATATTGAAGGATGAACCAGAACCTGAAGACAATCGCTTTCGTGGGCGTGGCCGTCGTGGTTTCGCTGGTTGTCTGGCTCACTCGGCCCCGCTTGCCCGCATTGACCTCGGAAAGCGAGCTTCCCAAGGTGCTCTTTGCGGCGTTCGACGATCCGCTCTCAGCCGCGAGTCTGGAGATCGTGGAGTTCAACGAGTCGACGGCCACGATCCGCCCGTTCAAGGTCGCTCAGGTCGACGAAGAGTGGGCGATCCCCTCGCACGCGAGCTACCCGGCCGACGCCAAAGACCAACTGGCCGAGGTTGCCGCCGGCTTCGTGGGTCTGAAGCCGCTGGGCGTTGCGGGCGACACGGCGGCGGACCAGAGACTCTTCGGCGTCGTCGATCCCGATCCCAAGAAGCTCAAGCCGGGCGACACCGGCGTAGGCACCCGCGTGGAGATACGCGACAAGAAGGACGAGCTCCTGCTTGCGCTGATTATCGGAAAGAAAGTCCCGGACCGGGGCGAGCTTCGGTACGTGCGCATCCCGGGCAAGGACCCGGTCTACACCGTCAAGGTGAAGACCGACAAGCTTTCGACCAAGTTCGAGGACTGGATCGAGAAGGACCTGTTGAAGCTGAACACCTGGGACGTGAAACAGGTGCGAATCAACGACTACTCCGTCGACGTCCTTCGGGGCGTTCAGACCCCGCGGAGCCTGATGACCCTCGATTACGACGACGGCGACTCCAAGTGGAAGCTGAACGAGTGCAAAGTCTTCAAGGAGCAGGGCTGGGTCGAGGTGCAGATGGCCGAAGACGAAGAGATCAACACCAGCAAGCTCAACGACATGAAGTCCGCGTTGGACGAGCTGAAGATCGTCGACGTGGCTCAGAAGCCGGAGGGGCTGAGCGAGAATCTTCGAGACGCCGGGGAGCTCAAGAAAGACGCGGAGAGCCTCCAGTCGCTGGCCGACCGCGGGTTCTATCCGGTCAAGGTCGGTGAGCGGATTGAGCTTGTCTCCACCGAGGGAGAGGTCTCCGTCTCGATGAAGGACGGCGTCCAATACGTCCTGCGGTTCGGACAGGTCGCCGGCCGAGGCGAGGAGGCGGAAGAAAAGCCGGAAGAGGGCGAGGAGAAAGCGTCCGACGACGCTGGCGACGCTGGCGTGAACCGCTACTTGTTCGTGATGGCCGAGTTCAATCCGGACGCGATTGCCGAGCCCGAGCTGGAGCCCATGCCGGGCGAGGAAAAGGCCCCCGAGGGCGAGGCGCCCAAGGAAGAAGCGTCGAACGGCGGCGAGCCGGAGGAGAAAGAGGGCGCGTCGAAATCGGAGAAGCCCGAGGGCAAGACGCCGGAAGCTCCGGCCCCGGAAGCAAAAGCGGCGGAAGGCAAGGCTTCTGAGGAAGAATCGGCGGAAGGCGAAAAAGAGGCCGCCAAGGCTGAGCCGGCTGCAAAGCCCGAGAAGAAGGCCGCGGAAGGCGACGGCGCCAAGACCGACGCGGATAAGGAAAAAAGCGAAGCCGACAAGGAGCGCGAACGGATCGAGAAGGAAAACAAGCGGAAACAGGAAGAGTTCGACGAGAAGGTGAAGAAGGGCAAAGACCGAGTCAAGGAGTTGAACGAACGGTTCGCCGACTGGTACTACGTGATCTCCGACAAGGTCTACCAGAAGATCCACCTCAGCCGCGAGGACGTGGTCAAGAAGCAAGAGAAGGAGGAGAAGGCCGGCGAGAAGACGGATAAGGGGGAGGCGGGCGAGAAGCAAGACGCGGCCGACGCATCCGCCGACCAGGCGCCCAAGGAAAAGGGCAACGCCGTGTCGGACTTCGAGAAGCTGAAGGAGGAGGGAGTCGAGGGAGAGAAGGAGTAGGAACGGCCGTCCGCTCCGGAGTCACGTTCGGTCGGTGGCACGAGCATCTTGCCCGCGCGCGGGTGGATCCACGGCGAGACGCGGGGCCGCACTGGCGAGACGCGGGGCCGCACTGGCGAGACGCCAGTGCCACCCAGACTGTCAGGCAGAGACTGTCGGAGCACCAGGCGAGGCGGAGCCTCGCGTTAGGGCGTTCCCAGGCAGAGCCTGGGAACGAGGTGGTGGGGCACAGCCCGGGCACGCCGTGGTGGGCTTCGACGTCGATCGGTTGGCCGCGGTTCACGTCCCCGCCGCTGCCCGCAGGTCGCCCGCCCGATCCGTCTTTTCCCACGTGAACTCCGGCTCGCTGCGCCCGAAATGCCCGCCTGCTGCGGTCAAACGGTAGATGGGGCGGCGCAGATCCAGATACTCGATGATCTTGGCGGGAGTGAGGGGGAACAGCTCTCGGACCAGCTCGCACAGGCGCCCGTCGTCGATCTTGCCGGTGCCATCAGTCTCGACCGCCACGCTCACCGGATCGCTCACGCCGATCACGTAGGCCAGTTGGACCTCGCAGCAGTCGGCCAGACCGGCGGCGACGATGTTCTTGGCGACGTGCCGGGCCATGTAGGCGGCACTACGGTCGACCTTGGTGGGGTCCTTGCCGCTGAAGGCCCCGCCCCCATGACGCGCCCAACCGCCGTAGGTGTCGACGATGATCTTCCGGCCCGTCAGTCCGCAGTCCCCGTGCGGGCCGCCCACCACGAATTTCCCGGTCGGGTTGACGTGGTAGGTGACTTGACCATCGGTCAACTCCTCGGGGAGCAGCGGCTTGATCACGTCTTCGATCAGCACTTCGCGGATCTTCGCCTGACCGACTTCGGGGCCGTGTTGCGTGGAAACGACGACCGTGTCGATCCGCAGCGGTTTGTGGCCGTCGAAGGCGACCGTCACCTGGCTCTTGCTGTCCGGGCGGAGCCACGCGATCTCCCCCTTCTGGCGGACCTCGGCGAGCCGGTTGGTGATGCGGTGCGCAAGCGCGATCGGCAGCGGCATCAGCTCGGGCGTGTGGTTGCAGGCATAGCCGAACATCAGGCCCTGGTCGCCCGCCCCAATGTCCTTGCCACTCGCCTCGTCGGCATCGACCCCCTGAGCGATGTCGGGGCTTTGGCGGTCCAGCGAGAGCATGACCGCGCACGTGTCGGCGTTGATGCCCCAGACGTCGTCGGTGTACCCGACGCGGCGGATCACGTCGCGAACCACGTCCGGATAATCGATCCTCGCCTTGGTGGTGATCTCCCCGGCGACGACGGCGATTCCGGTCGTGACCAGCGTCTCGCAGGCCACGCGGCTGTAAGGGTCTTCCGCCAGCAGGGCGTCCAGGATACCGTCCGAGATCTGATCCGCGAGCTTATCGGGATGCCCCATGCTGACCGCTTCGCTGGTAAACAGATACCTACCCTTTGCCACGAGACCGTCCTCCTTCTACGAGAGTGATCCTCCCACGAACGCCGCACCACTTGGGGGTACGATCAAGGGTACCATTATATTCGCGCTTGCAGCCGGCTCACAAGGCGGTACTTCGCGGCCGGCCCAAACGGTCGTTGGGGACCACACTACCGGGGTGAGCATGGACACCGGAGAAGACGGGAGAAGATCTCACCGCCCTGTCGACGGGAGGTCCGGGCGCGAGGATCCGCGGCTTCAGGCGGCAGCGACGGCACCGGTGTCGTGACGCGTATCGTTGTCGTCCAGCAGGGCGGCGAGCAGGCGGAACGTGCGTTCGGTTGCCCCGAGCTGCCGGGCGACCAGGGCCCTCGCCCGATCGCCCAGCGCGGCGGCCTCTTCCGGGGCTTCCAGGCAACGGCGGACGAATCCGGCCAGTTGTTCGCCGTCGTGTACCACCATGGCCGCGTCCTGGGCCAGCATCGTGGCCACGATATCCCGGAAATTTCGCGTGTTGGGGCCGAAACAGACGGCGGCCCCGTACGCGGCCGGCTCGATCATGTTTTGCCCGCCCCGGGTGCCCATGCTGCCGCCCACGTAGGCTATCCCCGCCGTGCCCCACCACGCGCCAAGCTCGCCGACCACGTCGACCAAGAGCACCCGGGCTTCAGGGTTCGGGCCTTCGTGCTCCAGGTCGGTCCGTCGCTGCCAGGCCAATCCCGAGTCGTCCAGCAGCCGGGCCACCGCCGGGAAACGATCGGGATGCCGGGGCACCAGGATCAACCGCAGTTGGGGCCACGTGCCACATAATTGCCGATAAGCGGCCAGGCAAAGCGATTCCTCCGGCTCCTGGGTGCTGCCCGCCAGCAAGATCACGTCGTCGTCGGCCAAGCCGGCCAGTCGGCGGAGCCGCCGGGTCGTCGGGTTGTCTCGGTCCGTTTCCGCACCGTCGTACTTCATCGAACCGGTAACGCGCACCGCCTGCGCCGGAGCGCCGAGCCGGCGAAACCGGTCGGCGTACGCGTCGTCCTGGACGGCCAGAAGGTCGATCTCGGCCAGCAGCCGGGCGACCAGCGGGCGGATGCGGCAATACCCGCGGAAACTGTGCTCGCTCAACCGGCCGTTGATCACCGCCACCCGGGCCCCCGATTCCCGCGCTGCCCGGACCAGATTCGGCCAAAGCTCCAACTCGGCCAGCACCAGGAGGTTGGGCCGCACCCGGCGCACGGCCGTTCGCACCGCCCAGGTGAAATCCAACGGGCAGTAGAACACGGCCAGGTGCGGGTATTTCTTCCTGGCCAGCGCCAAGCCGGTCTTGGTGGTGGTCGAGACGACGCACTCGCAGTCCGGTCGGTTCCGGGCAAAGTGGTCGATCAGCGTCGCCAGCAGATTGACCTCGCCCACGCTGACCGCGTGCAGCCAGACGCACGTCCCTTCCGACTCCCGCGGCGGCACCCGACCCAGCAGCTTTTCGCCGAATCCCTCCCGGTACTTCCCTTTGCGAACCGCCTGATACGCCAGCCACGGCAGCGCGACCAGGATCAAAAGCAGGTAGACAAGATTGAGCAGATAGGGCACTTGGGGGCATCCTTTCCCGAAAAGTCGTTGCGCGTCGAGAGGGGCCCGATCGCCGTCAGCGAGACGAGGCCACTCTCGTCGTGAGGCGGTCTGCGGAAGAGGGTTTCCGGACTGCGTCGACGGGGACGGAGGCCACAGCCAGCGTGTCGCCGGCAGCAGAGAACAGCTCCACTTCAAAGCCGACGACTTCTCCTGACGCGTCACGATGTTCTTCAACAATTGTCGCAACGTCGCCGCGACGCACGTTCTCTCCGGGGACATCGCGCGTCAGCACGACTCGAGTGAACAGCTCGAAACTCACGACGATTCTCCTGGCTCAGGCACAAGGGTGATCAGTCGCGGGAAAGACTCGCCATGACGAATCATCCATACGGAGGTCGCCATCACCGTTCCTTGGGGCCCCGACGACGGCCCGCTCACCTCGTACTTCGTGCCGAAGGCCGAAGACTTGCCCAATCGAGCGTCCCTGCCGAGGTGTTGGGTTCTCAATGCCTCCTCCAGTTCCTCGGGGCGACTGCGATCGAACCCGGCGTGAGCGAGCACTTTTGCCTTGGACGCTCCGTCGGGGTGGTCGGGATTCAGCAGGTAGCAGACAACCTTCTCCGTCGAGATCAACGCGTTGTCGGCCCCCGGCATCTTCATGAGTGCTCTATCAACCCCGGGGTCGCTGTCCGCTCACTGGTCATCTGTTCTGCAATTGGGATCCTACGCCCCTTTCGACTTCCCGCAGCACTTCTTGTACTTCTTTCCACTCCCACAAGGGCACTGGTCGTTGCGGCCGACCCGTTGGGCGCGGTGGCGGAACGGTTGCGGCTTGCGGTCGGCCTCGGTGCCGTCGATGGCGGCTTGCTGCTGCTCG
>DATKZH010000136.1:0-2317 GCA_035528065.1 Thermoguttaceae bacterium | reverse complement strand
CAATAGCGTCGGTTTTCTGACACCTCGTCCACCGACCGACTCTCCGGATCATCTCCCGCAGCTCGCTCGCTGCTCCGGAAATCGCGCTAACTGGTTTGTCCACGGAGACTTGCGTTCCCGGTCGCCCGGATTTTCGCATTCGGCACATCCGTTGCAGTCGGTTCGAACACCGAAAACCTAACCCTTTTCTCAAACTGCCTGGGACCCTGAGGTGACTACGATCCTTTTCGCCGACGACAATCCGAACATCCGCGAGTATTGCAGGCGCGAGTTGGAGGAGGAGGGCTACCGGGTCGTCGTCGTCGGCAACGGCGCCGAAGCTCTCAGGCTTACCCGGTATCTGGAACCGGATCTCCTGGTGTTGGACGTTTGTATGCCCGTTCTGGACGGGCTGGAGGCGGTCGACCGAATCAAGAGCCTCCGGCCGGAACTCCCCGTCATCCTCTTTACTTCCTTCGACGACTTGTGTGTACGCAACAACCGGTCGTGCTGCGCTACCGCCTGCGTGGAGAAGCGCGAAGATCTCTCGGAACTGAAGCAAGTGATCGCTGCCGCGTTGACTGCGCACCGTCTGAAGCGGCCGTACCGTCTGGGGCTTCCGCCGGTCGCCTCCCCTCCCACCCCCGTCTCGGAGCGAGTCCGGCGGTGCGTTCAGACCTAGCCCCCTAATGGAAAGGAGTCCCGCGAGATGTTGGTTCTTAGCCGGAAAATCGGTGAACGGATCGTGCTGCCCGGAAGCGGCATCAGCATTTGCGTGCTCGCGATCAGCGGGAAGCGGGCGCGGTTGGGAATCGAAGCCCCCTCCAGCGCCACCGTGCATCGCGCAGAAGTCTGGCAGCGAATTCGGGATCTGACCGGACCCGGTCCCGACCCTGCATCCCTGGCCGACCCCTCTTGCGAGCGTTCAGCGCCATGAGTCTCCCCCTGCTAATCAGCCCCTCGAATCAGACAACCGACTATTCGCCGGACCACGCGCCGCGCGGGGGGGCACTTCCTCGGAAGGAAGTAACCGTGGAAGTGCCGGCTGCCACCACGGAGGCTTGCCGCTCAGACACGGCTGCTGACCAGATGGTCGCGGAGATCCGTAGTCGGCTGAATTCGAAGGGGTACCATGTCCTGCGACTGATCGACTGCGAGTACTGCGACGGCGCGGTCGTGCTGCGTGGCCGCGTGCCGACGTACTACCTCAAGCAGATAGCCCAGTCGGTGCTGCTGAACGACCCTGCCGTCAAGACGATTGCGAACCTGATCGAGGTTGTCGCCGACGAAGTGTCTGACAGGTCCAAGTGGTAGCCGCCAGGTCTCGCTCTTCCGTTGCCGTTCGCCCCGCGCGAATGGACACCGGGCCCTTGTTTCCCCGGCGACGTGAGGACCTCGCCTTGTCCGGGGCGTGGCCGGGATTCGGGGTCCCAGAGAGTCCAGACGCCCCTTTCGTGCCGCTGAAATGGCCGCTATAATCGTGGCTTTGCCCTCGGGCGGATTCTTCAGGAAGGAGGCGGTGCGATGGCTGCCGGGTTCGGCATTATCGGTTGCGGTCTGATTTCGGATTTTCACGCCAAAGCAATCGCCGACGTGCGGGGCGCATCGCTGGTCGCCTGCTACGACCAGGTCCCTGCGGCCGCCGACCGGTTGGCCGCGTCGACCGGCTGCCAGGCGTATCAGCGGCTCGACGCGCTGTTGGCCGACCCGGCGGTTGAGGTGGTCACGATCGGCACGCCCAGCGGCGCCCACATGGAGCCCGCCGTGGCGGCCGCCCGGGCCGGCAAGCACGTCATCGTCGAGAAGCCCCTGGAGATCACGCTCCGCCGCTGCGACAAGATCATCGACGCGTGCCGGAAGGCGGGAGTGGTGCTCTCGACGATCTTCCCTTCCCGGTTCCACGCATCGAGCGCGCAGTTGAAGCGGGCGGTCGATTCGGGGCGCTTCGGCCGGCTTACCGTGGGCGACGCCTACGTGAAGTGGTACCGGCCGCAGTCGTACTACGACGGCGGGGCCTGGCGGGGAACCTGGGAATTGGACGGCGGTGGGGCCCTGATGAACCAGGCCATCCACAGTGTCGACCTCCTGGCCTGGCTGATGGGCCCGGTGGCCGAGATCCGTGCCCAGACCGCCCTGGTGGCCCACAAGCGAATCGCCGTGGAAGACGTGGCCATGGCCACCCTGCGGTTCGCCAACGGGGCACTGGGAACCCTCGAGGCCAGCACGGCGATTTACCCGGGCTACCTCAAGCGGATCGAGATCCACGGCTCGACCGGCTCGGCGATCATGGAGGAAGAAGACCTCATCAAGTGGGACTTCGCCAAGCGGAGGTCCCAAG
>DATKZH010000135.1:0-32803 GCA_035528065.1 Thermoguttaceae bacterium | reverse complement strand
CGAGATGCCCTACCAGTTCAACATCGACCTGGCCGGCACCGAGGGGACGATTCGCGACAACCGGCTGTGGTCGAAAAAGCTCCTGCCGGGCCAGACGAGCTGGACCACGATGGGGACGATCCTGCCCGACTCCGGCGCCGTCGACCACCACCCGTTCGACGACGAAATGAACCACCTCGTCGACTGCATCCGCGAGGACCGGGAGTCGTACGTCAGCATCGCCGACGCCTACAAGACGCACGAGGTGTGCATGGCGATCGACCGGTCCATCGAGCAGGGCGGTCAGCCGGTGAAGCTGCCGTTGGATTGAGGGCGAGAACACAAGAGAAGACTCTCGCCAAGGCGCGAAGGCGCAAAGGAAGAGAGAATTCGCTTTCCTTCGCGCCTTTGCGAGACGTTTTCTCTCTGTCCGCAACTCTCGGTTTTGCCATGCAAATGCCCCCCCGCCAGCGTTGGCTTGCACTTCTCGACGGCAAGCCGGCCGATCGCGTCCCGACCGACTATCAGGCCACCGACGAGGTGACCGCCCGGCTGCTGGCCGACTTGGATTGCCCGGACGAAGCGGCGCTTTGGCGCAAGCTGCACGTCGACAAGCGGACGATCGTCGAGGCGCGGTGGAAGCTCAAGCACCATCCGGACGATCCCGAGGCCGACATGTGGGGCGTGCGGTATCGGTCGGTCGACTACGGCACGGGGGCGTACGAGGAGCCGGTCTTTCATCCGCTTGCCCGTGCGGAGACGGCCGCCGACGTGCATGCCCATCGCTGGCCGGACCCGGACGACTTCGATTACACGGCGATCACCGACGCGGTGGAGGCCGACGACGGCACGTACCCGATGCACGTCGGCTGGTACGAGCCGTTTCTGACCTACGGGTTCATGCGGGGGTTGCAGCGGGCGTTCGAGGACCTGGCGCTTGCGCCCGACGTCGCCGACGCGATCCTGGGTCACTTGTTCGATTTCCACTACGAGCACCATCGCCGGATGTTCGAGGCGGGCCGGGGGCGGATCGACACGATGTGGGTGGCCGAGGACCTCGGGTCGCAGACCGGGCCGCTCGTGAGCCTGGCCACGTATCGCCGGTTCCTCTTGCCCAACCAGTTCAAGATGGCCGAGCTGGCCCGGGGCTACGGCATCCACGTGATGTACCATACCGACGGGGCCGCCCGGGTGTTCCTGCCGGACCTCGTGGACCGGGTGGGGATCGAGATCCTCAACCCGATCCAGTGGCGTTCGGCGGGGATGGAGCGGGAGAAGCTGGTGGCCGACTTTGGGGACAAGATCATCTTCCACGGGTCGATCGACAACCAGCAGACCCTGGCGTTCGGCACGGTGGACGACGTGGTCCAGGAAGTCCGGCAGAGCGTGGAGATCTACCGCGGCGCCCGGTGGATCTGTGCCCCCTGCCACAACCTCCAGCCGGTCAGCCCGACGGAGAACGTCGTGGCGATGTACGAGACGATCCACGAGCTGGGCTGTTGAAGCCGGCGAGGGCTCGGACTATATTGAGACCCGTCTATTTCCGCGAGCGAACCGCCAACCCCCCCGAGAGAAGCCTCGCATGGACATCTCCGCCGAAACGCTAGTGAAGACGAACTTCTCCACGGTCGATTGGGTGATCGTGATCTGCTACCCGATGATCTCGGTCGTGCTGGGGATCATCGCCGCCCGGTTCGTCTCCAACATGAAGGATTTCGTCACCGCCGGGCAATCGCTGGGCACGGCGTTGGGCGTGGCCACGTTGACGGGTACCGAGCTGGGCCTGATCACGGTGATGTACAGCGCGCAGAAGGGATTTACGGGCGGGTTTGCGGCGTTCCACATTGCGTTGGCGGCGGGGATCGTGACGTTCTTCGTGGGGGCGACGGGTTTTCTGATCTACCGGCTCCGCGCGATGGAGGTGCTCACCATCCCCGAATTCTACCGTCGCCGGTTCGGCCGCAAGACGCAGATTCTCGGCGGCATCATGATGGCCTTCGGCGGCATCCTCAACATGGGCCTGTTCCTGAAGGTGGGATCGATGTTCCTGGTGGGCATCACGGGCCTGACCGACCAGAACCTGCCCTTGCCGGCGGCTTGGGGGCTGCCCGGCATCCCGGCCCTGCCGGCGATCATGATATTCCTTCTTTCGCTGGTGTTGATTTACACGTGTTTGGGCGGGATGATCTCCGTGGTGCTGGCCGACTACGTGCAGTTCGTGGTGCTCTCCTTCGGGTTGCTCCTGACCACCGTCCTGGCCATATACAAGCTGGGGTGGACGAACATCTTCACCGCGGTCGAGCAGCTCAAGGGGGCGGCCGGTTTCGATCCGACCATCGCCGAAGGTGGATTCGGCGTCGAGTACATCGTCTGGATGGGATTCCTCGGCCTGATCGGCTGCTCGGTCTGGCCGACCTCGGTCGCCCGCGCCCTGGCCGCCGAGAGCCCGGGAACGGTCAAGAAGCAGTTCATGTGGGCGTCGGTTTCCTACCTGATCCGCTTCCTGGTTCCGTATTTCTGGGGCATTTGTGCCTATGTTTTCATCATGACCCTGGAGCCGCAGCTCAAGGAGCTGTTCTTCCCGGAGGCCCCCGGCGCAGAGGCCGTTGACAACCTCTACGCGATGCCGATCTTCCTGGGCCGGATTCTCCCGCCGGTGATCATCGGGATCATTTCGGCGGGGATGATCGCGGCCTTCATGTCGACGCACGACAGCTACCTGCTCTGCTGGAGCTCGGTGCTCACGCAAGACGTGATCGCGCCCATCTTCGGCGACCGCTTGGGGCCCAAGACCCGGATCTGGCTCACCCGAGTCCTGATCGTCCTGATCGGCCTGTACGTCCTTTACTGGGGGCTTCTGTATAAGGGGCGGGAGGACGTCTGGGACTACATGGCCGTTACCGGCGCGATCTACTTCACCGGCGCCTTTGCGCTGTTGGTGGGAGGTCTCTATTGGAAGCGGGCCAGCTCGACCGGCGCGGTGTTCGCCCTTCTGGGAGGAAGCATCGCCGTGATCGGACTGACGCCGGTCCAAGACGGGATCGGTCACTTCTTCACCTTCGTGGCCGATCTCGTGCCGGTGCTGGCGGGGCCGATTATGGCCATTCCCGGGGTGTCGGCCGACCAGATCGATCCGAACGTGCTTCACTTGGAGATTCCCAGTGCACGGGTCGGGCTTGTGAGCATCGCGACCACGGTGGTTGTCATGGTGGCCGGTTCGTTGCTTTTCCCGGATAAGAAGACCCCCGACGTTGCCGCGGATCAGGGGAGATAAGTCATGTCGCTGTCCTTGCAGTTTTGGATCGTCTTGTGGAAGATCGTCTTAATCGGCGGGCTGATCCTGTTCGGCTCGATGGCCGTGTGGGTCACGATCGCCGGGGTGTTCGACATCAAGCGTCTCTTCCAGCGGCTCGCCGAGAGCCACGAGAAGGAGAAGGGCGAGTCGTCGTAGCACAGGCATCTTGCCTGTGTTCCCGATTTCACCGAGGAAGGGGTTGGGCGTCTCTTTCCTTCTTGGCCCACGCCGGGAGAGGCCGCCGCCGAAGAAAGCTCCCGCCTCCTTTCTCGCGGGCGTTCCCCACAGAGAAAACCGCACGAGTTATTGGTGCGCGGACTTAGGACCGGCGAATCAATTACTGTCGCGTTTTCCGATGTACTCCTCACGCTCCGCGTGAGGGTGTGCCGCTTGGCCTCACGCGGAGCGTGAGGAGTACGACACTTATTGATTCGCCGGTCCTTAGCAGACTTGAAACGCGGCGGGGCCGGCCGTCGTGGCGAAGAACGACGCGGCCTCGGCGTCTTCCGGGAACTTGGCCCGGTAGGCTTCGGCCCAGGCGGCCAAGAACGGCTCGGTCTGGGACTTCTCGATCAAGGCCCACACGCTGCCCCCGAAGCCCGCCCCGAACGCCGAGGCGGCCGCGGCGCCACATTGGCGTGCGCTTTTGGCCAGAAAGCAGGTTTGCGGGATCTGGTTGCCGAGCAGCTCCTCGGCGGCTTGCTGCGAGCGATCGACGAGTTGCCCAAAGCCGGTCACGTCGCCCCGGGCCAGGGCATCGCCTGCCGCCGGGAGGATCTCTTCGTTCTCGACGAGGAAGTGCCGGAGGCGATTGTGGAGCGCTTCGGGCTCCGGGAACTCCTCGCCGGCGGTCGCGACGACGTTTCGGAGCCGGTTGGCCGCGTCGGGAGCGCTGGCCAGGACGGCGGCCAGGTGCGGGTCGTCGCGCCCGGTCTCCGATCGCCACAGCTCGGCGATCGCCGAGGCCAGCCGGGAAGCGGCGTTGTACTTGTCCATGGCCGCCCCGGTCTTCTCGGCCACCACGCCGCAGGT
The DNA here is from genome assembly GCA_035528065.1 of Thermoguttaceae bacterium. GTDB lineage: Bacteria > Planctomycetota > Planctomycetia > Pirellulales > Thermoguttaceae > DATKZH01. Next base: position 28,497 of record DATKZH010000135.1, on the reverse strand, counting down.
GCCGATCGCGAACGTGCAGCCCTCGGGCATCGGAATCGCCCGCTCGAAACGGACCGGGCAGTAGGCGTACTGGCTCACCTCGTTCGGCCGTGCGCAGAGGATGGCCGTGTGGTCCTCGCTCCCGCCGAAGGTGCCCACGCCGCGGTCGCCTTCGAGGGAGCCGAACGTCTGGCCGTTTTCCACCGTGCCCAGGTAGCCGGCCAGGGCGGTCGAATCGTGGATATTCTCCCGGTATGGGACACTCGCCATGAGCACGTTTACGTCAGACAAAGCGAGGAACACGGCCACGATCATCGTGCTGGAGCTGCTCATGCCCGCGGCGGGCGGCAGGTCGCTGGAGAAGGCGATCTCGGCCCCGGAGCGTGCCTCGGGGAAGTTTCGGGCGATGCGGCGGGCGACGGTCATCGGGTAGTTCGACCAGTGTCCCTTGCGAGGCGCGATCCCCGCCGCCAGGTCGAAGGAGACCGTTTCCTCGGACTCGGCGTCGACGACGATGACGCGGGGATCGTCCCGGGCGACGGCCACCAGGCAGAACCCCTGTTCGACGGCAACGATCATGCTCCGCCCGCCCGCGTAGTCGGTGTGCTTGCCCAGCACCTCGATCCGCCCGGGCACGAAGTACGCCCGAAGCGGACGGGCCCGCGTGCACTCCTCGGACTTCGACTGCGCGGCGGCGGCCTTGGCGAACCGTTCCGCCACGCGCCAGCACGCCTTGGATTCCAGGCCGGTCCGGGCCAACGCGTCGGCGAGCTGCCGGAGGTTGGTCAGATCGCCCTGGTAATCGAGTCGTTGGATCAAAGCCTCACCTCCACGCCCGCGAGCTTCTCCGCGACCGCGGCGACGTCCTGGCGCGTGGTCATGTCCAGGACCGGCGCCCGAACGCGCACGACCCGGAACGTTTCGCCCAGCTCGTCCATCGCATACTGGACGGCGTCGGGGAGCTCCAGCTCTCCGCGCGGCGAAGGCTTGATGTTGCGGCAGGCCTCGAAGATCGACGCCATGAACCGCCAGCAGTTCATGCTCAGCCAGTGCGGCCTGGGGATCGAAGCCAATTGCTCCCGGCTCGGCTTTTCCAGGATCCGCCGCAGCACGCCCTCGCCGTTCGTGAGGCCAAGCGCAAAGGCCTGAATCCGATCCCCGGGGATGTTGCTCCCGGCGATCATGCTCTCGCGCTCGAAAAGCGCCGTGGCCGAGCCGGTCACTTCGCGCAGCCGGCGCAGGGCCTCGACGGGGTAGTAGTCGTCGGAGTTGATCACCAGGAACGGATCGCGGCGAGCGAACGCTTCGGCAGCGGCCACCGCGTCGGCCGTTCCCTTCGGCTCTCCCTGAACGGCGAAGTCGATCGAGACCCGCTCGGGTTTCACGTCGTCGCGGTAGTACGCGCGAATCGAGTCGTGGTCCGGGCCCACGACCAGGCAGACCCGCCGGTAGCCCGCGTCGGCCAGGGCCGAGATCACGTAGTCCAGGAACGGTCGCCCGATGGGGATCATCGCCTTCACGCCGGTGTCGGCCGCGGCGGCTTGCGTGGCGTCGAGGGCGGCCGAGTCGTCGGACTTCTGCATCCGGGTCCCGAGGCCGCGGGCGAGGATGACGGCCTTGTCCATTGACGGTTGTGCCATGTTTGCCTCTTATTCCAGAAGGACAAGCTGCGCGTCGCATGGGCGCCGCATTATGCACGGTGGTTGACAATATATACAATCCCCTTGGAGGGGAAGGCGGCGGCCGGGCCCCGTTTCCCGGCAGGTCGCCGATCACCGGCCGGCACCTTCAGCCCGGAGGAGGGGTGGCGGTTGCACGCGCAAGCCGTTTGTGGTTCAGTAGTTGGCGCCAGTTGCCGGGCGCGACGGAAGGAGCCTCTGGCACATCGTTGGCGCATCGTTACGACGCTTCGCGTCGTAACGTATGATTGGACGCTTCGCGTCCGCACATCGCCAGAAGCGATTGTCCCACAGACAGTTGCGCCTGTCGGAGGCAAAGCGTCCGACCAGTGCGTTCCCGCGCGAAACGTGGGAACGAGGGTCAAAAGGGGATTGGCCCCAAGGTGAGCCCGCTCGGCTGCGGGGAGGAGACGGATGCGGGGCCGTGCCTTTCCCCACGCTGACGGGGGATGATGGGACTTGCGGGAGAACGCTACGTGAAACCTGCCGGTAGACTGCTGAAAGGCCTCGGGGCCCTGGGCCGACTGGCTTGGGGAGGGAAGGGGGCGACATCCGAAGAGGCCCGTCTGCGCGACGGGCTCGCCAATAGCGTTTACGAGAACGGCTCCGGCCAATCGATCCCTTATCGGCTGTTCGCCCCGCCCGATTGCGATCCGCAGCAGCAGTATCCGCTGATCCTGTTCCTCCACGGCGCCGGGGAGCGCGGCTCGGACAACAAGGCCCAGCTCAAGCACGCCGAGGTGCTCCGCTTGGTCATGGATGAAGCCAACCCGTGCTTTCTGGTGGCCCCGCAGTGTGCCCGGGGCCGCAAGTGGGTGGAGGTGCCGTGGGACTTCCGCGAGCCCCACGCCACGCCCGACGAGCCCAGCCCGGCCATGCGGCTTGCGATGGAGCTTCTCGACGCGTTGGAGGCGGAGCTCCGCATCGACCCGGAGCGGCGCTACGCGACCGGCATTTCGATGGGCGGGTTCGGCACGTTCGACCTCCTGGTGCGACGCCCTCGCCAGTTCGCCGCCGCGGTGCCGATCTGCGGGGGCGCCGATGAATCCCGCGCGGACCAGATCGCCCACGTTCCCATCTGGGCCTTTCACGGGGCCAAGGACCGCACCGTGCCCGCAATCCGCTCCCGGTCCGCCGTCGACGCCCTCCAAGCGGCCGGCGGCAACCCGAGGTACACCGAGTACGAGCGCGTGGGCCACAACGCCTGGAGCCGTGCCTATCGCGAACCCGAACTGCGGGATTGGCTGTTCCGCCAGCGCCGCTAGGAGAGAAAAAAGAAAAAGGTGACAGGCACCAAATCTCGGACTGTGGGAAGAATGGGAAGGATCGCCATCGCACCGGTCGCCACAATGGCGCTCTTGCCCAATACTCTCAGAGCTTCCATATTTGGTGGCTGTCACCTTTTCCACCTTTTCTCCTACCTGAATCGCCTTCCATGGAGCAAGACCGATGAAAAGCCGTTCCGTCTCTGCTTGGCTCCTGTCTTTCGCCTTCTGCCTGGGTGCGTGCGTTCCGCTCGTTGCCCAGGACGTCGATCCCGACTTCCGGCCGGAGCTGGTCGGCGTGGAGTTCACCTCCCGGGAGGTTCGCCCGGGCGATCCGTTCACCGTGACGATCAAGTTCCGCAACGCGGGCACGCGACCGGCCCGGTCGGACTACCGGGTGTTCCTGCACTTCGAGGCCCCGCGCAATGACTGCAGCGACATCGTGATCCACGCCGACCATGAGCCTTCCGAGCCGACGTCGTGCTGGCAGCCCGGCGAGCTGGTCGTCGACGGACCGAGACGGCTCGTCGCCCCGGCCGACCAGCCCGAGCAGGAGTACTTCGTCCACGTGGGCGTTTACGACTACGGCGGGACCGGAGAGCGCTTGCTGGAGAGCTACGCGGGCGGGAAGATCCGCGTTACGCGCGAGGCCCCGTCCGCGGAGAGCGTCGCGCCCAAGCCGCTCAGCCCGGAGGAGCTGGATCGACGGCGGCGTGCGCTCGTTGAACGCATTCCGCCGGACGATCGGGCCACCCTCCAGACGCCCGACTGGCGATTCGACGTGGATCGCACCGCCGGCGCCTGGGCGCTCACGGACCGGGCGACCGGCGTCGCCTGGACCTCCGATCCGACGAGGCCGCGGTTCGGCGAGCTGCTGCTGCGCGCCGACGATCGCTCGGCCGTGTGGCGAATCGACCGCTTCGACGAAGTGGTCGCCGCGCCGGGGAGCCTGCGCCTGGTCACGCGCCCGGTGGTCGACGGCCGGCCGACGGGCGTCACGATCGCCTTCACCGTCGAGCCGGTCGCCGATCCGCCCGGGCTGAGGCTGGCGTATGATTCCCAGTCCGCCGGTCCCTGGCAGGTGGCGAGCGTAAGGCTATTGGACCACGCGCTGGCCGTGACCGCGGAGGACGGCGGGTGCGTGTACGTGCCGCATCGGCTGGGGATCGAGCTGCCCGCGGGCGAAGGGCTCCCCGGCGGTGCCCAGTGGAGGACCTACGACAGTCTGTCGATGGCCATGTGCGGGGCCGTGAAGGCCGGCTCGGCGCTTCTGGTCAACTGGGAGGACATCGACACGCGACTGACGGTCGACACGAGCTGGCCCGACTTGCCGCTTGTGCCGGGCCGGCGGGCCCGCGACGTCTCCCTCCAGATCGACGCCCCCAAGGGCATGTGCTCCCTTCACCCGTTGGGCAAAGGAAGCTACGTGCAAATCGCCCAGGCCTATCGCCCGTTGGCCAAGGCCAAGGGCTGGCTCCGGACCTGGGCCGACAAGCGGAAGCGCTTTCCCACGGTGGACCGCCTTTTCGGGGCGGTGAACTTCAAGCCGTTCGTGTTTTCCCGGGTGATGCCCAGCTCGCGGTTCAGCGATGGGAAGGAGCGCTCGCACCTGAGCTTCACCTTCGACGAGGCGGCCGCCTGCGCCGAACACTGGCGGAACGACCTGGGCATCGATCGCGCCTCGGTGGTGCTCGCCGGGTGGATCAACGGGGGCTACGACGTGCGCCATCCCGACGTCCTGCCCGCCGCGCCCGAGTGCGGCGGAAACGAGGGTCTGGCCGACGCGGCGGCGCGGATCAAGGCCTGCGGCTACCTGTTCGGCATGCACGACAACTATCAGGATATGTACGAGGACGCCGCGTCGTGGGACCAGAAGTGGCTCAACAAGGACGCCCGCGGCGTGGCCAGGAAGGGCGGCAACTGGAACGGCGGGCAGGCGTGGCAGGTCTGCGCGATCGAGCAGGTCGAGCTGGCCGCACGCAAGGAGACCAACCTGCCGAAGATCGCCGAGCTGTTCTCGCCCACGATCTACTTCATCGACACCGTCTTCGCCTGGCCGCTCGTGACCTGCGAAGACCCCGCCCACCCGATGACCCGGCTCGACGATCTCCACTGGAAGAGCCGGCTGTGCCTTCTGGCGAAGCAGCACTTCGGGCTGTTCGGGAGCGAGGAGGGGCGGGAGTGGTCCGTGCCCTGCGCCGACTACCTGGAGGGCATCTTCGGCCACCAGACCGACTCGCCGCCCGGGAGCGTGATCCCCCTCTTCCCGCTCGTCTATAGCGACTGCGTGCAGATCATGACGCACCAGGGGAACCGCATCGGTCCGGGAAACGCGCGCAAGGTGGCCGACCACGTCCTGTTCGCCGAGATGCCCCTGCCGTCGTTCGGCAGCCACCTCTATTGGACCGTACCCGGCACGCCGAGGGCCCCGATCGTGCCGCTGGCGCCGATCGTCAAGGACCTCGGCGACCGCAAGATCGAGATCACCTACCGCTGGACCGCCAAGGAGCCGGTGGAACACGACTACTCGGTGTTCGTGCATTTTGCCCATAAGGCCGCGGAGAGGTCGGACGGCATCGCCTATCAGAACGACCACGCGCCGACCGTGCCCTCTTCCCGCTGGAAGCCGGGCGTGGTGGTCGAGGACGGGCCGCACACCGTCGAGGTGCCCGAGCAGTACGACGGCAGGGCGGAGATCGGGCTCGGCATGCTCCTGGGCGGCGAGCGGATCCAGCTCTCCAACGTCGGCCACCGGGGCCTCCGCTACCACGTGGGGACGCTCGTCGTCGGCCCCCAGGGCATCGAGCTCGAGCCCGGCGAGGCGACACAGAGGACCGAGCTCTGGTCGCGAGGCGACGACGGCTGGGCGGAGGATCTCTCGGCGACCGACCGGGTGATCAAGAACACCTGGGAGGTGCTCAGCCCGCTCAACCAGATCACGGCCGAGACGCCCCTCAGTAGCCACGAGTTCCTCAGCGACGACCGCCTGGTGCAGCGGACGCGATTCGGCGACGTGACGATCACCGTCGCGTACGAGAAGCCCGCCCCAATCGGCGATGACGCCGTGCCCGCCTATGGGTTCATCGTCCAAAGCCCCACGTTCCTCGCCTTCTGCGCGACGCGTTACGGCGGGATCGACTACCAGTCGCCCGCGCTCTTCACCGCCCGGAGCCTCGACGGCAACCCGATCGCCGAGTCGGCCAAGGTGCGAATCTACCACGGCTTCGGCGACCGGCGGATCGAGCTGTTTGGGAAGCAGTTCGAAGTGGCTCGGGAGGACGTGGTGCGGATGAAGTAGCCGAGAAAGAAAGTTGATGGGCTACTCGGCGAGCCAATTTCCCTTGCCGCTCAGGGCGCCCCGGGCGCGGAGCCATTGGAGCAGGAAGGCGTCGGCGAGGCCCCAGGCGGCGTCTTGCTCGCGGGGGACGTGGCGGGTGAACTCGCCGGGGCCGTAGACGCAGCGGTCCGCGTGCTCGGTCTGGCGCTGGAGAATCCGGTCGGCTCGCAGGCGGAGCCAGTAGGCCGGGGCGTGCTCGCTGCCGGCGTCCCAGCCGAGCACGTCGGCGTAGACGTCGAGCAGGTAGTAGATGACCACGCGGCCGGCGAACCAGTCGGTGCCCTTGGGGTAATAGACCTCGGCGCGGCCGGGGACGTAGATCGTGCCGCCCGGGGGCTCGTGCGGGGGCGACGGCCAGCGGCGATCGACGAAGATCCGGTACACCCGCTCCGCGCCGAACTCGGCCGTCTGGGGCACGGGCCCGCCGACGAGCGACTGCGTGAGCACGGCCCGCAGCTTCAACTTGACGCACGTCATGTAATCAGGATGGAAGAAGCCGTGGTTGACGACCACGCCGTCGTCGCGCACGTTGTAGCCGTCGAGCCATTTTAGGACGGGCTTGCCGTCGAGGACCGTTTCGTCCTCCATGTCGGCTTTCATGGCGTAGGCAGAAACCATCAGCTTGCTGCCGACCTGCTTCCATTGGGGCACGTTCGGATGGCCGGGCATCATCGCACAGGCGACGTGGAGGATCATCGAATCCCAGGCGTTCTCCTCGGCCTTGGTGTCGCCGCCGCGCCCGTTCCAATAGGGCACGCGGTAGCCGGGAGCGATGAAACGGTTGGCCTCGAACTCGACGATCTCGGCGACTTGCCGTCGGGTATCGGCGTCGAGGTCGTCCCAGAGAAACCAAGCGGCGTTACCCAGCAGGGCGGCCCAGAACGAGGATTGCCAGGGGTATTTCCAGCTTGCCCGATCGTGCGCGGCGGCGGTCGCGCGGATGAGGCGGAGCGTGCGATCGCGTGCTTCCGGAAGCGAGAGGCCGACCGCCTGTTCGTCGAAGATGCCGGTACGGAGCACGACCGCCAGGGCGTAGGCCGCCTCGCAGGCCGGGCGGATGACGTTGTGGGGCTCGACGCCCTTGAGCTGCCGCCCGTCTCGCTCGATTCGGTCGGCAGCCTGCGGCGCCCATGCGAGGTTGTACCGGGCGGCATTGAGGAGCAGCTCGGTCGAGCGGCGGAGGTCTTGGTCTTCGCGTGCCGGTGGCTTGAATCTGGTCCAGTCGACCGGGACCACGTAGTCGGCCGGGCGGCCCGGCTCGTCGGCACGCCCCGGAAGCGCCCAGGCGGTTAGCAGACACAGCGCGAAGGTCGATGTGCGGCGATTGATCACGGGAAGCACTCCTGAAAGAAGCGGCGTTGGTTTCTTGGACGCGAAGCGTCCTGTGAGTGCGTTCTCACGCGGAAGCGTGCGCGACACGACGGGACAAACACATTCTGCGGTTCACGGCCGCGGATCTCAAGGACGTGTCCCGATTGGGCCTCGCCCCAAGGTGCAAGATCGCGCAGCACCCCTCCGAATGCGGGAGTTGGTTCGCCAAATGGTGACTCGGATCGATCTCCGCTTCGACCGAAACCGGCAAGGCCGCAAAACGGCACACCCCTTTGCGGGGGGGGGCGTGCACCTGCGGCCCCATCCGGGGTTGTACAGACGTGTCAATCGGGGGCGAGCCGTGCAGGACACGTCTGTACATCCCCCCCACAGGAAGTGGCGAGCGCGGCGTGAATGTGAACGGACTAGGGACAGTTCGTATTTCGTCAGTTCCTGGTGTCCTTTTACACCGCTCCCATTCCGGGGTGACACTAACCCGAAGCGCAAGCGAGGAGCCAAGTCGTTTCCTGGCTTGCGCGGTGAGCCAAGCGATCAACACGGCCTTCGTAAAGCGGCATAACGGGACCGACCGGAACCGCAACGCGCGGAAGGCGCGAAAGGGCTACTGTTTTTCGAAACACTCGCAAGTACATCAAGCCGTCACGTACTTCACCATGTACAGCGACAACTTCTGCTGGCCCGTGCGGACTCTGCGCGTTAAAGGCCCCGACGGCCACTGGCAACCGCGAACCCCGTGATGGCCGCCGGGTTGAGCGATCACGCGTGGTCACTCCGCGAATGGCTGGCGTACCCCTGCGTGCAACGCAAACAGGACACCAGGGAGGTTTTTGGCTGGTGAGACGCCCACCTCCGCGGGAACCGCCACCGTACCGTTCATCGAAACCGTACCGTCTGATGGAACAACGGACTGACCTGCACGTATGGCTTCCGGGGACCATCGTGTTTAGAATACGGTCGCCCGGAGAGCTTCGTTCCAACCGACACCTTGCGAGAGACACGAATGATGTCCGACGGACGAATTACGCGCCGCGGTTTTGTTCAGGCTGCCGGGGTCGGCATGGCCTTGGGGGCAGTTGGGCAGAACTGCTTACCGGCGAGTCGGGCCGGTGAGCCCGGCGAGAACCCGCGGTTTCGGTTCGTGCAATGGAACGACGTTCACATCGATGAGACCCGGCCGCCGGGCTACCGGCTGGCAAACGAGAAGATGAGGTATCTTGTCGACTGGGTCAACGACGCGAAGCGGCTACCTCGTCCCGACTTTGTGATCGGGATCGGCGACATGATTCATGGCGGCGCTCTCCCGAGCCTGGCACCGGATATCCGACTGCAAGAGAGGCTCCTGGCCGACTTGAAAGTCCCGTTTCACCCCGTCGTGGGCAATCACGAAAACGTGCAGCAAGAGGGGGACCCAAGGCATGAAGCAGCGTTCCGGGAGGCCTTTGGTGATGATCGCACGAACTACACGCTGAAGCACAAGGGCCTGCTGTTCGTCATGCTCAACAATTCCGGAGCCCCCAGCTCGAATTCCGGCGCCGTCGGTCGGCGTCGCAATGGGTGGTTCCGCAGCATACTCGACGCCTCGGCCGATCTGCCGAAAATCGTCTGCTGCCATATCCCGCTGGTGCCGCTGCGGGACGAGCCGGTTCTTCGCAAGAGTTTCGGCTTCATCAGCTACGCGGCGAAGGACGAACAACTGCTGAGCCTGGTCGACCAGCACGCGGAGTCGATCGTCGCCGTTCTCTCAGGCCATCTGCACTTGACGGGCGTCGTCGCTCGCAACGGGGTGCATCACGTCTCCCTATCGGGGACGGCGAGCTATCCGTGCGATTTCGCGAGCTACGACGTGTTTCCCGACCGAATCCGGCTTCGCGTGCACAGCCTGCCCGAGAAGCTGCTGACCCCCGAGACGAACATTCACGGCCGTCCCCGACACGAGGTCGATTACACGGATTCAGGGCATCCTACCCACGAGTCCTACGTCCAGGGCAACCCGTCGGAGCGAGCTCTCGATATCGCACGGTGAGACACTGCGTCCTCGGAGGGACATCGCCGCCTTGCCGGACGGCCAGGCAGCCGGCATCCTCTTATCATGGCAGCTCCCCGAGCTGCTGGCCTCGGACTTGAATCATTGCCGGATCCCATCATCACGACCATTTTGCGGGATGCGTCGCAAAACCACGCCACAACCGGACTGAGGCGGGGACGGCCGCGCCGCTCCAGGTGGGGGGAAGGTGGTCGGCGCTGCGTGTGTCAGAATCCCCGCATCTTCTCCGGGGCGGGTCTTTGGGGCGAATTCCAGCCCGCTCCCCGCGTCCCTTTCACTCGCCGCCGGGCGATAGGGGGCCGGAGTTCGGTCGAGCCGCCCCGTCCATCTGGCGAGCAGGTTCACGGCCCGGACCGTCCGCATCCGCTCTTCGACCTCCGGCGGCAGGTAGCCCTTCATCCAGGCCTTCGCGCGGTAGGTGAGCTCATCCCCGTTGGGCAGAAAGCGGACGGGCGCATAGTGCGCGGCCGCCGGGCGGTGGTTGCGTGGAGTCGTGTGCGGGTTCTCGTGGCAGCCGACGCAAGACTTCGTCTCGCTGGCCCGGGGATAGATCCACGTGAGCTGGTTACCCACCACCCGCCGGTCGCTGTCGAGCACCTGGAAGTGCAGCAGTCGGACGGCACCTCGACGCAGAACGATCCGTCGGGGGCAAGCGGCACCGTCCCCAGCACGCGGGCAAAGAGACCGTGGTGGTTCTTCCAGACCGGCCAGAGGTTGGTGTGCGTGCTGTGCCGGCCCACTGCGGGCATCCGTTCCACCAGGCGAACCAGCCGGCCTCCGCGGCTGGTGATGGGTGATGAGCTGACCGAAAGCATTGTAGTTGAACTGCGTCTCATTGACAATCGAGCCGCTCCCCACGGTGGGGTTGTCGTTCTCTGCCTGATCATCTGTGCCGGATCGCCGCCACCGGGCCGGCTGGTCGCCGGAAGGACAAGACCAGGATCACCCCAGTTTCTCCTTTCGGAAGCCCCACTTGCGCCGCTGGGCGTACATCTGCCTTTGGGCCCTTCGTCGCCGGTCGGCCTCGGGCGGGAGCGTGCCGTCCGCCCTGGCCTGAACGCGACCGTGCCAATTGACGTAGGATTCCCCAAGATGCAACACCTCAAACGGGAGGCGGACCTTGCGTTCTGCCGGCCAGCGGGCCTGGAAATCGCTGTCGCAGCCGCCGGCGTGTCGCCAGTCGATGGAGTACCACGGCCGAGCCTTGAGTACGGGATCCGCGGCGTGAAAGAGCTGATAGTAGCCCGCAAGCTCAGTCTCTTTGAGAATCGGCCACCGAGTCCAATTGCACTGACCCGTATACTCCGCGATGTTGCGACACATCCGCCGGCGAGGGCAATGGAGCTTGCCCACTTCGATCTGCGACAGATCCATCACGTCGGGCATCACGACGTCGACGTCCCAGACGAGCAGCCACCCGGATCGGCCCACGACGTCCAGGCCGTGCTCGAGGCACATGCCTTTGTTGAACGCGGCGCCCCGCTTGGTGAAGGCGTTGGTCAGGTAGACGTCGACGTTGTCCAGGCCGTGCTCGTTGGTCACCTGATCGACGGCCTCCAAGGTGCCACGATCGGCCGGAGACGTGACGACCAACAGATGGTCGAAATGCCTGGCGTTGCGGGGAAGCGTCAGCCGCAACAGGTCGTCGAACTCGACGCAGACCGTGAGGCCGTTGACGTTCATGCTCGCTTTCTCAAGTATTCGAGCGGGGTCCAGCCGGGCCGATGCGTCGACGGGTCATAGGCTTCCGTGTCGAAAAGCGCGTAGTCGCCGGCCAGGATCCGGGGGCTTTTGAGCCGACGCAGGGTCTCGAGATTGCTCCGGCTGACGTCGTCGACGCGCTCGCGGTCCAACCGGCCCGCCAACGGCAAGCACACCCCGCAACGGGGACACCACCGCTCGATCTGCTCCCGGTAGGCGGCCAGGTCGTGCCGCCAGCAGGCCGGGGTGACCGGCAGACCGCCGGGACCGACGAAGACCAAATCCATCGCCCCGGCCACCTCGCAGAAGAAGAACCCCTTGGGCGTGATCGCGGCCGACCACTCTTCCTGAAGCGGGCAACGGTCGATCAACTCCCACATCGCCGCTTCGTCTCGGACCACGTCCTGCACGGCGACCAGCACGGGCTGATGAAAACAGTCCTTGTCGTGCAGGTTTTGATTGAGGTACCCGCCGGTCGCGTCTCGGTTGCCGGCCGGCGATGGCTTGGGCCCGATCAGACGTTCCACGGCGGCGCGGAAGGGGTGTCTGTCATATCGAAGTCCGGTCCACAGTCCGCGGTGCCGCATTTCCGGGACGGCCTCGATCATGATCTCGCACAACTCGGCAAACTGCGGATGCAAGAGCGGCTCGCCGCCGATGATGCCCACCACCTTGCGTCGACCCCGCCGGTCGGGCGTGCTCTCGGCCGGAAAATCCGCAAGCGCCTCGACGGCCCGGGCGAAGTCCACAAGCGACACGTCCCATCGCCCGCGCGCGTGGGCCAGAAGCCGCGTGCAGTTGGAGCACCGCCGGGGGCAGGCGTTGGTGACGTCGATCTGAATGCACCATTGCTCGCGGGGAGGGATCATCTCAGACCGCCTTACACACGTAGTAACGTTTCAGCTCGGATCGTTGGACGTGCTGAACGCGCCCGAGCCGATCGCAAACCGGGATGACCGCCCGGCCGCCGATGCGATCGACGCTTTCGGCGGCGATCAGAATCTCGGCGTCGCGCCGGAAGCACTCGATGCCCTGTCCGGCCCACCGGTAGGTCGCCATCTTCGCTCGACGTCGGTCGTTCACGGTGCGGACCGGATTGAATCGATAGGTGTAGAGGACGCGCGCGACGTGCTCTTCGCTTCCTACCAGCCCGCTGGCCAAGAGCGGCTTGTACCAGAACACGTCGTCGTTGTAGCCCAAGTTGGGCGGAAACGAGACCGCGGTTCCCACTTCCCGGCGCCAGGCACAGAGATGGTTGGCCATCATCCCGAGCTTGCCGTCGGCGAGCTGCTGCCTGTCCCGGTAGCGAATCGAGAAAGCGTGGATTCGCGTCGGCCTTGCCGGGTCGGTCCGACGAACCCAGAAGCTCACCACGTCAGCGCCCGCCCGGCAGCCGGCTCGCAAGTGTCGGACGTATCCGCGGTCCACCAGATCGTCGTCATCGACGAAAGCAAAGTACTCCCCTTGCGAGCCCCGGACGAGCCGGTTTCGTTTCTCGCCGGAGGGGGCCCGGCCGTCGTCCTCATCGACGAGCACCTCCACGTCGTCAAACTCGCGCGACTGGGCAAGGAGCGACGCCTCGAGGTGCCGTCGCATCCGTCGACGGCTTGTGAGGGCCGGCATGAGAATCGACAGCTTCATGCAGCTTCCTTCGGTGCGCTTCCCACAGGGCTTCGGCCTTCGAGACGTACCAGCTCGTGAATCGCGGTTCGTGGGTGAGATAGACGTTCACCGCCAACCTCTCGGCAAACTCGTTGACCGCGCGAACCACTCCTTCCAGGGTAAGATCGTAGTCGTGGCCGGCCAGGACGCCGTTCTTCGCAATATGGGGCCAAAACCACTCGATGTCCCGACGCACGTGCTCGTACTGGTGATTCGCGTCGATATAGAGGAAATCGATGGGCCAGCGAATGATCTTGTTCCGGACGGCCTCTTCGGACGTGCCGCGGAACACCTGCACCCGGTTGTTGTGCCGAGCCAGGGCCTGCATGGCGACGTGGAAGTCGGGCGAGCGATCCCAGTGCATCTCCTCGTAGCCGGGAAGCTCGTTCCGCCAGGGGTCGATGCAGAGAAGCCGATCGCCCTTCCAGGTCTCCAAGAACCCGGTCGCGAATCCGGCTTTCTCCGTTCCGATTTCCACGGCGTGCTTGAGCAGCCTCCGGCGGTTGCAGAGCTCGGCGAATTGCTCCCTTCGGTCGATTTCCTGCGAGAGAAGGACGGCCATCCGGCTCTCCTTGGCCCAAGTCGCGTGACGTTGTGTCGGGTGTCCCCCCCACGCCGGCGTCCTGCCCGGGCGCCCCGGGGCGCGATCCTGCACGCTCCCGCGCGTGCAATGAAAAAGGGCCCGCCACCGGGACAATCTCCCGTGGCGGGCCCTTCGGATGCCTGTCTTCGATCAGGCTCCGGTCGATACCCGCGTATCTACGTTGAACGTGTCAGGCTCGCGCCGTCACCTTTCGCAACCAAGTTCACTCGCAAGGACGCCCACAAGATCACGCCTCTTCCCACACCGTAACGGAGAGATCGTCGGGAATCCAGTTCCGTTCTTGGCCCTCCCCCGAATGACGGGTGCATGGGCCCTCCTCTAGTGAAGGCTGGCCGCCGGTACAAGAGCTTGCGCCGCCAGCCGGCGAGACCCGATCCCCATGCCAACGCTGTTGGCGACCCCCCGGCTGAGCGGCCGGGTCGTCGTTGCGCAACACGAAGCCTGAAGTTTGGGGCGGACTCGTCAACCTCGCAGGGGAGACGGCGCGGAAGCGAGGCGCGTTTCCTATGTCGCGTGGAGGTAGCCTGAGTTGCCGGTCGTCTGGCCCCCCTTTATAATGGGGGCTGATCGAGGCGAGGGTCGTGGAGCTATTGCGATGAAGAAACACGAACTGTTGGCGATGCTGGAACGACTCCCCGAGGACTTCGAGCCGGAGAGGCTCATCGACGAACTGTATCTTCGCGCAAAGATCGAGCGTGCTGAAGAGGCGATTGCGCGGGGTGACGTTGTGAGCCACGAGGAAGTCGTAGCGCGGAGCCGAAAATGGTTCGAGTAGAGTGGGCCGCGCCCGCCACTACGGATCTCCGGGAAGTCTTCGAGTTCATCGCACGCGACTCGCCACGCTATGCTCAGTTGACGGTGGAACGGATCACGGACACCGCCACCCGTTTGACCCAGTTCCCTCAACTTGGCGAAGTCCTGCCTGAGTTTCCCGAGCACGTTTACCGCCAAATCGTCGTGGGCGCGTATCGGCTCGTCTATCGGGAAGACTTGCAGCACGATCGCGTTCTCGTGGTTGCCGTCGTTCACGCCGCAAGGAAGCTGCCCCCTACGCTCGAAGGACGCTGAACGCCCGGCACTACCGCTACAGCTTCCCGGGTACTACCGTGGGTTCCTCTCCAGATACCCCCGGATCGCCCGCGCCAGATCGCGGCCCAGGGCTCGGGCGGTTTCGGCGGTGACCGGGGTGCCGGCCACGTTGGCGTAGGGGATTTCGATCGTGGTGCCGATGAGGACGCCGGGGAGCGAGGCGGTCCAGCGGGAGCAGCTCTTGGGCTCCTTGAGCGTGTTCCACTGTTGGCCCCAAGGGAGGTTGTGCTTGGGGTCGTAGACGAGCGGCCCGGTTTGGACCTGTTGGAGAACCCGGCAGAACTGCTGCTGCCGCTCCCACGTCTCGGGGGACGGATTTCCCACGAAGAAGACCCGCTCGTTGCTGCTGGGCCCGTCCCCGCCGCCGCGGATGGAGGGACAGTGCACGTCGATGGCCAGGCGGAGCTGGCCCTGGGACCATTGGGGGGCGAACTCCTTGAGCGCGGCGACCGACGGGTAAATGCTCTCACCCAGGTAGTCGCGGTTGTGATCGTGCGGCTTGCGGTTTTTGCCCTGGTCGCCGTCCTCGACGCCGTCCTTGTCCATGAACGGGATCACGAGGAACTCGACGTGTTCTCGGAGCCAGCGTCCGTCGGGCGCGTCGGCCAGCACCGCGTCCATCAGGCCCTCCAGCGCCCAGCCGGCCATCATCTCGCAGCAGTGGTGCCGGGCGGTCAAGAGCACGCGGTGCTCCGGCTCGCCGTCGAGCTTACCGAGCCGTAGCCGTTCGGTCTTGCGCCCCTTCTTCGTGGTCGAGTGGTGTTCGACCTTGAGGTGTGGATCGTCCTTGTGCCGGTCGAGGAACTCGCGGAGGTTCGCCTCCTGGTACGGCACGGCCAGGCAGAAGCGGGCTTCGTCCGCGCCGTCGGGGGACTTATAGGTGAACGACGCCCCTTGCATGCTCTCCGCTCCCAGCCAGTCCCAGGCCTTCCCGCCATCGGTGCTCACCGCGGGCCCCCGCACGCCGAGGACGTTCCCCCCGGTGAAGTGGAACGTGAGCGTGCGGCCCGCGGCCCCCCGGACGCGAAAGCACCAGTAGAACCAGAAGCCGGGCGTGTCGCGCTGGTCCTGGTGCAGGTAGACGTGATCTCCCTCGATCCGCTCCAGCACGATGTTTCCGCCGGCGAAGTCGCCGTCGATCACCGGCGCGTCGGGCTGCGACGTGCCACGTTGGCCCGCCCGGGCGAAGGGGGCGGCGGATGGGCCGAACGCACCGAAGGCGGCCAATGCGGTCCCTACTGCGAGAAACGCGCGGCGCCGGAACTTGTTGCTTGGCATATCGTGACCCTCATCAAGCCGCGACCGCTGGTCGCGGGCGGTTGGGACGGTTGGGGGAACGGGAACGGTTTGTCGGGCGCGACCGGCGGTCGCGGCTTGATGTTGCGCGGGTCGCCATTACCGGCCACCCCCTGCCGGCGGCGCCTCGTATCGCTTCTCGCCCTTGAGGATCGACTCCCGCATGGCCGCTTCGGTCTCCTGCCGCGCCCGGTACTTGGCCTCCTGGGCGATCTCGATCGGGCCCGTGAGCCGGAAGTCGGGCATGTCGGCCCGCGCGCGCTGGGCGAGCATCCGGCCGCCGGACCGGATGATCTGGGCGGCCTCCTGGTATTTGGGATCGCTCTTGTCGGCGAGTTTCGCCAGGCACGGGCTCCACTCCGGCCGGGTGAAGTTGACCTGCCCGTTGTGCTTCCGATCGTTCAGGTCCATACCCACCAGCTCGCTCAACCGCCCGAGCTGCCGGGGATCGAGCGGCGAGCGGCCGTAGAGGTTGTCGCGATAAGCGCTGGCGTAGTCGGGGTAATACGGCGCGTTGACGTCGATCCAGGTGACGATCCGGTCGAAGCTTTCCGGGTCGAGCTTGACCTTCTCGTTGATTTCGGCGTCTTCGTGCCCTTCGAACAGGACCTTGGCGAGCGGGCTGGCGTGCGAGCCCCAGCTCTTTGGCGGGAGCACTTGATACGGCCCGGCGCCGGGCACGTGGACGTAGCCCTTCGATCGCAGCTCGATGTACGAGGTGTTGAACACCAGCCCCAAATCGCCGGCCAGGTTGAGCTTCTCACCTCCCTCCTTGCCGTAGTCGTGGCACTCGACGCAGTGCTTGTCAAAAACCGGCTGCACTTCGGCCACGTAGTTGAACTCCCGCGGCGGGCCGTACCAGGGCTTCAGCTTCTCGGGCGGGCGAAGCATCGCCAATCGCCGACCGCTCACGGGCACGGTCCCCCGCCGGGGCTCATGGCAGCCGACGCACCCGGTCGTCTCGCCGGGCCGGACGATCGTGCCGCTCCGCATCGACTGGATCATCATGCCTCGCTCGTCGAGGAGCTGGAAGTAGACGAACGTGTCGGCCGGCACGGCGAAGTAGGCGCTGCCGTCGGGCTCGACCGGCACCGTGCCCAGGATCCGCTTGTTGTTGAAGTCGTTCCAGGCCATGCCGGGGGCCTGCTGGCCGGTCCCGCCGTCCCAGGCAAGGCGGGTCCAGGTCCGCTTCTCCGGCGACTCGACCACGCGCAGGTACTTGACCGTGCCCCGCTCGATCTTCTCCATGCCGGTGCCCACGTAGAGGTCGGAGATGTAGAATGAGCCGTCGCCCCGGGCCAGATCGATTCGCGGCGGGACGACCGGCGGCTTGGGTCGCGGGGCCAGGGGCATCGGGTCGAAGCAGCCGGGCGGCTCGGCGTGGACGAGGAGCACGTTGCCGAACACGTCCAACAGCCAGATGCCCATCTGCTCGCCCTGCCCCGTCATGCCCGAGCAGAGGAAGTACTTGTCTGAGAGCGGGTAGGGGTCTTCGTACTTCGGGTTGACCTTCTTGTACGTGTCGTAGTTGCCGACGCCGATCAGGTCGACGGCGTCCGCCGGCCACGTGCGGACCACCGGCGGCTTCAGGTCGATCCCCCGGCGCCGGTCGAGGATGGCGATCGCGCCCCAGGGGCGATCGTGGCAGGAGGAGAACGTGCAGATGGCCCGCTCCGTGCCGGGGATGATTCGGGTGTCGAGGACCGCGCCGGGCGAGTTCGTGTTGTTGCCCCAGTAGACGGCGTGGTTGGTGCCGTCGGGGTTGACGCTCCACACGCCCTGGGCGTCGCCGAAGTTGCGGTCGACGTACTCCCAGCGGTCGTAGAGCACGCGCCCGTCGGGCGCCAGCGACGCGTGGCCCTCGTGGAGCGTGCTGTGCCCGACCTGCTCGACGTTCGACCCGTCGGCGTTCATCACGAACAGGTTGCCCATGATGTGCCGGTTGCACATGCAGAATTTCGGCTCTCGGGTGGAGGTGAACATGATCCGCCCGTCGGGGAGCCAGATCGGGTCGACGTCGGAGATACCCGAGCCGAAGGTCAACTGGCGGAGGCCCGTGCCGTCGGCGCCGATCTCGTACACGTGATAGTCGTCGTTCCGGTTGTGGCGGATGCTCGCGAGGATTTTGGCGCCGTCGAAGCTCACGTCGGGGTCGCGGGCGACGCCCTCGGGCAATTCGAGAAGCGTGGTGACTTTACCGCCGTGGGCGAGGTCGACGGTCTTGACGCGTGCGCCGCCCTGGAAGCTGGCCGTGTTGATCTCGCCGGTCTGAAACATCGTGGCCGTGTTGTGGTGGTCGCTCTTGTACTGCTCGCGGACGACGAACAGGATCGGCTGCCCGCTCACCAACGGGTTGGCGACGAGGGCCTCTCTTCGCAGCGCGTCCAGCTCGCCGCGGATTTGCGCAGCGTCCTGCCCGACGGCCTGCTCGGCTCGACGTTCCAGGCCATCCAGGCGAGCCACGTACTCACGCCCGTGGGGATAGCGATCGCCGAACGTCTCCGCAAGATCGACGATCGCCGCGCGCAACGGCCCCGCGTCGGGCAGCTCGTCCGCGAGCAGCTCGTCCCCTATCCCGACGAGCAAGGCGGCAGCGGCCCCCGGAAAGAGTCTCAGAAGCAACCACCGATAGGGCGCCGAACTGCGTGTTCTCTGCATGACTGCTCACCATCCGTTCGATTCGAAGTCCAACCACAGGGCCCCGGAAGCGGGCTCCATTATATCGCAAACCACGGCGGACTGCGGAGAGAAACGCTCGCGCCCGGCCGGCGAAGTAGCAGGCACACGCCGTGTGCCGTCCGCGCCGCGAGCAGCACGCCGCAGAGTCGTTCGGACGCCTCGGTGGTCTGACATGAAAATGCCGTCGGCGGACGGCACACGGCGTGTGGGCTGCTACTTTCGTCGAATGCGGTGAACGGTTACCAGCGGACAATCACGCGGTCGCCGATTCGAGCCCCGAGCGTCGCGGCCGCACTGCCGGCGACGAGGGCCAGCTCCAGGCGGCCGGTGGAGCCGACCAGGGCGATCAAGGCCCCCTCAGGCCCGTCGCCGTAGGTGGACGAGATCCCTTCGACCTCGTGCTCGCCGAGCCTGACGCGCACGGGACGGCCCGCCGGCAACGGGGCCAACAACTCCGCGTCGATATTGGTGATCAGGTTGCCGAACGAATCGACGTCGAGAACCTCGCCCTCGATCCTGCCGGACGACACGATCGGCTGCGGCCAGTCGAGCATCACGAGCTTCGCAAGCGGCGGGCCGAGCTTCTCGGGATCGAGCCCCAGGCTGAGATGGGCCGCCACCGGGGCCATGACGTCGCGGCCGTGGAACGTGGCCGACACCGAATCGAGCCAGTACCGCGGCTCGGTCAGCTCACGAACGTCGGAGGGCGGCGTCCGGCGTGCCAGGCGCGAGAGCAATCCGTTGTCCGGCGCCACGTAGTGCCGGCCGCCGATCTCCGCAACCAGAATCTTCCGGTCGGTGCCCACGCCCGGGTCGACCACGGCGACGTGAATTGCGTCCGCGGGGAATCGGTCCGCCACGTCGTCCAGGATCAGGGCGCCGTGCCGCACGTCCTGGGGGCGGACCTCGTGGGTGACGTCGACGAGGGTCACTTGCGGATTGATCGAAAGGATGACCCCCTTGATGGCCGCCACGTACGGGCTGCCGGTGCCGAAGTCGGTGGTGAGGGTGATGATGCTCACGGGTCTCGCGCAAGTCAGGCATCGGGATCGGCGTGATCGCCCCCGTCACTCCATCCGCTCGATCATCTCGATGCACACCTCCCGCACCCGCCCCGGATTGACGTTGGGGTTTTTCTGCTTGGCCTGGCCGATCAGGGAGCCGGCGGCCTTGACTCGGCCCGCCTTCACGTCGGCCACGACCCTGGGATTGGCTTCGAGAAGCTCGCGGCAAAGCGACTCCAGCTCCGACTCGTCGACCTCGGTGATGCCCAGGGCCTTCATCGCGTCGTCGACCGAGCTCCCCGAACCGATCATTTCGGCCAGGACCTCGCGGCCCCGGGTCGTCTGCATCTTGCCGGCCAGCACCTCGCGGATCAGCCCGCCCAGCTCCTCGGCCGGCACGGCGAACTGGTCGATGCGGATCTGCGCTTCGTTGAGCGCCTGGAAGACCGACTGCTGCATCCAGTTGGCGGCGGCCTTGCCGTCGCCGCACGCCTTGGCCACCCTTTCATAGTAGTCGACCAGCGCACGCCCCTGGTTCACCAGCACCTCGCTGTCGTAGGGGGGGATCCCGTACGTCGCTTCGAGCCGCGAGCGCAACGGGGCGGGCAGCTCGCCCAGCGACCGGCGGATCCGCTCGATCTCGTCGTCGGTCGTCGTGACCGGGACCAGGTCGGGCTCGGGGAAGTAGCGGTAGTCGCTCGATTCCTCCTTGAAGCGTTGTGCCCGGGTGATCTGCGCCGATTCGTCCCAGCCGCGGGTCTGCTTGGGGACGTCGCCCAGCCGGTGGCCCGTCTCTTTCCACGCTTCGTAATGCCGCTCGGCCTCGTAGGCAAGCGCCCGCTCCACCGCCCGAAAGCTGTTCATGTTCTTCACCTCGACGATCGGCGTGGGGACCGGGCCGTCGGGCGTGTCGACGTGGAGGTTGATGTTGGCGTCGACCCGCAGGCTCCCTTCCTGCATGTTGCAGTCGGAGACCTCCAGGTAGTTCAAGAGCAGCTTCAGCTCGGTCAGATAGGCCTTGGCCTCGGCGGGCGAGCGCATGTCGGGCCGGCTGACGATCTCCATCAGCGGCGTGCCGGTCCGGTTCAGGTCGATGCGGCTGTCGGCCTTGCCGGCCTCTTCGTCGTGCATGCTCTTGCCGGCGTCCTCTTCCAGGTGCACGCGGATGATGCCGATGTTCTTCGGCTCGATCTCCCCCCGGGGGTCGCTGATGGGCAGGTGGCCGTCCGAGCCCAACGGCAGGTCGAACTGGCTGATCTGGTAGCCCTTGGGCAGGTCCGGATAGTAGTAGTTCTTCCGGTCCCACTTGGTGAACTTGGCGATCCGGCAGCCCAGCGCCAAGGCCGCTTTCACCGAAAGCTCGTACGCCCTCCGGTTCATCACCGGCAGCACCCCGGGCATGCCGATGCAGACGGGACACGTCTGCGAGTTGGGCGGCGCACCGAACTCCGTCGAGCAACCGCAGAACAGCTTGCTCTCGGTGAGAAGCTGGACGTGGACTTCCAGGCCGATGATGATTTCGTAGGGTTCGCTCACGGGAGGGACCAGAGGCTCGGGTTTCGTGATTCCACGACAGGGCAAGCTGACAGCGGCGCAATTCCCTAGGCCGGAGCAGGCCGAATTCTCACAGCCCCAGGGTGCAACGCAGAGCAGCATCGAGTGGCTGCATGTCGGAGCAGTGCCCTATCACTCGGTCGATTTCGGTCTCCAGGATCGTAGCCAAGTTGTCCGTCATCACGACGGAGTCCGTACGCAATCCCATTTGCCGGCTCTCCGGGGATGACTGTGTCACCGCCACGCGGCTCGGATGTCCGGCCCGGGCGAGGTTACTGGTGATCATCGCCACAATGGTCTGCGAGAGTCCCGTCTTCAGGTCATCCGCCTGGACAACCAGCGCCGGCCGCCGCTTGGCCGTCACCAGATTAGAGTCTGGAAACAGAACGAGCACCACGTCACCGCGCTCAAGATGCATCGTAGACGTCCATTTCGGGGCGCTGCCAGTCTTCCGCAAACGGAGCTAATCGCCTGCGGAGATCGCCAGCCTGTTGTCGGTCAATGCCGCGCTCGGACAAGTCGACCGATTCAGCCTCTGCCAGAAACGTTACAATGACTCGACCCTCGACGCCCTCAGGCGGAGCCTCAAGCAGTTCGATTTTGCCGTCGCGGTAAACGCCCTGGACAGACTTCAGCATCGATTTAACCCTCCGGGAGTTCACGGTTTCTCGACGATTTCTTCCTTGAGCTGGTTGATCAGCTTCTTGAGCGACTCCAGTTCCGCCTCCCGGACCTCCTCGTCCCCATCCGACTCTTGACGAGCCGCTTCGTACTGCTGTTCGAGCATCTGGAGCTTCTTCCGCGCGTTATCCAACTCTTCAAGGCTTCGCAGGATCATAAGGCCACCTCGATTACGCCCTTTGGATTAGCCCGGTTGTCTGTGGCGAAGAACGTGTTCGATCATCCCCTTGCGACATGCAAGGGCAGAAAACCCGCGACAGTCCTTCATTCTGAAGCTGCTTCCGCCGGACGCACCCTGTACTCGTACTTGGCAACACGAAGGATCTCGACTTGATCGCCGGGCTTCAGGCCATGCGAGCGAAAGAACTCCTTCACCTCGCGGTGAGTTTTGCGAAAGGTCTTGTGGCGGCCGGATATGTCGGTGGTCACACGGCCCACTCCCTCGAATTCCACGATCAGGTGCTTTGCCGCGGGATCGACGTTGCCCCCGACGCATTCCTCGGGCCAGAATTCGTCAAGAGGCTTGATGTTGATGTAGCTGTTCCTTACGCCGCCTTCGCTAAGAGTCGTTCTTCGGATTTGTAGTGGATCAGCAATACGAACACGCCTCAGCGGTGCGGAGACGTTGGCCTGGGCATCGGCAACACATGGCTTCAGAGCAAGGACCGGAACGGGGCACCCTTCCCAATCGTGTTCCCAGCATACGATCAAATCGCACGCATCGGGATCATGTCCATGTTGGTGGAAGTTGCTGCTCTTGAACTCGAATTCGATCGCCACTCGTTCCCATCCCTTGTCTACTTGTCGGCGAGCGATGCAGTCAGGAAACTGGGGACGGACTTCCTCGATGATGAACCCCATTTCCTCGGAGAGCTTCGCGAAGAGCGCCACGACCCCCATCTCATTCACGGGTCCGTAGACGAACCCGCGGTAGTTGATCAGGTCGCCGACGATACTTCGCTTTGCCATGAATCGCTCTTCCGCATGAACCGCAAGGACGCTGGACGTCCGACCTACACGCGTTGAGACCTTTTCCAGCTTGATCTGCATCCGAGGTTCGGCAACCCCCCGCCCAGGGCGTGTCATGCACGGCCGCTGCTGCGCTATTCGACCGGCGCCCGATCGACTTACCCGTCCGGATTCTCGGAATCACCTTGCACCGAATCCCAGAGCTCCTGGTATTTCCCTTGCACGAAAGTACCCAGTTGTTGGCCGAAATCGGCGGGCAATCGGAGCGTGCGGATCAGCTCCTGGACGTCCGCCAGATCTCGCAATCGACCCGGATTGGTCATGCCCGACGCGATCTTCAGCTCGACGAGGCGCGGCAGGCTCAGCCAGCGGACGCCCTCCTCCTCGACGCTTGCCTCGCCCGGATCGGGAAACGACACGGGCTTGGGCTTACCGTCCCCGGGGTACTCGCCGGTCACGAGGAACTCGATCCGCACGCCGGACTCCGTGTCGCGCAGGTTCCGGCTGCCTTCAAACAGGGGCAGGTAACCCAGCCCCGTCAAGCCCTGGCGGAGCTGTTCGAGTCCGTCGCGCGTCACCAATACGTCTACGTCTTCGGTGAACCGGCGAAACCCGTGAAAGAACAGGGCCATTCCACCGGCAATCGCGTAGGGAATCCCCAGCTCGGCCAAGCGATCCGCGATCCTGCGGAGCGTCTGGTGAACCGCGCTCTTCTCTTCAAAGTGCAAGCTTCCCTCCCGCAGCGCCCGCTGCAAGTCGCGGTCAAGGAGGTCTTCATAGGCGGTCGTCATGGCGGCTGCCGCTGTTTGCGATTCGCCTCGATGGTTCCCTACGCTCGCCGAACACCAACCCCCGGAGCCTATCGGATCTTCCAGCGGAAGGCTACACACTCATTCTACCGCACGAGCCTACCCTCCGTCCAGAGAGGGACCACACGATCACCCCAACGACGGCCTCCGCCCGTGCCAATCCGTCGCCTCTTGAAACATGTGGGCCCCCCGCAACAGCCGCTCCTCTTCAAACGGCGGCGCCTGAAGGTGCAGGCCGATGGGCAGGCCGGCGGAGCTGAAACCACAGGGGATCGAGATCCCGGCGATGCCCGTCAGGTTCGTGCTCACCGTGTAGAGGTCGAACAGGTACATGGCGAGCGGGTCGTCCACCTTCTCGCCGATCTTGAAGGCGGGCGTTGGGGCGATCGGACCGGCGATCAGGTCCACCTCCTCAAACGCCCGATCGAAGTCCTGCCGAATGAGCCGGCGAACCTTGAGCGCCTTGAGATAGTAGGCGTCGTAATAGCCGGCGCTCAAGGCGTACGTGCCCAGCATGATGCGGCGCTTGACTTCCGGCCCGAAGCCTTCGGCGCGGGTGCGGCGGAACATCCGGACGAGGGGGCTGTCCAGGTCGTCCAGGCCCGGTCGATCGCCGGCCTCCTGAAGCGCTTTCCGCTCGGCCTCCAACTCGGCCGTCATCTGCTTCTCGTCGGTCCGATATCCGTAGTGGACGCCGTCGTACCGGGCCAGATTGCTGGAGGCTTCGCAGGGGGCGATGATGTAGTACGTGGCCACCGCGTACTTGCTGTGCGGCATGGAAAGCTCGCGCACGGTCGCCCCGAGCGACTCGTACACGCGGACCGCCTCGCGGACCGCCGCCTCCACTTCCCCGTCGAGCCCCTCGCCGAAGTGCTCGCGCACCAGCCCGATGCGCAAGCCTTCGAGCGGCCGTCGAACGGTTTCCGCGTAGGGCGGAACGGGACGGTTGACGGAGGTCGAGTCCTTCGGGTCGTACCCGGCCAGGACTTCCAGCAAAAGGGCGGCGTCCTCGACGGTGCGGGCCAGCGGACCGACTTGGTCCAGGCTGCTGGCGAACGCCACCAGGCCGTAGCGGCTCACCCGGCCGTACGTCGGCTTCATGCCGGTCACGCCGCACATCCCGGCCGGCTCGCGGATCGAACCGCCCGTATCGCTTCCCACCGCCAACGGGGCCATCGAGGCGGCCACGCACGCAGCCGACCCGCCGCTGGAACCGCCGGGTATCCGTTCCAGGTCCCACGGGTTGCGGGTGATCTGGAACGCCGAGTTTTCGGTCGAGCCGCCCATGGCGAACTCGTCCATGTTCGTTTTGCCGATCAGGACGGCATCGGCGGACTTCAACGCCGCAATCACCGTGGCGTCGTAGGGCGGGCGAAAGTCTTCCAGCATCCGCGAAGCGCAGGTGGTCGGCTCGCCCTCGGTCGTCAGCACGTCTTTGACCGCAACCGGCAGGCCGCCCAAACGCCCCACCCGCTCCCCGCGCCGGCGCTTCCGGTCGATCTCGGCCGCACGCCGCAGCGCGCCCTCGGCGTCGACCCGCAGGAAGGCCCCGACCTTCTCGTCGTGACGTTCAATCCGGTCGAGAAACGCCTGCGCCATCTCGACCGAGGTAAGCCCCCCCGACTGCATTTGGGCCAACAGCTCGGTGGCCGTCGACTCGATTAGCGACATGGCTCGTCTCGATGGCTTGCTACCAACTCCAGGAGAACACCCGACAACGCGCAACGCTTCCGAGAGACGCCGGCTGTTGGTCCCGGGCGAGAAGCCGGGCAACGATACCCGCGCTGAGTTGCCCGGCTCGTAGCGGCCCGATTCCTCGGGTCCACTGGCAACTCCAACCGCAGGAGTGCGGTCACCACCAACCCGTCAAGCAGAACTCGACAAGGCACCGGCCACCCTTCGGCGCAGAGACGACCGATCGAGGGCAACGGCCGGGCGCGCGTCACAACTCGCCCAGCACCGCGGGCACCCGATAGCACTCCTCATCGCGGTTGGGGGCGTTGGCCAGGGCCTGGTCGCGGTCAAGGCTGGGGCGGACCCGATCGTCGCGGAACACGTCCGACACGTCCAGGGCGTGGGCCATCGGCTCGACGCCGTCGGTATCCACCTCGCCCAGCAGGTCCATGTACCCGAGGATCTGGCCCAACTGGGTGGTCATCTTGTCCAACTCCTCTTCGGACAAGAGCAGCCGACCCAACAGGGACACCTTTTCGACCTCTTTTCGGGAGATCGCCATGGCCTACTTCTTCTTCGACTTCTTCTTCCGCCGCGGTGCCGGGGGGGCCTGGACCGACTCTCCCGGGGGGAGCCTGAAGGGCGAGCTGCGCACCTTCTTGGCGACGGCCCCGCTACGGATGCATTGGGTGCAGACCCGCATCGTCTTGTGGGTCCCGTTGGCGGTCGTTACCCGAACTCGTTGGAGGTTCGGCCGGAACTTCCGGCGGGAAATCCCGGTGATCTTGGTTCCCACCCCGCCCAGATACTTTGCTTTCCCACGATGGGCTACCGAGTTGCCCATCGCCGGGCCCTTGCCACAGACTTCACAAACACCGGCCATTCAAACACTCCCTCAGCGCGCAGCTTCCGCAAAGGATGAAACTCGTAGTATATATTGGTCTCCACGGAGTCCACAAGGGCGGGAGAGGAAACGGCCGAATATCATTGCACGCGAAGCCGTAAGCGGCCCCTGAGCGTGCGGTCGCTAGGAACAGCTCCTCAGGGGGGAATCGTGCCACCAGGTGGTTGCCTTGCTCGGTATCTCGCCCAAGATTTTGGCCGTTCTCGCTTGATACCTCGGTTTAAACTTGGCAAGATCGGTTAGTTGGACAAGCGGTTGACCCTTCTGATGGGACAGTCCCGAGGAGCTTCGCGATGAATACCCGTGTGCAAGTTGCCCTGCTGTTGCTTGTGATTGGCGTGGGGGAACCGGGCCGGACAGAGGCCGCCCAGCGCAATGGAAGCCCGAATCCCGACAGGAAAGCGGCCAAAATGGATCGAGGCGACGCCTTTGTCTCCGTCGTCACGCAGCCCACCGGGGAGCCGATCCTGGTGATCAAGTATCCCTGGAAGCGGCACGCCCGGCCGTCGGTCGAGGTCCGCGTGTTGGAGCCGAGCGAGGCCGACAACCCGCTGATTCGCCCTCTGCTTTTTCTGCACGCAATCATGAAGGGCGACGTGACCACGGCCGTCTACCGGTGTCAGGACGACTCGGAAGACACGTCCCAAACCGCAACCTTCAGCAGAGACGGGATGGACTACGAGGTGTTCGGCGCGAGGAACTCCCTGGGTCGGCCCTCGGTGTGTGTGGCCTGTCAGACCGCGACCCAACGACCCCGGACGGTGGCCGAGGTTGTTGAGGAAAGCGACTCCCTGATCGAGGCATCCACCACGCCTCCCGAGCCGGAGACCAGGGCCGCGTTCCCCCTGCTGGACGCCTGGGCCGTCGACGAGCGGACGCTCTACCTCGAACTGCCGGCCAAATACTTCTCCCGGCCGAGCAAGATCCGCGTCTGGTTAATGCGTCACAAGGACATCGTCTGGACGGCGGAAGCCGACTGGCCGGGCGCTGGCGGCACTCCCAACGCCCCTGCGCCCCTGAATAGCACTCCCAACGCCCCCGAATAACCGGTTGCTCCGAGCCCCGGCTGGTGGAGCGGCACTTGGCCGGACGCTGGGCTTCACGCGCGGGTGATCGCCAGGACCTCGTCGAGGATGTGACCGTTGGTGGCGATGCCTTCCCCGGAATGGATGGTCGGGCGTCCCTGCCAGTCGGTGAAGGTGCCGCCGGCCTCTTCGAGGATGGGCAATAGCGCGGCGGCGTCCCACACCTCCATGATCGGATCGACCATCAGGTCGGCTCGCCCCGTGGCCAGCATCAGGTAGCCGTAGCAATCTCCCCAAGTGCGCGTGAGTCGGGCGATGGCTTGGAGGCGGTCGTACACCTCGCGGCGGCCACGGTTGTCGAAATTGACGACCTCGCTGGTCAGGAACAGTCCCTCGGCGAGACGGGGGCAATGGGAGACCCTCGCCGGCACGGGCGGCCGTTCGCCCGAAACGTACCACGCTCCTTGCCCTCGGCCGGCGTAGACGCACTCGTCCAGGGCCGGGATGAGGTTGACGCCGAGGACGCTCTCGCCCTGGTGCTCCACTCCGACGAGCGTCCCGTAGAGCGGCACGCCGTGGATGAACGATTTGGTCCCGTCGATCGGGTCGAGGATCCAGCGGAACCCGCTCGTGCCTTCCCGTTCGGGGAACTCCTCGCCGAGGATGGCGTCGTCCGGAAAGGCCTCGGCGATCCGCCGGCGGAGATGCTCTTCGGCCCCGCGGTCGGCCACCGTGACGGGCGAGTCGTCCGCTTTGCGCTCGATTTCCAGGTCGTCGCGGCGGAAATGCCGGAGCGTGATTGCGCCCGCCTCGCGGGCGGCTTCCCGCGCGAGCTCGAGCCGGTCGGCGACGTCCGCTTCGCGTGCCTTCATGCCGCCAGCGTAGCAGAGAGCCCTCGCGGCGCAAAGGGAGGGCAGACTCGGCATATTCCCGAAGTGGGCTATCCACTTCGCTCTCGTAGGCACAAGATGTAGACATGCGAACAAACGAGCAACGAATCCAAATCGAAAACGTGGCGGGGTCGTGTTTTCACGGAGAATCGGACCTTGAAGTTGTGCGCCATTGCCGTCAAGGACTGGTGTTTGGGCTTTACCATGTCAGAAAGAGACTCCGTGACGGCGAGAGGGAATATGACCGCTCGTTTGAGTGGCCCCGTGGCCGACACGACCACAACATCTAGCGGCAACGAGAGCGAAGTGGATAGCCCACT
>DATKZH010000134.1:0-2114 GCA_035528065.1 Thermoguttaceae bacterium | reverse complement strand
AACGCCTTCAGCCCATCGACATCGCATTCCGTCAAGGGCACATATCGACCGGTTGTCAATAGCGCGAGAATCTCGCCGCCGTGACCTAGGTAGAGGGGAAGATACTTGGTGACTTTGTGTTTTGGCATTCGTTGGGTTCCTTTTCTGTTTACCGCCTTGCCCCTGCTAGTTCCGCCATCGACATCCGCTTGCCGTTGCGTTGCTTGCTCGGCTTCTTCAACAGTGATATTCCGCATTTGTTGGCCGCAACGTCGGCCATGTAACTCGCGTCGAAATAGTGGTCAGTGTCGCTCTTAACGTGCCAGCGTCGAATCAATCCCTTGTTCTTCGTCGGCTCCTCTCGCTCGACCAAGGCGGTCAGGTGTTTCGAGTACGAGAAATGCCCCTTCTGATCCGGCGACAACCGATCGCCTTGCCCGGTCTCGCCGAACAGCAAACACGTGCCCGGCATGTCCGGCGGCGTCATCCATCTATCGTGCTCGAATCCCAACCACCGGGCCTTGTCCATCATAATCAGCCAGGAGCCGCCGGGCTGCAACGCACCGAACCAGCCGTCGCCAGGCCGCCTGGTGTCCGACACTCGCACCGGAGCACGGAAGTTGATCTGGGCACACCCGGCCATATTTCCCGCGCCCATGGCGGGCTCGAACGATAGACCCATTTCTTTACAGAAATGATAGACTGTCTTCGTTCGGTAGCCCGCATCCACAAACGTCTTCCGCACCTCAACGATTTCACCGTCCGCCGTGGTGTACGGCCTCGTGGTCAGCACTTCGCGGCGACTGTACAACGCTCGTAGAATCGCCTGGTCGAGTGCCGAGTCGGGCGTAGTGGTCTTCATGTTCAAGACCTCCTGGACGCCGTAGTCGATAACGTAGGCCGTGGCATCGGCCCGCCACGCCTTGACGACGTAATGCAAGGCATACTTGCCAACGTCGATCCCCTGGGTAACGCAATGAATATCTGGCGGCACAACTCGGCGGGGATAGCCGCTGACTTGTCGCTGAATTCGATAGGCGGTAATTCCCGATTCGACGGGGCCGGATTCTTCGGGCGGGTCATTATCGTACTCGGCCGATACCGCCTCTTGGCCGATCCGCGCGACCTCGTTGAAATACCGTTGCAAGGCGGACACTTCGAGCCGCGATCCGTCGGCCAACTTCTCGCCGTTGAATCGGTGCGGGTTGGCGACCGCCGCGCCGGCGTCCATTGTCTTTCTGTTTTCCAGATAGAACTTGTGGGCGCCGCGGGCGAACGGGTCTGCCAGCTCGCCATCGTCGTCGAGAAGCTGAAAGCAGGCGTGCCGCATCTGAACGTATTCATCCCACAGATCCAGACGCTCCGGCGGCTCGACCAAAAACCGAAACCGCTTGCCCTGCCATGTCGGCTTTTCCTGCGGATCGGTGTACTTGTAGGATACGCTGATTCGCGTTTGCAGCGTGGTCAGCATCACCCGGGCCACGTTCTTCTGCTGGCCGCCAAGCCCGCCGAGTGCCCGGTCAATCCGGTTCTCCAACTTGATAGCCTGGTCTTCGCTGCGGGCCGTCTCTTCGGTGTCGGGATCGTCGATGCCCACGAGCCCCGGCCGCTTGCCCTTCCGCTTCAGCCCACGGACTGCCGCGTCGAGCCCCCTGGTTGCGATCACGGAACCAGCGGACGGGGAACCGGGCACGTTTGGGAAAATCACCTCTTGGCCGCACCACGAGAACTTAGACGGCACCCGGGTGAACGGTTCGCCGGTGTCGAATCGGAAGCCAGTTACGGTCTGGTAGTGAGCGCGGTTCGGCGTGTTCTCCAACGCTCGGACTGGCACGCACACCTCCGGATAGTCGGCAAGCAACCGGTCATTCGTCTCGATTGCGTCGCGTATGGCTTCGAGCGAATTACCCGCGGCGGTGCCGGTAGCAGCACAAAGAACCACGAAATCAATCAGCCCCTCGCACCCGTACTTGACGGCGAGCCGCTCGAATATAGTGGTCTTGCCCTCGCCGCGGGACGCGGCTATAGACTGATCCCCGCCCCATCTGGCCGCGTGGCCGATGGCCGCGATCATTTCGCGTTGCTGCCCGGTGAACTTGTACCAAAATGGGTCGGCACAATTCGACTTGGTCCCG
>DATKZH010000133.1:0-2360 GCA_035528065.1 Thermoguttaceae bacterium | reverse complement strand
GCCGTCCACAGCATCAATAGCGGACATGGGCAGCACCATGGAATTTTGAAAGAATCGTTCTGGCTGCTATCCTTCGGAGTGATTAAGCGCTCTTTCAGGGCAAGCATTCGATGGCAGAGCGGATTGTCACGCATTGCGTTCGAGACACACGCGGGCGGATACTGGCCATCGGGAACCCCGCGGAAAACTGGCATCGGCACGCGCCCTGGGCAATCCAGGACATCGTGTCGAACCGGCACAGCTATCGGACCGAGGGCCCGGACGGCGACCGCGCCGATATTCACGTCATAAACGGTCCGAGCGGGCCCTACCTGCGCAGTGAAGGTGATGCCTCGGAGGCCAACAACCTCGACGATCTGCCGAATTTTCAGCCGGGTGCATGGGAAGTCGCGCTCGAGGACACCGAGATCCTGGCGATCCACGCGGCGCTTGTCCCGCATGGCGTGGAGGGGCAGGTCCTCATGTTCGGAGGAGACGAGCACGACCCGTCGAACGCCGACAACAACGAGATCTTCAACACCCGCATCTACGACGTTGAACGGAACACGATGATCAACATCAACTCGCCGGAGGCGGACGTGTTCTGTTGCGGACAGGCGTTTCTGGCGGACGGCCGCCTCTTCGTTGCCGGCGGGACGGAGTTCTGGCGGCACGGCGCCGATTTCGACAAACCGGACGCCGCCGATCATTTCGATATGCATCAGCGGCCGCGCGACCACTGGAGCGGCGCGCGCGAAACGGCGGTCTATAACCTCGACGGGACGTGGTCCGCGCTGGCCGACATGCTGCCCGAGCCGGACCGGGACCCGCCCGCGGGCGGCGGACGCTGGTATCCGACACTTCTGACCCTTCCCGATGGCCGCATCCTTGCGGTCGGCGGCCATCCGAGCCTTGCGGATACACGCCACGGCGCATGGATGCCGGAGATATACGACCCGGACACGGATAGCTGGGAGTATGTCGGCGGACACTGGATTTACGTCGATTGGGCCGACGTGCCGGTCGACCGGGAACTCGAGGAACACGACATCAATGGCCAGACCGTCGAGCTTCCGACCGGAGATCCGATCCTCGACGACGACGGCGAACTGATCGAACTCAGGGAGTTCCCGGACGGTCAGACGCGGCCCACGAGCGACCCGGATTCGAGTATCAACTATCTGTACTATCCGCGCATGTACGTGGTGCCGGAGGGTCTGGTCTTCATGGCGTCGCCCAATGACGGGGACAGCCGTTGGTACGATACTTCCTCGGGTCTGCCAGTCGGACATGAAATCGAACAACCGCCCCATGGTTCGCCGTTCGCCGAGACGAACCATACTGCCGTGCTGCTGCCGCTGTTGCCGGGCGACGATTACCGGCCGCACGTCGTGCTGCTTGGCAACGAAGGACCGCACCGGGTCAGCCTGGACACGCACGACAGCATCGACCATGTCCCGGCATGGGAACCCACGGCCGGCCGGCAGTGGAACGTGACGCCGCCGCTTCGCCGTCATGGCTGTGCGACGATCCTGCCAACCGGCGCCGTTCTGTTCTCCGGCGGAATCGATCAGGCGGGGAACCTACCGCTGGACGACGCCAATGCCGCGCTTCACGGCGAGATCTATTTTCCCGGGATCGACTGGGAGGCCGACAGAATCGACTTCGCGACCGAGCGGTGGAGCACGATCGAGGAAGCGAGCGTGCCGCGCAACTACCATTCCGTCGCTCTTCTGCTTCCGAACGGACGCGTGCTGACTGCGGGGTCGAACAAGAACGGCCAATCCGGCGGTGATGACGTAAAGGAGTATCGCATCGAGGTTTTCACGCCGATCTATTTCTATGACAGCCGTCGGCCGGAGATCGACGCGGCACCGTCGCACATCAGCTCCGGCGAGGACTTCACGATCGAAACCGCTCAATCGGACAGGATCGAGAGGGCCGCACTGATCCGGTGCGGGTCAGTGACCCATGCGTGGGACGGGGACCAGCGGTATGTCGGGCTCGAATTCGAGAGGATCGATGGCGGCCTGCGGCTGACCGCGCCGCCGAACGGCAACGTCGCGCCGCCGGGGCCTTACATGCTGTGGATCGTGGCCACGGAGGACCTGCCGTGTAAGCTCGCGCCTTTCGTAATTCTGTCCTGATGACGTCTGGGCAGTGTCAAACTAATGCGAACCAGACAGCGAAGTGCGCGAAGCGGATTGCGTCAGGCTGCCAGTTGACGCCACTCGGCCACCGCGGCGGAGCGGTGCTGCTTGAAGATGTCGCGTCGGCTGAGGTGGCGATCGTGGTTAAAGTGATTGTGGATCGAGGCGTGGACGGCGGCGAATTTCTGCAGGGTCTTGACGTCCCGGAATTTCGCCATTGCCCCTTCCCGT
>DATKZH010000132.1:0-40425 GCA_035528065.1 Thermoguttaceae bacterium | reverse complement strand
GTGAAAGCCGTCTCGCTGCGTCTTCCGGCGGCTCAAAAAGCGGCGACAAGTCGCCGCACTCCAAAAGGGGGCCGACGCGGTCAGGAGGAAGCAAGCTTCTCTTCGATCTCCGCCAGCAGTCCCTGCGTCTTCTGGATCTTGTCGGCTGCGGCGTCGCCGAAGGGTTCGAAGTCCCGCAGGGCCGCCCGGGCATACTCGCGGGCGTCGGCCAGCCGGCCCGGATTGGGCCAGGGCCGCGGCGACGTTAAAGCGGGTTCGCGCGGCTCCGTACACGTTCCCCTGGAGTTCCTCGTAACGGATGGACTCCCGGAAGTGCCGCAGGGCGAGGTCCATGTCGCCGGCACAGCCGTAGACCCCTCCGAGGCCGCTGTGCGTCACCGCCAAATCGTTGACTGCGTTCTGCGGAAGCAGTTCCAGGACCTGGTGATAGGACTGCAAGGCCGCGTTCAGGTGCTTGAGCAGTTCCTCTTCCCCTCGCCCCGCCAAGTGGGCTTCTTTGAAACGGTCCAGGGCGACCCCGCCGAGTTGGCCGGAGCTCCGTGCTCGACCTAGCCGGTCACCTTCCGGCCTGAGCTCCAAGCTCCGCCGGTACCAACGCTCGGCCTCGTCCAGATCGCGGATCTCGGGCAGATCCTTGTAGGCATGGCCCAGGTTGAACGCGCACGTAGCCGCTACGGACCGCTCGCCGATGGTCTCTGAGACATCGAGCGATTCCCCATACGCGTCCACACACGCCGGCTCCTGGCGTTCGCGTTGGATTTCGCCCATCTCGTGCAACGAAGCGCCCAGTGTTAGGATCGAATTCCGCTCATCGTCGGTCAGGTCCTCCACGACCTGCCGGAGGCAGTCCCGTAGCGCAAGCGTCTCGCTCGCCTCCGCTGGTACCGCAGCCATCTTGTCGGCCCCCGCCAGCCGGTCCGCGGCCTGACGCACCGCCTCATCAGCCTGCTCACGAGTCCAATCCACTAGCCTGCGTTGCAGCCGCTCCGCCTCCGCCCACTGCCGCCTTTCCTCGAGTCGCACGCGGTACTGGGTCACCACGCTCCAGTCTTCCTCGCGGCCCGGCAGGGGGCCGTCGGTGGCCGGGTCGACGAAGTCGGGCGTGATCTCCTCCATCAGCCGCGCCCACTCGGCCCGGCGGCCCGTGTGATCGTAGAGCTGGTGCAAGCCCTGCATCGCGCTGGCGACACCGTACCACCAGCCGTGCGAGCGGGCGAGGCGGCGGGCGTGGAGCAGGTTGGCCTCTTCGGCCGTCAGGGCGGAGATCACGTCGCGGTTGCCTGCGCCGTATTCGTGGTGGTAGTAGTTGCCCAACTCGCCCATCGCCTCGACGAAGGCGTGGGTGGCGGTGAGGGCCGGGTTTGGCGGCCCGGCCGTTGGGATGGCGGGTGCTTCTCCAAGCCGGTTGGTGTTGGTTGCCGCCGCCCCTCCCAATCCCTCCCCTGGAAGGGTAGAGGGGAAGTGGTGGTCGAACAGGCCCTTGAAGAACCAGGGGAGCGCGGGGTGGATCGTGTAGTAGCCGCCGCCGTGGGCCGTGAGCAGGCCCACCTCGGCAGCCCGGTCCAAGAGCGCGATCCCCACCTCGCGGGTCAAGCCGCGCACGGCGGGTAGACACCACGGGGCTTCGGGATGGCCCATCGCCTTCAACGCATCCACGTCGACAAACCCCTGGAACAAGTGCAGCAGGGCCAGTTGCTTTCGTTCCGCTTCGCTGAAGGCGTGCTCGAACCCGTAGCTGAGCGACGCGCCGAGCGAGCGGGTGCGGCCCTCGCTTGCTTCGTCGTCGAATCGGGCTTCGCCCGCGCGCAGGGCGTCAACAAACTCCTCGATCTGCTCTCTGGTGCGTAAGCCGTCGCGCAATGCCTGGCCGACCAGGACCGTGAGCGTGAGGGGGTTGCCGCCGGTGAAGCGGAGCAGCGGGCGCCAGTCATCCACGTCCGCCAGGCGCCGGCCGTGCCGCTCGGCGATGGCCCGGGCGAGCTGAATCCGCTCCTGCATGGGCATGGGCGGCACCTCGATCCGCCGGGGGAGCGTGTCGCCCAGCCAGCCCCGCTCGTCCCGACGGCTGGTCAGGAGGAACTTGGCTCGGGTCTGGGCCGCGTCGCGGAGGAAATCGGCCAGCTCCTGCTGCTCGGGGCCGCTGTAGGCCGATTCGCTGCCCGTGGGGAACCCGGCGACCGGCTCGACGTTGTCCCAGATCCAAAGCACGGGGATCTGCCGCAGCACTTGGAGCGCGACTTGGCCGCGATCCTTGTCGTCCAGCGCCAGCCAGTGCACGCCCGACTGCTCCAGCGCCGGCCCGAACACCTCGCCGATGCGGTCGAGCACGCGGACCAGCGGCGTGTACTGCTCGAACGAGGTGAAAAGCACCGGCCCGTCGACGCCGCCGGTCAGGGCGTACCAGCGGGCGAACTCGGCCGCGGTGGCCGTCTTGCCGCTCCCGGCAAAGGCGTGGAGGAGCACGATCGGGTGGGCGTCCAGCGCCCGGTCGATGGCCAAAAGCGTCTCGTCGCGCCCGAAGAAGCCGACGTCGGGCGGCTTGGGCAGGGCCGTGTCGAGCGATCCCCGCCCGGCGGCCGACTCGCCTGCGTCGAGCGTGATCTCAAGCCGGGCGGCCTCGTCGCGCGGCGGGAAGAGCCGGATCGGCGCGGCCTCGTAGACGACCGGCACGCACCAGTCCTGCAAGGGCCGGGGCTCGGCGGCGATCTCGCGTTGCGGCTTGGCCGCCAATTGCTTGCGGCCCAGCGTGACCGACTCGCCCAGCGTGCGACCCCGGACCAGCGTGGCGTAGAGGTCGGCCACGAACTGGGCGGCCGTGACCACGTAGACGTTGTAGCGCATGGCCACCACGCCCGCGACGCCGGCGTCCATCACCTCCTGGGCCAGGGAGCCGTAGGCGCGGATCTGGGCGTGCGGATCGTCCGCCGCCGCGGCCGTGCGGGGCTCCGTGGGCGCCTCGGCATGGGCGCTGCGGCAGGCGTTGAGCACGAGCACGGGCACGTGGGTTTCGACCAGGAGCTTGCCCAGCGTGGGTCCGTCGACGGGTTGCGCGTTCTCCTCGTCGGTTGGGTTCTCGAAGAGGAGGTACCCGTGCGGACCGGTGCGCGGCCCGCTCAGCACGAGGTTCCCCAGGCGGCGGAGCCAGTCGGAGGGGCTCTTCTTGGACAAGTCCGCGTGCATGCCGTGCCCGTCGAAGTGGACCACGTGATAGGGCCGGCCGTCGTCCTTGGCTTGGCGGAGCACCTGCGCGAGCCGCTCGAAGGTGGCCGGGCGGAGCACGTCGAGCTGGAAGGCGGCGCGGGCCTCTTCGCCCAAGCCCTTGAGCAATCGGCCGGCCACCGAGCGGAAGGGGACATCGTCGCGCCCACCGGGCCGGCAGATGACCAGCAGGATGCGGATCGGGCCCGACTCGGTCTCGGGCAGCTCGGGGCGCTGGGCCGCCTGCGGCTGGGCGCGGACGAACGCGGTGGCCCGAAGCGCCAGGGCGGTGTCCGTCCTGGGGTCGCGGATCAGCTCCCAGGGGATGGAGGTCGCCTCCTCGACCGAGGTGATCACCTCGACCCGGGTCTCGTCCAGCTTCCCGCGGAGCACGGCCCAGAGGTCGCGGGCGTCGTCGTTGGCCTGAAAAACCGAGCGGAACAGGCCGGTGCCCAGCTCGGCAAGGCGTTCCTCGATCCGGGCGGCGACCGTGGGCGCGGGCTCGTGCGGGTACTGGAGATAGTCTTCCAGGTACCAGCGGAGGTCCTCCTGGTCCTGGTCGGTCATCTCGAACGGGAACTCGACCGCGGCCGTGAGCGGCGCGCCGTCGCCCTCCAGACGCAGCTCCGCACGGTAGCGGCCCTCACCCGCGGCCGACTGTGTGATTCGCAGAAGAGACATGCTGACGTCCCGCTCGCTGGTGCCGCGGAATCGCGCGCCCGACACAATGGCCGCATTATCGCAATTGCCGGGAGGCGTGCAAGCCGGGGGTCCTGGCCCGGGGCCAAGTTCTTGGTTCCTTGTTGCCAGGCTGAAGCTTGGGAACGTTCCCCAATGCAAAGAGCCTAACTCGCGTGACGCAAAGCACAGCTTCGCAGAGGTCGGTCCCCAAGCCGGAGCTTGGGAAGCAGGTCACATGGCAGCTTGGGAACCAGGTCACAACCAGAGGGATTCTCGTTTCCCCGGAGACCGATGCGGAATCTGCCCCCGCGCCAGCACCGGTTGACGGGGGAACCTCCGCCGGATAGGCTCGCCGATCATGTGGCGATCGACGCGGCGAATGAAGGAGCCGAGGGTGGTGGTTCGGCGGCGGCCGAGCGACTTTGGGGGTCGCGGGCCGGTGATGTTTCAGGGGGCCACCACGTGCTGCACGTGCTGCTGTATTCACTGGATCGGGGCGGGGATCGGCGGCACGTGGGGCATCATCGCCGCCTGGCGAGCGGAGAAGAAGCGAGAACCCGCCGTCCACCCGATGGCCAGGCGGTACCTCTTGCACGCCCTCTGGATCAGCATCGTCGCCTTCGCGGTCTCGCTGGCGCTGCTCATCGGCTTGGCTCAGCACGCCCCGGGGGCCGATGCTCCGACACGGCGCGCGATGGAACGCATCGCCGAGCCTCTGCTGATCGCGCTCGCTTTCGCCCCCTCCCTTGCGTTCTTGCTCGTTGGCGCGGCGGTGATGCTTGCCGCCGTCTTGGCCAGGATCAAGGCGCGGAAGATGCCCGATCCGGTCGAGCGGAAGCAGGTGGCCGCCGGGATGCGTTTGGCTTGGCGGATCGCTTGGACGTCGTTTGTTGGGGCGACGTTCGCGAGCGGCGCCGGCTACCTGGCGATGTACGTGATCGCCCTATTCATGGACTGAGGGATCCCGCAGGGTGGGTCGAGGCACGAGACCCACGCGTCTGGTAGGAGACGGCGACATTTCCACGTGGGTCTCGTACCTCGACCCACCCTGCGCGTTTCTCCGGTTCTTCGAGGAGACGGCAGGCGATGTCCGACGCCCCAAGCGAGCGCGCGTTGCGGCTGAGGCCGGGGTTGGCGATCCTCGCCATGGAGGGGGCGGTCCAGCTTCGCGCGGGCGATGAGGAGATCCACCTCGTCGAGACCGACGCGCCGGAAGTGGTGGAAACGGTCCTGCATCAGCTCGCACGCGGCTCACCCCGCGGTGCGATTCTGGCGACCGTCGGCGCCGAGCACGGCCCGCTGGTCGATGCCCTCGTCGAGCAGCTCGCCGCCCAGCGATTGCTGTTGGACCAGCCGGTGGACGAAGCCGACGAGATCTCGCGCTATCTCTCGCACTTCATGGGCTACGCCCCGTACACGGAACCGCGGCGGCCGGCCGGACCGGTCCTGGTGACGGGGCACGGCGCCTGTGTCGATCTCCTCTCGCGTGCGCTGGCCGAACACGGGATCGAGGTCTGCGCCGCCGAGGACGCGAGGGGGCTGGACGACGGCGCTCTTAACGCCCGGGCGGAGGCGATCGCGTGCATCTGGCAGCAGCCCGATTTGGAGATGGCCCTGCGTGTGAACGCCGCGGCCTGCCGGCACGCGAAGGCGTGCCTGTTCGTCGACCTGTCGCACGGTCGGCACGCCACGCTGGGGCCGTTCTACGTGCCGGGCGAAGGGGCATGCTACCAGTGCTTCCGGGACCGGTGGCGGCAGAACACGGCCGCGTTGGCCGAGTTCGAGGCGGCCGAGTCGGCGATGCTCGGGGGCAAGGGGCCGCTGGCCGCGTACGGCGTCCTGCCGGCGTTTCGGTATCAAGTGGTGGGAATGGCCTGCGCCGAACTGTTTGCGTTCCTCTCCCGGCACCGCCCGGTGCGAACGCTCAACCGCGTGGCCACCGTCGACCTGGAGGACCTGAAGCTGTGGACCGAGCCGGCGTGGCGGATTCCCTGGTGTCCCGTGTGCGGAGCGGAGACTTGAGCGCGACCACACCCCAGCGTTGCCGGCAGGTGTTCGACGCCCTGGTGGGACGCCGAAGCGGGATCGTCCGCGAGGTGGGCCTGGTGGAGACGATCGACGGCGACGCGGATCTCTTCCACGCGGGCGCGAGCATTGCCAACACTCGCCCGGGCTGGGACGTCGACGTCCGTCTGGCCTGCGGCGGCTCCGGCCTCACTCGGGAAGACGCGCTTCTGGCCGCGCTCGGCGAGGGACTGGAGCGGTACGTGGCCTCGGCGCACAGCCGCGGTCGGGCGAGGCTTCGGGCCCAGGCCGAGCTTCCCGGCGAGGCGCTCCCCGCCGCCGCACTCGCCCAGTTCAGCCGAGAGCAGCGGAGTGAGGAGGGCTTTCCGTTTCCGCCGGTCGGGCCGGAAACGCCGTTGCGTTGGCTCGGCGGCCGGCGGCTTTCCGACGACGCACCGTGCGGCGTGCCGGCGTTTGCGGTGTATCTTCCCTACCAGCCCGAGCCGGGCGAGCCGTTGGCGGCACCCGGCATCAGCACGGGGCTTTCGTGTGCCGGGTCGCGCGACGCCGCGGTATCGGCCGGACTGTGCGAAGTGGTCGAGCGCGACGCGCTGGCCTTGACCTGGCTTCTGGGCCTCTCGCCGCCGCGGATCGCGCGCGACTGGCTTTGGGAGCAGGCCGGCGATCTGCTCCCCCCGCGCGACGAGACGGCAGCCTACGACCTGACGAGCGACGTCGGCGTGCCGGTCGTGTGGGTCGTTTGCCGCGGCCGGGGACCGCGCGGTCCGCTTCTGAGCGTGGGCAGCGCGTGCCACCTCGATCCGCGCCGGGCGGTGCGCAAAGCGGCCCTGGAAGCGTCGCAGGACCGCGTCTTCGTCCGGCAGCTCGTGGAGCTCGATCCCGAGTGGCAGCCCGCCGAGGGATTCTCCAACCTGGCCGATTTCTCGCGGCACGCCCGGCTGTACAGCGTGCGGCCCGACTTGGCCGACGAGGCGTTGAGCTTTCTGGCCGGCGACGCCGGGCCGTCTGATCTGCCCTCGCTCGTACGCCGCGAGGTCGCCGGCGACGGAGCGGCTCGCGAGGCGATCGTCGATCGGCTGGTGGAGGCCGGGCACGACGGGGCCTGGATCGAGCTTACGCCCGATTGGGCCGCGGACCTCGGGCTTCACGTGGTCAAGGTGGTGGTGCCTTCGCTCTTGCCGCTCCACGGACACCATCGGCTCGCGTACTTGGGGCACGCGCGGCTTGCCGAGCGCCGCTCGGCGATGCCCCGCTCTGCGGTCGGCCACCGTCATCCGATCTGGCCCTATCCCCATCCGTTTCCCTGATACCTGGGAGCCGTACCGGTGTGGCTCGATTCACCCCGCAGCTACGATGAGCTGTGCGACGAGGTCGACTGTCCGCTCAGCCGACTCTACCACCAGGAGAGCAAGCTCTCGGAGTACAGGCAACACGCGTTCCAGGAAGGGATCGCGGCGTACAACCAGGATGGGGAGGCAATCCGCCGATCGAACCGGGCGTATAAGCCCTATCCCACGCGGCCCATCGTCGAGTTGCCGCGGCCGTCGAGGCGCCGTCGCGGCCGGCGTCTCGACGACCTGCTGCGAACCCGGCGAACCCGGCGGGGGGAGTTCGCGTCCAGGCCGGTGACGCTCAAACAGTGGGGGCACCTGCTCGGCGCCGCCTGCGGCGTCACGGGCCGGGTGACGCATCCCGAGCTCCCCGACGTCGTGCAGGACCTGCGGGCGTGGCCGTCCGGGGGGGCCCTGTATCCGGTCGAGGTCTACCTGGCCTCGCTTCGGGGCAAGGAGCCGGGCCGCGCCGTGTATCACTACCAGGTCCCGTCGCACGCGCTTTCCGAGGTGGCCTCGTGCCCTGAGGAGGAACGGCTCGAGCGGCTGGTGTTTGCCGACGGCCTATGGCACAATGCGAGCGGGCTGGTGATCTTGACCGCCGTGTTCGCCCGAACTCAGGTCAAGTACGGCGAGCGAGGGTACCGGTTCGTGCTGTTGGACGCAGGCCACCTGGCCCAGAACGTCCTGCTGGTATGCGAAGACCTGCGTCTGGCGGCGATCCCCTTGGGCGGCTTCCAGGACGACGCGCTGGGCGAGCTGTTGGGACTGAAACCGCGCGAGGAAGCCCCGATCTATGCGATCCTGATCGGCGCGGCGAAGCGCTGAGTCGCGGGCCGGCGGTCGAACACGTCGGCTCGGCCCAGGCACCGGCGACTCGATCGCACTTGCCGCGTCTCCTTCATCGACTCATGCAGACCGATCCATGAGCAGCGACCCGCCTGACTCCCCAAGCCGCTCACGCCCGTGGTATCAGTTCAGCCTGAGGACGATGGTGCTCGTGACCGTCTATTTCGCCGTGCTGGGGAAGGTGTGCACGGTGCTGCACTACTATCGTTTGAAGGACGTGCCCGGCTGGCTCGCCGTGTTCCTCTACGCCTGGACGGCCGTGATCCTCGCCCAGCTCGCTTTCACGATTTCAGCGCGGTGGCAGCTTCGCAAGTGGTGGGCGACTGCGGAGGCGACGGACCTGTTGGACGATCCACTCAAGCGGGTCCACTCGAAGGAGCGTCGATGGCGATTTCGCATTGCCCTGGCCTGGGGCATGGTCCCTCTCATTCTCTGGACGGCGTTTCTGCCCGCGCTGGGCCGACGCGACGGCGACTGGCTAACCGCCTTCTGCATCATCCTTCTACACTTCCTGCCGCTCGTGCTGATCGACGCCGTTCGGTACTTGGTGCGCCGGAGACGCAAAGACCCCGCGCCCGTGCAGGCGATGCGTCTGGCCGGGATCGCGGGGTTCATGTTCCCGACCGCGGTCCTGACGTCGGCCCGGGTGCTTGGTATGTGGTAGCCTACCGAAAAAGTCAGACGGTAAGCCTTCAGCGGTCAGCTTTCAGCTCTCAGCATGATTGTGCGTGCCATGCAGCTTGGGCCGAGATGGCGGAGAGCTGAATGCTGATAGCTGACGGCCGGCCTGGAGACAATTGCGCCGCACGGCCGTGCGAACTGAGTCGCCATGTTCGGCTTGCAGTTTGAGCAAAAAAGAAAGACTCCCGCCCACGCGCGTGTGGACGGGAGTCTCTCGATGTTTCCCTCATCCCAAGGGAATAGCACGGAGTCTCGATCGTGTCGGCGGATCGGGTCAGAAGGAGTGGTTGAACTTGACCGCGATCTCGCTGTCGAACGTGCGGTCCCAGCCCTGGCCGAGCGGGAACACGCCGCCGACGCTGAGCATCGACGCCTGGCCGAGGAAGGTGTGGACGCCGA
Organism: Thermoguttaceae bacterium; assembly: GCA_035528065.1. GTDB lineage: Bacteria > Planctomycetota > Planctomycetia > Pirellulales > Thermoguttaceae > DATKZH01. The sequence continues at coordinate 31,261 of DATKZH010000132.1, read as the reverse complement.
CGGTCACGTCGGTGATCGTGTTGTTGTCGGCAGGGTTGCCTACCACCGGATAGGGTTCCAAGTACTCATCTACTTCGGAAATCTGGAACAGTCGCCGACCTGAGTCCAGCACAAGCCTGTCCGGGTCGCTCAACGTCTGCGTAAGGTGGAACTCGGCCGTGGGGATCACGGCCTTGACCACCCGGGCGCACGGGTTCGTGTACAAGTAGTACCCGGCGGCCAGGTCGACGTGCATCAGCGTCTGGTCAGCGACGTCTCCTTCCAACGGGTCTACGTAATCAGCCCATTCAGGATCCTCTTCCAGAGCCAATTGCCAGTCTGGGTCCGCGAGGGTCTGGGGGAGCCACCAGTACGACTGGTCGAGTCTCACGTGATTGCTACCCAGGGGAATGTCCACTTGCAGGAAGCCATTGAAGAAGGTCCGTTGGGTCGGCTTGCTCGTCATCGCCAGGAACGGAGACAACGCCCACGTTTCGTTTTCGATCCGGAACCTGCGGTTGCGCAGGCCATACGTATCCAGCCAGGAGTCGAGGTCGGGCTGCCCGCCCGGCAGAAGCTCAACGGGTCCGTAGAAGTCCCTCACGGCGACGTCGACGTCCCGCGCCGTCGGCGCCGTCACTTGCAGGCCGGCGGCGATGTAGCGCTCGCGGCACGGGTTATGGTAGAGCAAGAACTTGAAGATCAGGGAGACATCTTGGATTTCCCAGGCATACTCCCCCCACGTGTTCCAAGGCGTGGGTTCCACGATGAGCGCGTTGTATTCACCTACGCCTCCTGTCCCCCATGGATCGTGGTTATCGTAGTGCTGGACCCCCGTCGCGGATCCGGCGACCAGGTCCAGCTTCGAGCTGAGACCCTGATAGAACGGCATGCGGATTTCGACCGAGCCCATGCCGCCGCAGAACGTCTTCTCATAGGAGAACGTATGGACGTGCACGTCGTAATCAGCCTTCCTCGTGGCGTACCTGAACCAGGGCGAGTAGCCTTCAGCCAGTTCCAGGTCATTGGAGGTCCCCGTGCAGCTCATCCCGTTCTTGAAGAAGTTGTATTCGTAGGCGAAACGGTCGGTCGGGATCGCGTTGTTGTTTTCTGCAACCTTCGTGTTACGGATGTTGACGACGGCACCGCCATCGACGCTCACGGCCCAGAAGCCGGGCACCGTCTCGGAGCCCATGGATGCGACGCGGTTGTAATTGAAGCTGATCACGCGGTTGGCCTGCAACAGGTCGCCGATCATGTACGGCGCGGCCCCGGCACCCGGCGTAGCGGCGCCCGCGCCGCCTGCGGCGCCAAACGCGTCAAACGACCCCGATCCGCCGGCCCCGCCGCCGGCCACACCCGCTCCGGCCCCATAGCCGCCAGTACCATAGCCGCCAGCACCGTAGCCGCCGACGCCATAGCCGCCAGTACCATAGCCGCCGACGCCATAGCCGCCGACTCCGCAGGGACCGCACGAATTGCAGCCGCTTGAATTGCACCCGCAAGCCGAGGTGTTCTCCTGCGCGACGTCCACTGGCTCGCCAGACTGCTTGGCGACCGTATCCTGCGCGTTCACGCCTGCGCAAAGCACCAGCCCCAGGCACGCCAGCATCAGGGCGGCTTGACGGAAGCCGTGCCCCATCCACGATCGTCGGTTGGGAGTCATTCGATACAGCCCTCTCATAAATGGTGTTAGCGCTCTATCTCGCGCACCGATGTCCGCCTCGTGCCGGCGAAACGAGCGCACCGCACGACGCGAATCCGCCAGTCCTTCTAGAGAGAGATTCGACCTCGGCTCGCACTAGCTCCAGCACTTCTGACAAAGGAGGAGTCTCCTACCTAGGTCCCCTGTCTTAAACCGGCCCGGGCGGAGGCTTCGCGCCTCGGGTATGCCAAATGCCCATTAGGCGGGGGACTCTGTGCCACACAAAAGGGGTGTGCGTGGGGTGGGAGATCGGCCAGAAAGGGGACTCGCCCCCCGCCGATCAACCGCCGTCGTGCCGCGGACCGGGACCGTCGTCTGTACGAATACTCGCGTGCGGCCGTGGCGATCGAGCGCCGGTGGCGTATCCTTGACGGGGGAAATGCCAAGAACGGCCATAAACATAATGCGGGGGAACCCTCAAGGAGACGAACCGATGAGACCGGTCACGAGAACTGCTTCTCGCCTGCCCAGGGGCCGCGGTGCGCGCATCGCGCGCGCGTTGGCGGCCGCCACGGCACTCTCGGCTTGCCTGCTTCCCAACGTTGCCCGAAGCGCGGGCAAGGCACCCCCGAAGACCGCCCACGCCTGCGTGAATATTGAGGGGCACACGGCCCCGGTCCGGGCGATCGGGTTTACGCCCGATTCGAAGCTCCTTTGCACCGCGGGGCTGGACAAAGTCGTCCACGTCTGGAGCTTGCCGCAGCCGGGCGTCGATGGGGGCGTCGGGCGGGCAAAGGGAGTGATGGTCGAAACCTGGGGCAAGGTGCGTACGCTTCGATGGCCCATGGGACGCGGCCCCCGCGGAATGATCTACGCCATGGCGGTCCATCCCACGAACGGGCGACTGGTCATCGGCGGTTATGGAAACCTCCAACTCACCGGCGAGATCGTCCAGCTCGACCCTTACCTCGGCCAGTGGGTCGACGCCAAGTACAAGCACTTCTTCGCCACGATCGGCGCCCTCTCCTATTCGGCCAGCGGCAGTTGGCTCGCTTCGATCGACGGCAACGGTCGGGCCTTCCTGTGGTCTTCGGCCGGGGGCGAGCCCCGCGAGCTGGCTCCCCCGCACGCCGATCGACCGCTCCAATACCCCCGCATCGCCATTGTCGGTGATGCGATGGTCGTCCTGCCCGTCCACGACCGCGACCTCGGCCCCGGCCAATCCATCTGGAAGCTCCGCACTTACGACGTCGCCCGCGGGGCCTTCGGCAACGTCCTGGCCGCCGATCACCACGGCGAGGTGACCGCCCTGACCGCAAGTCGCGACGGCCGCTATTTCGCCTCGGCCGACGACGCGGGTAACCTGTTCGTGTGGCGGCCCGGCGAGGTCCAGCCTTGGAAGAGCCTACGGGCCGGATTTCCGGTCGTATCGATGGCCTTCTCGCCCGACGGAGGAACGCTGGCGGCCGGCACTCGCTTGGTGCCCGGGGCCGCCGCGACCGAGATGCAGGTTTGGGACGTGGCGGCCGGAGCGCTTCTTCGCAAGCGGCAACTGGCCGACGACGTGAATGCCTGCGCAATCAGTCCCGACGGACGACGCCTGGCCTACGCCGGCGGCGAAGGATATGAGGTCTTCGTCGAATCGATGGCCCCCCCCTATGACGTTCTCACGCTCCCGGGCGGGAAGCGCGTCGCCGAGGTCGCATTCGCCGTGGACGGGACCGCCGACTACAACGTCGTCTTCACGTCGCTCCCCGCCAGCCTCCTCGGCGGAGAGAGACGAACCTTCAGCGTGGCGGGCCTCAAAGCCACCGACGAGGCGCCCCCCGCGATCGAATCGAGCCAGTTCCTGGGGCAGTGGAGTTACCTCGCCAAACTCGAACGCGACCCGTATCGGCTCTGGCTTTACCGTGGCCAGCACGCCCAGGGATCCGTTCGACTGGACAAGCAACACGGTCACCTGATCAGCCAGTGCTGGATTCCGGGTCCGGGCGGCGAACCGGCGGCGGTCGCCGTGGGGACGGCCGTTGAAAACGGCGTCTTCGTGTACGCATTGCCGCGGGGCGGGGAATGCGACCAGTTACTGTACTGTCGCGGTCACAGCGGCCGGGTGACCTCGGTGGCCGCTTCGCCCGACGGCCGATACCTGCTGTCGGGGTCGACCGACGGGACGGTCCGCTACTGGCCGCTTCGCGCTTGCTGGCATCCGTCGCCGGTGTTCCGTCGCTGGGGCGCTGATCTCCAGCCGTCGGCTTCGGGGCGGGCCCTCGTCGTCTCCTCGATCGACGATCTCGGGCCGCTCTATCAAAAAGGCGTCAGGGCCGGGGACCAAATCGACAAGATCGAGTGGAACGTGTCGGGCAACCAAGCCGACCAGCGATCCGAAAACCGCTCAAGCGAGATGCTCCGGCAACTGGGACAGCTCCCCTGGGACCAGCAGGTGACGTTCACCACCAGTCGCGACGGCACCGAGCTGCGGTTCAACCTGCGGGGCGGCTGGCACCCGATGCTCACCCTCTATGCAATCGACTCCGAATGGATCGCCTGGACCCCGGCGGGATACTATGCCTGTTCGCCGGGGGGCGAGCGGTTGATGGGTTGGCTGGTCAACCCCACCGAGCTCAACCAGCCCCCCGAGTTCTACACGGCCGAACAGTTCAACCGGGCCTTCTATCAGCCGGACGTGATCCGCAAGCTCCTCCGCGAGGGCAGCCTCGAAGGCGCCATCGCCATGACGGAAGACGTCCGCGAGGAGGATCGCGTCGAAGCGCCGATGCAGATCGAGCCGCCCAAGGTCTGGATCACCGCGCCCACGCAGCGAACCCTCGAAGTCCGCGACGAGCAAGTCACCATCCATGCCCTCGCCGAGGCCAAGGGCGGGCGCCCCATCACGGCCATGCGACTCCAGGTCGACGGCCGGCCCTATGAGAAGAAGGGTTACGAGCGCGGCATCTCCCGCGAGCGCCTCAGAAAGTCGGAGAGCTGGACGCTCAAGCTGCCGCCCGGCGAGCACACCATCCAGGTCGTCGCCGAGAGCGACACCAGCAAGGGCCAGTCCGAGATGATCTTCCTCCGCTGCCTCGGCCCGGCGGTCGAGCCCACGCTCTACGTCCTGGCGATCGGCATCTCCGAATATCGGGGCAACATGGCGCTGCGGTACGGGCACTCCGACGCCGAGCAGGTGGTCGGCATCCTCAACGACCGCAGCAAGGAGCTGTTCGGGAACGTTCACGTCAAGGCCGTCACGAACCAGGACGCGACCAAGTCGGCGATCATCGACGGCTTCCAGTGGCTCCGCGACAACATGAAACAGCTTGACGTGGGCCTGGTCTTCTACTCCGGCCACGGCGTCCAGGACGACCAGGGCCGCTTCTACCTGTTCCCCGTCGACGGGTCGCTCGACGACATGCCCGGCACCTGCGTCCCCGACGCGATCGTCAAGCAGTACTGCGAAAGCACGGTCGGCAAGCTCGTGTTCATGGTCGACGCCTGCCATTCCGGCGGCATCGACCTCACGGCAAGCGGCCGCGCGCCCGTCGACGACCTCGCCCGCGATTTCTCCCGAAGCGAGTACTCGGTGATCATGATGGCCTCGTCGACCGGCAAAGAGGTCTCCTTCGAGCGCGACGACTGGGGCGGCGGCGCGTTCACCAAGGCCGTCGGCGAAGGGCTCACCGGCAACGCCAACTTCGCCATGCCGCTGGCCGACGACGTGATCCTCACCGCCGAGCTCGACCTCTACGTCTACACCCGTGTCTCCCAGCTCACCGAGGGCCGACAAACGCCCGTCTCCTCCAAACCCGCCATCCCCCCCTTCGCCCTCACCAGGATCCTCACCGCCCGCGGCCAGTAGCAGGCAGCGCGACTCCCCCGCCGGCAGGGCGACGTGATGGTAAAGGTAAAACTTGCCGAGCAGAAGTGGGGTGCCTGAAACGCACCATCCGCCCTTGCAGGTCCCATTCTAAAGCCGCGCTCACCAAACGGGTGGTGCCCGCCCTCGACCGCCGCGCGCTCGCGACGCCTCACTCGGTGCCGCACCCGAGAGAAGTTGGAAGCACCCGGGGGTGCCCAAAAAACGTCTTGCGGCTCGGCGCTAACATGGTAAGATCGAACACGTTAGGCGGAACACCGAGTGCCCGCAAGCCCCCGAAACAGCCCGTCCAAGTGTCCAACAAAGCCGACCATGACACGCCCTAAGTCCTGGCCTTACAACGCCTTGCGTCGAGAACAATTGTTGGACGGTTTTTGTTGGTCCGGCCAAAACTTCCAAGTGCTTTGCGGCCTGGGACTTGCGCCAGTGACCTCGTCCAAAAAGGGCGTTTTTCCCAGTACATGGCGTGCGCGCAGGTGGCCTGTGACCCGGTAGCACCTGCGCTGGAACCCCAGCGCATTCACCATGGAACCCCAGCGCACTCCCCCTGGGGCCCGCGCGCACGTGCGCTCACGGTATCTGAAGGGGGTAGTACCCCCCATCCGTTGCAGAAGCGACCCGCCGCGGAAAGTGACCGCGTCCAACAAACCCCGCCACGCGCCCCGGCCGCGCGGGTGCCACTTGCTGGCTTGTCCAGCAGTGCCCGACCTGATGCGAGGTTCACGATGAGAGGCGTCGAGCCACATCGGAAGCTTGTGAAGCATTACGACGAGCCTGGGCATTTTCACGAGCTGACGTTCTCCTGTTATCAACGCGTGCCTTTGTTGACGAACGACACGTGGCGTGAGATGCTCAGCCGGGCGATTGATCGAGCGTTGGTCAGGCACAAGTACTGCCTGGCGGCCTTCGTGTACGTGCCGGAGCACGTTCACCTGCTTGTTTGGCCCCAGGATGGGGCGTCGGAAGTGGAGCATTTGCTCAAGGCGGTCAAACGTCCCTATTCGTATCGAATCAAGCAATTGCTCATCGCCGGTCACAGTCCGTTGCTCAAGCGGCTCACAGGGCGTCAGCCGCCGGGTGTGATGACGTTTCGGTACTGGCAGGAGGGGCCCGGCTACGATCGCAACCTGACCGAGCGGGAGTCCATTCTCGCTTCGATCGACTACATCCACATGAATCCGGTTCGACGAGGTCTTTGCCCAAGGGCAATCGACTGGAGATGGTCGAGTGCCCGCTTCTATCTGAACGACGGCAAGCAGGAAGACGACGCCCTGCCGACGATCCATGGTCTGCCGTTTGAGGTCCTCAACGGCAATGGTTCTCTCGGCGTCTGAGGGGGCACTGCTGGACAAGCCGGCAACGGCACCCGCGCGTCTTGTCCACCAGGTACCGCTTGAGGATGGCGACATTCTGAGGCCCGTCCAAACGCTTGCGTTTCTGGGATTCGATGTGGGACATGGGCGTTCTCCTGGGGGGGTTAGGCTTATGCTAACCCAGACTGCCGGAGAATTCCAATTCCGTGAGGTGCAAGACATCATGAGGTGCCATCTGTGGCACTCGTGGGCCTGCATTTGAGGCTCCGAAGCTGTATGCGACGTACAGATCTGGGCCTGCGGAACACGTTTTGGGGTGGTTGCCAGGTACGTGCAAGAAGCGGCAACTTTGGGCCGCCGTATCCAGCGTGGATTTCGTAGTCACAGGAGTCATTGGGCGACCCAGGGCCGGAACTTCCGCCGACCGATGGTCCAGAGCTTCGGCCGGAGCGGAGCCCGGATCCTCCCACGGAGCTACCACCGCTCCCGGAAGATGACGACGAAGGATCTCCGGCGCGCCCCGTCCCAGCCTATCGTGGGCACCTTACCCGGTGCGCCGATGAGTAGTCTCTGCTTGGCGACTCATTGAGGCCCAGCCAGTACCGAGTGGTTTGTTGCACTGCTTCCGTGAAACGCCCATGGTCGACGGGTTTGCGAATGAAGCTTTGAGCGCCCAGCTTGTACGAATCATTGATATCGGCATCGTCGTCCGACGCCGTCAAGACAACGACTGGAGGCAGAGTGAGTCCGTCTCGGCTGCGAACACGTCGCAACACCTGCAACACCTGCCGGCCGTTCATTTCGGGCATGTTCAGGTCGAGCAGGACCAGGTCGGGCATCGCCGTTGGCTGGCGTTCCTGCCCCCGGCCGAACAAGTAGTCAATCACTTCGGCGCCGTTGCCGACCACGTCCACGCGGCAGTCAATATTGGCCCTCGTTAGTGCGCGCTTGATCAGGGCGACGTGCCCTGCATCATCCTCCGCCAGGAGAATCCTCCTGCTATGCTCGGTTCCAACCGGTTCTTCCTCGAAATCATCCGCGCCTACTCCAATGTCAGCGGCGTCGTCAGACGGAGCCGTCGGAAAGTCATCGCTCCCTTGGCCGAAATTGCGTTTTCTTGCCAAGCAGTCGCCGGCCCAGAACTGACCGATGCGGCCAACCAAGGCGTGGAAATCGTCGTAGTTGGTCCACTTGACCACGAAGGCGTTGGCTCCGGCTTCCATGCACTGATGCATCACCGTTTCGTCGTCGCTGCAACTTAACACAACCACCGGCGTGGTCCGCAAGTCCGGGACCGACCGGATGCTGCGCAGCACTTCCAAGCCGGAACCGTCCGGGAGTCCCAGATCCAGCAGCACGAGATCGGGGTGGACAACGTCTTCGGGGCCGGCCAGCTTGACCCCGAGGGCGTCGAGCGCACTGCCGGCCGTTTCGGCCACGGTGACCATCGTCCCCGGAGACTGACACAAGGCCTTACGAATGAGTTTCGCGTGTCCCGGCTCGTCTTCAACGACCAAGACGATCTTCATGCCGGTGTTCCGGTTTTTCTCCACCGCAGACGATTGCAGCGGCTCGTCCAGCATGGGAGCCAACTCGCTACGCCACACTGGGACCGTCCTGGGCGCTTCGATACCCAGCTTCACGGTCTTCCGCCGGATGGACAAAACCTTCACCGTGATGTCCGACCCGATGTGGACCGCGCTGTCGCGATCCCGCGAGAGCACTAACATGATTACCGCCTCCATGGGAAAAGGGTCGCTCGAAGAGCTTCGTGTCGGAGCGGGCACGTCTCCGCGAATATCACGGAGACGCGCCAAGCTCCCTTTGCAGAGAGCGACAGAGGCGGTCCGTCGCCAGAATACTCGGAGTCCTTCCGAGTGGGCTCGCAGACGATGCAAGCAGCCGGGTGAAATCGCTCCCCCGTGACGAAAATGTAGCCGAAACGGGCCGCGCGACCAACGTCAGTTTTGTGCGACTGCGCGAATCCATGCTAGCATTGCTGGCGTTTGCACCCACGCGGTGATTGGCTCTCCCGGTCCCGCCGACGACGAACGCGCTACGCGCAGCGTTGGAGCCCGGCCTTCAGCCTGCTTCTTTGCAGCCTAAAAACTGTACTCCAACATGCCCGCTCACCCCTGCAGGACCACGAGCGGTTGTTTCCTCGCGTCGGATGGACTATCATCACGAACGCGGCCACGGCAGAGTAAGGTCGCAGTTTAGTCTTTCAAGGGGATAGGGGGGGCTGAACCATGGTTGGGAAGAAGTCGGCACGGGCCAAATCTGCCGTCGCAGGACCTAAGCCCACTGCGAAGAAGAAAAAGGCCTCGGCCCCCCTGAAGAAGGAAAAGGGCTCGCCTGCCAAAAAAAGGACCAGCACCGGCGCCAAACGGAAGGCCACCACGCGGTCCGGTACCAGGTCATCTGCCGGGGCAAGAGCCGGAGCAGTAGGGGTTTGGGACGGGGGGGTAGGCAAGCTGCCTGTGGTAGGGGTCGGTGCCTCCGCTGGGGGGCTGGAGGCGTTCACCGAGTTGCTCAAGCATCTGCCGGCCAATACCGGGATGGCCTTTGTGTTTATTCAGCACATGGATCCGCGGCACAAGAGTAACCTTGCCGAGATCCTCGCCCGCTCCACCGACATGTCGATCGCCGAGGCCACCGACGGTGTGCGGCTGGAGGCGGACCATGTCTACATTACCCCGGCCGATATGGAGATGGCCGTCTTACACGGTGTGCTGCACCTGATGCCTCGTCCGGAGAGCCGGGCCCGCTACTTGCCCATCGACAGTTTCTTTCGCTCTCTGGCGGAAGACCAGGGCGGTAGGGCGATCGGGGTGATTCTGTCGGGCACCGGTTCCGACGGCGCGTTGGGGCTCAGAGCGATCAAGGCGGAGAGCGGCATTACCTTTGTCCAGGCTCAACAAAGTGCGAAGTATGGGGGCATGCCCTCGGCCGCCGTTGCCGCCGGTCACGTCGACTTTACCCTGCCCCCTGCCGGCATCGCAGAGGAGTTGGTCCGGATCGGTCGACATCCCCATATCGAACGCAATAAGATGCGCCAAGCCGACCAGGGCTTACTCGATGCGCCCGAGGCGATGCAAAAGATCTTCATCCTATTGCGGAGCGCCTCGGGCGTTGACTTTACCTACTACAAGCAAAGCACGGTCGAGCGGCGGATCTCACGGCGGATGGTCTTGCACAGGATCGAATCGATCGACCATTACGTCAAGTACCTTCAGGAGACCCCGGGCGAGGCGGATGCCCTGTTCGAGGACATGCTGATCAACGTGACCGGGTTCTTCCGGGATCGCGGATTGTTCGACGTGCTCAAGCAGAACGTGTTTCCTCGGATCATCGAGAACAAGTCCCTCGACGCCCCGATCCGGGTGTGGGTGCCGGGCTGTTCCACCGGCGAGGAAGGGTACTCGATTGCCATCGCATTGCTGGAGTACCTCGGGGAGAACGATCTCCAGTCTCCGATCCAGGTTTTTGCCACCGACGTGAGCGACCTGGCCATTGAGAAGGGCCGTGCGGGCAGGTATCCGGAGAATATCGCAGCCGACGTCTCGCCGGAACGCCTGCGACGCTTTTTTGTCGGCTCGGAAGACGGCTACCAGATCAGCAAGACGATCCGCGACATGTGCGTCTTCGCCAAACACAACGTGGTCAAGGACCCGCCTTTCTCCAAAATCGACCTCTTGAGTTGCCGCAACCTGCTGATCTACCTCGGCCCGGAGTTGCAGAAAAGGGTCATCCCGGCGTTCCATTATGCGCTGAAGCCAACGGGCTGTCTGATGTTGGGCACTTCGGAGACGATCGGCGGATTCTCGGACCTGTTTTCGCTCTCCGAGAGGAAGTACAAGATTTACTCGAAGAAGCCGACCGCTGCCCGGCTGCCGTTCGACTTCGGGACGACCGATTTGGCGCCAGGGCCGGAACCCGTGGCCAAGCGGCCTCCGCCGGTCGCCTGGACCCGACTTGACCTCCAGAGGGAGGCCGACCGGATCGTGCTCTCGAAATACCAGCCCGCCGGAGTGGTGATCAATGAGCAGATGGAAATCCTGCAATTCCGGGGTCACACGGGCCGCTACCTCGAGCCGGCCCCCGGAGAGGCGACCTTGAGTCTGTTGAAAATGGCCCGGGAAGGGCTGTTGCTCGATCTGCGGGCCACCATTCACAAGGCGAGGAAGGAGAGCACGGCGGTGAGAAAGGAGGGCCTGAGGATCGCGCACAACGGCCAACTGCTGGAGGTGAACATCGAGGTGATTCCCATCGGGACGACCGGGTCGGAGGAGATTCACTTTCTGGTTCTGTTCGAGGAGGTTCCCACCGGCCCGTTGGAGCCGAAGGAGGCCCGGGTCGCCAAGTCGAGAAAGAAGGAAACGGGTGCGACGCCGGCAAATAGGGAAGTCGAACGTTTGCGCAGCGAGCTGGCGGGCGCGAAGGAGACGCTCCAGGCCATTATCGAGGAGCACGAATCGACCAACGAGGAGCTTCGCGCCGCCAACGAGGAGATCCAATCGAGCAACCAGGAATTGCAGAGCACCAACGAGGAACTGGAGACCGCCAAGGAAGAGCTCCAGTCGACCAATGAGGAGCTGACCACGCTGAACGAGGAGTTGGAAAACCGGAATCTCGAGTTGAACCAGGCGATCAACGACCTGGACAACCTGCTCAACACGATCAACATCCCGATTGTGATGCTGGGCAGAGACTTGCGAATTCGTACGTTTACTCCCTTGGCGGAAAAGGTCCTGAAGCTGATCCCCGCGGATACCGGCCGCCTGGTCAGCGAGCTGAGGCTGGGCATCCAGGTTCCGGACCTGGAGCAACAGGTTTTGCGAGTGATCGAAACCCTCAACGCGGAGGAGAAAGAGGTCCGGGCGGAGGATGGCCGCTGGTATTCCATGCGGATCCGGCCCTACCGAACCACCGACGACAAGATCGACGGCGCCGTGATGGCCCTGGTGGACATCACCGAGCGGAAGCGGGCAGAAGAGGCGTTGCGAGACGCCCAGGTTTATGCCGACAGCATTGTGGCCACCGTGCGCCAGCCGCTGGTGGTGCTGGACGGGGAGTTTCGGGTGGTCTCGGCGAACCGGGCCTTCTACGAAACCTTCCACGTCAAGCCGCGCGACACCGAAAACCGATTGATATACGACCTGGGAGACCGGCAATGGGACATCCCCAAGTTGCGCACGCTATTGGAGGAGACTATCCCGGAGAACGCCGAGTTCCATGACTTCCAGGTGGAGCACGACTTCCCTGGGATCGGGTACAAGCAGCTACTACTGAACGCCCGGCGAATCGATCAAGTAGGGGACCGGCCGCAGTTAATCCTTCTGGCCATTGAGGAGGTCACGGATGGTAAAGAGGGGTAGGGCCGAGCCGGCGGATTCTTCCAATCTCCGCAAGAGCGCGGAGGGACTGCTCTCGACGCATATCAGCGATCTAGAGGCACCCTCGCCTGAAGAGGTTGAACAACTGGTCTACGAACTGCAGGTTCACCGGATCGAGCTGGAGATGCAGAACGAGGAACTCCGCGAAGCCCAGCAAGAATTGGAAGCGTCGCGCGACCGATACGCCGATCTTTACGACTTCGCGCCGCTGGGCTATGTCAGCCTGGACAAGCACGGACGTATCCAGGAAATCAACCTCGCCGCCGCCAAACTGTTGGGCAGGGAGCGCGCGAGGCTGACGGGCCGGCCTTTCGTTAGTTACGTCGCTATGGAGAATAAGAATACCTTCGTGCACCACGTGCGGAAATGCGTTGAAGGGCAACAACAGGTGACTTCGGAAATAGACCTTACTCCCAAGGGCGGCCAGTCGATCCCTGTGCAACTTGACAGTATTGCCGCTCGGGATCCCACCAGCGGAGTCACGCTATACAGAACAGCCATCACTGACGTCACCGAGCGCGAGCAAGCTGCGGCGGCTGTCCGTGAAGCACGGATTCTTGCTGAGGCCATCGTCGAAACGGTGCGCGAACCCTTGCTGGTTCTTAACGCTGAGCTCCGCGTGCAGTCGGCCAATCGGTCCTTCTACCAAACGTTCCAGGCCACGCCCCAGGAAACCGAAAACCGGTTGGTATACGAACTGGGCAATCACCAATGGGACATCCCCCGACTGCGCCACCTGCTCGAGCACGTGCTGCCGGAGAAGAGCCAGTTCATCGACTTCGAGGTTCAACAGTGTTTTGAACGTATCGGCCAACGGACCATGGTGTTAAACGCCCGCGCGATTCCTCGCGAAGCCGGCCGTCCGGGTCTCATTCTGCTGGCCATCGAAGACATCACCGAGCGCAAGCGGGCGGAGCAACAGCTTGCGCGCTTGGCCGCCGAGCTGCAGCATTCCAACGAGAAACTCAAGCGCAGCAACCGCGAGCTTCAAGATTTTGCCCACGTGGTCTCGCACGACCTGCGCGCCCCGCTGGTGAACATTCAGGGGTTCGGCAAGGAGTTGGCGTTGTCCTGCGAGCGGCTGCGATCCGTGGCGGCAGACGTGCAAGTGCCCGAGGCCAAACGCCGGGAGCTTTCCGCTCTGCTCGACGAAGATATCCCGGAAGCGCTCGGGTTCATCACAACAAGCACAACCAAGATGGACTCGCTGCTCTCGGGCGTCTTGCAGCTTTCTCGCGTGGGCCGGGCCGCCCTGACGATCCGCCAACTGGACATGAACCAGATGTTCTCTGAGATCGTCGCGTCGATGCAGTTCGCCATCGACGAGGCCGGCGCGTCGGTGCAAGTGGACTCGCTGCCGCCGTGTCGGGGAGACCGAATGCAAATCAACCAGGTTTTCTCGAATCTGCTGAGCAACGCCCTGAAGTATCTTGAGCCGAACCGGCCGGGGGTGATTCGGGTTTGCGGACGGGAAGTGCCGGACCGGGTGGTCTACTCGATCGAGGACAATGGGATCGGGATTGCGGCCGAGCACCAGGACTCCATTTACAAAATCTTCCACCGTCTCGACCCGCGGCGCGGGACCGGTGAAGGATTGGGCCTGACCATCGTCCGGCGCGTTCTGGAGCGCCACCGCGGCAAGATTTGGGTGGAATCGGAACTGAACGAAGGGAGCAAGTTTTACCTATCGCTGCCGAAGGGCTAGTGCTCCGTCAATTTCGAAATGACTGTAGGACGAATTACAGATCCGTCCTACACAGACTCGTCAGGCAGCTTGTCACCACGAGGAAGACGCGACGATGAAAGAGGAAGTGGTCGTCCTAATCGTCGAAGACGACGATGGGCACGCGCGACTGATCGAGAAGAACTTGCGGCGGGCGGGCATCAACAACGAGATGCTGCGCTTCGCGGATGGTCAGCAAATCCTGGACTTCGTGTTCCGCCGAGGCGAAGGGCGTCAGCGAGAAGACTGCACCCCCTATCTGTTGCTGCTGGACATTCGCATTCCCAAGATCGAGGGCGTCGAGGTCCTGCGGCAGATCAAGCAAGACGAAGAATTGCGGAAGATCCCGGTCATCATGCTGACGACGACGGACGACCCGCGGGAAGTCGACGCCTGTCATCGCTTGGGATGCAGCCACTACATCGTAAAGCCCGTCGAGTACGACAAGTTTTCGGCGGCGTTGGGGCAGCTTGGGCTGTTCCTCAAGATCGTACAGGTGCCCCAGATCAACGGCATAAGGTGAGTGAGCACACCGGGCATCAAATTCCGCAACTCCTTGACCGGGAACGAGAACCGGACTATTGTTAGGGACAAGCAGGTCCCGTGGGGACACGACTACCCGGCGACCGGATATAATGGTTTCCGGCGGACCACTCAATCCTCGCTGCCACGCTCCACGTGGAAAGGAGGACAAACAACCCGCGGTGAGGCTCTTCGGATGCCGGAAGCGAGAAAGCGCAACAGCCCAAAACCTTTAACGGTCAGGCGTCTGCCCGTCGCGTTCACTAGCGATATCCGCCGGGTCATTACCCGTTTCTTTTATCCCGGCAGCGAGGCCCGGATCCAGAACGTCGTCCAGCGGGTCGCGCAGCTCTCCGACACCGAGGCCACCCGGTTGCTGGAACTGGTCTTCCAGCGGTTCCGCACCCGGCACAGCAACATCGCCTTGGTTTTCGAACAGCACTACCACAACGCGATGTCGATGGTCGGCGCGTCGGACGACCTTGCCCGCAACCGCCGGCTGCTGATCGGCTCCTACTTCACCATGGAGTATTCGGTCGAGTCGGCCGCGCTGTTCAACCCCTCGATCGTCGAGCACCAGGACCAGCGGAATCTGCCCGAGGGCGCCGTGCGCTTCATCATGAGCCTGCGTGCCACGGGCGAGGCACACGTCTCGTCGATCGTCTTCCGCACGGGCGTGATTTACTCGGACCACGAGATTCAGATCGATCTTCCCAGCCGGTTCGCCAATCCGATCGGCGTCTTTCCCGACAAGCGGTACGACAAGCAGCTCTTCCACCGCAAGCTGCAGGACATCGGCGTCGACGAGACCGCGGTGGACCTGGTGTTGGAGCGGCTTGACGACTCGTTCACCATGGCCCAACTGGAGGACGCCATCAGCGCGGCGCGGGAGGCGGCGCCCGACAAGCTCCAGTCGGAAGACGCCCTCCAAGGCATCCGCTGGCTGGCGCGGTCGAATTACGAACTCCGGCTCTCCCGCGAGGCCGAGGCCTCGGAAGTGGTCATCTTCCCGCAAACCAGCAACGAGAGCCGCGGGATCGAGGACCTGCGGATGGTCCGCTTCGTCGACGACGACGGCACGGCGACCTACTACGGAACCTGTACGGCGTTCGACGGCTACCGGATCCTGCCACAGTTGATCGAGACGTCCGACTTTCTCAAGATCGGCGTTCACACGCTCAACGGAGCCCGGGCGCAAGACAAGGGGATGGCGCTGTTCCCCCGCCGCATCGGCGGCCATTACGTGATGTGTTCACGGATCGACGGCGAGAACCTCTACATCATGTACTCCGATATCATCCATTTCTGGGAGACCGCCGAGTTGCTGCAAACGCCCAAGCACCCCTGGGAGTTCGTGCAGATCGGCAATTGCGGCTCGCCGCTGGAGACGCCCGAGGGCTGGCTGCTCCTGACGCACGGCGTGGGGCCGATGCGGACCTACTGCATCGGCGCGATGCTGTTGGACCTGGACGATCCGCTCAAGGTGATCGGCTTCCTTGACGAGCCGCTGATCACGCCCACGGAAAAGGAGCGCGACGGCTACGTGCCCAACGTGGTTTACACGTGCGGAGCGATGATCCACAACGGGCTCGTGTATATCCCGTTTGGGACGTCGGACACGGCTACCCGCTTTGCCACGGTCTCGTTGGATCGGCTGCTGGATCGGCTGGTGAATTAGGCTCCGGCGGTGGCCAGAAGCTCATCCAACGAATACCGAGCGACGCCGGCGGCGGTGTCGGCCGCCCCGTAGTAGACGTCTAATTCGTCGCCGCGGCCGACCAGCGCCGTGGGAAAGACGATGTCCCGCAGAAAGCCGGACCGCTCGAAATCGGCCTCGGATTGCATCACCGGCCGCGGCGACAATCCAACGATCCGTCGTGGGTCTTCCAAGTCCAAGAGCATTGCCGCGGCTGCGTACTGCCCCGCGTCGCCCAGTCGCTGGGGCTCGATATGCCCATGAAAGAGCGAAAGCCAACCACGGCCCGTGCGCACGGGCGGGGTGCCGCCGCCGACCTTGATCGTCGCCCAGCCCGCCTCGCTCCCCAGCAATCGCTCGTAACCACCCCAGTGCAGCAGGTCGGGTGAGCGGGCGATCCAAATCTCCGGCGGGCAGAAGTGGGCGTTCGGGTTGGGCCGGTGCAAGGCCACGTACTGGCCGCCGATTTTCTCCGGAAACAGGATCACGTCCTTGTTTTCCGGGCAGAAGATGATCCCGTGCCTTTGGAATGACTGAAAATCGGCGGTCGACCCCAGGGCCGTGGCCACCCCGTGTTCGGAAACGGCCACGTAGGTGAAATAGAAGCGGTCGTCCAACTTCGCCAGCCGTGGGTCTTCGATTCCAAAGGTCTCATAGCGCGTGGCCGGCAGCAGCGGCTCGCCAAAACGGTCGATCGATAGCCCGTCCCGGCTGAAGGCCACCAAGAGCCAAGAGATGAACGTCAGCCGCAAGTGCCCGCTGGGCCGCAGCCGCACGACGCGGGGATCGACCACCTCGACTTCATCCAACCGCCGCCAGTCGATCGCTACGCCGCCCCGCCGCCAATTCCAATAGGGCAAGGCGAGATAGCCCTCGCGAGTCTCGGTCGGCCGCTCGGCCACGCGAACCAGGAGCACGACGCCGTCGCCGAATTCGATGGCCGCCGGATTGAACGTGCCGATGATCTCGAACCCCTCGAACTGCGGCCGCACGTCGGCCGGCCGCAGCAGGCAGCGGGTGAGAATCCGCCGGGGTGTGGTCTCCATGCTGCACATATCAAGAGTCTCTTATCCACGCCCATCGGCCGCCATCTGGGCGGCGCGGCGGAACGCGCCCATCGAGCTTTCCAACTGTTTCAACTCGGCCAGCGAGAGCAGGAATGCCAGTGTGGATTCGGCCCCCTGGTTCTCGTTGACCCGATCTTCGTGCAGGCCGTCGTGGCAGCCACCGGTGCTGGCGTCGTACAGTTCCAACCCCAGGTCGTTACGGCCCAAGAACCACTCGAAGGCCAGCCGAGCTTCGTTCAGCCAGCCGGAATCTTCGGTAGTGCGATAGGCCTCGGCGCAGGCGGACACCATGGCCAAGGCTTCGATCGGTTGCTGGTCGAAGTCGGCCCGCTGCTCGCCCCGCCGATAGAATCCGTTGCTGCCGATCGGCCGGAAATGGCCCCGCGGCGACCGCTGCAACTCGGAGAGCCAACCGAGGCTCCGCAGACCGATCTCCGTGGCCTTGGCGTTGCTGGTCCAATAGCCGCTGAGGATCAGCGCTTGCGACAGCCGGGCGTTATCGTAACTGAGGGTGTCCTCGAACCACGGCCAATCGTCGGTAGCGGTATCCTGATAGAGATCGATCAACCGGTTGGTGAGCGTATCCCGCACCTCGTTGACTAGCCGGTCGCCGCTGAGCCGGCGGAGATACTCGTGGATACCGATAAGCGTCCCGGCCCAAGCACGCGGCGAGGTCAATTCGCTGCTATTCATCAGGGCGCCGTGGAAAGGCTCCATGGCCCAGGATTGCAGGGTGCGCTGCTTCGAACGGCCGATGCAGGCCCCCAAGGCGTAAACCGCCCGGCCAAAGCAGTCATCAGAGCCCGCCGCTTCCTCGTCCAGCCAATGGCGGTCGAAGCCGAGGAAGTTGCGGAACCGCCGTCGCTGAGAGTCGAAGGCCGCGTTGAGCAGCGCGGCGTAGCGCGTGCTGGCCCGCCGCGTCTCCGGCGTATCCAGCCCCATCTCTTCCAGGTACATCGCAAACAGCAAGGCCCGGGCATTGTCATCGGTGCAATAGCCGTCGGCGTAGTTGGGAAGGGTGAAACGAGCGTGCTGCAGCAGGCCGGTCGAGTCGGTCATCCGCATCAAGTGATCGAGCCGCCACTTGGGCAGCTCCCAGTGCCGCTCTTCCAGCGTCTGGATTGCCAGCGGCTTGATCGGCGCATCGATTCGGCTCCGCCGCGCCCGCTGAAACGAATCCATATAGAGGTGCCCCGTGTGACTCCAAATCATCTCCCGCCCCAGCTTATAGGCGCGTTTGCACATCGCCTGCCGCTCCGGCTCGTCACGAAGGAGGTTGCACAGTTCGCGGGCGATGGCCGCCGAATCGCGAAACGGCACCAGCATGCCACGGCCCTCGGCCAGCAACTCCTCGGCGTGCCAGTAAGGGGTCGAAATCACCGCCTTGCCACAGCCAAAGGCGTAGGCCAGCGTGCCCGAGGTGATTTGCGCCGGCTCCAGGTACGGGGTCAAGTAAACGTCGGCGGCGGCGATGAACTCGATCAGCTCATCGAGTTCGACGAAGCGGTCGTAGAAAACCACGTGCTTGCCGATACCCAGATCGCCCACCAGACGCTCCAGGCTCAGCCGATAACTCTCCCCCTGCTCGCGGACCAGGTTGGGGTGCGTCGCCCCGAGCACAATGTAGATCAGGTTCGGGAACTCGCGGATCACCTCGGGCAACGCGCGCAGGGCGTATTCGATGCCCTTATTCGGCGAGAGCAGGCCGAACGTGAGCACCACGTGCTTGCCTGCGACCCCGAACTGATCCTTGCGGGAGTTCGGGTCGACGAAGGGCATGTCGGGGATGCCATGGGCGACGACGTCAATCTTCTGGTCGGGCACGCCGTAGACGTCCATCAAGAAGGCCCGGCCGCGCTGGGACATCACGACCAGCCGCGACGAGAGATCGGCCAACCCAAGCATCACCCGCCGATGGTCGGCCGAGGGATCGCGGAGCACGGTATGCAGCGTGGTAACGATCGGCATCCGCAGGTCGCGTAGCAGTGCCAGGATATACCGGCCCGCCGGGCCGCCGTAGAGGCCATACTCGTGCTGGAGGCATACCACGTCGGCGTTGCTAAAGTTGAGGAAATCGGCCGCGCGGCGATAGGAATCAAGGTCCTGTTGGGAAAACTCGAAGCAAACTTCAGGCGGATAGTCGTAGCCCTCGGCGACGTCGTTCACGGCGCCCACGGTGCAGTCGACCGACGAATACTGGCCGGCCACCGCACGGCACAGGTCCGAGGTAAAGGTGGCAATGCCACATTTGCGCGGCAGGTAATCGCCGATCAAGGCGATCTTTCGAATCTCCGTGATGCGTACCATCTGGACTTCCCTTGATCGTGCTCCCCGCAGAACCGTCACATCATCACCAGCACATTATCGCCGCTCAGGTCAGTAGCAGCAACCTCTGATCACCCTTTGGAGGGAAACACAAGGTCGAATCGCGGCACTGCCCCCACGAGGCCTTGCCGCCAGGACGGCTGTAACAGTCTACGCAAACCCCGGAGAGCCGTTCTCAGAAGTTGTATGCTGGTCGAAGCACGGACGGGAACGCCCGTCCCTCAACCGCTGCCGGCAGGCCAGGGCCGTCGTCGCACCCGCTGGCCGGTGCTGGCCGTCGCCTCGCTGTTGGCGGCCGGACCAGGTGTGGTCGAGCGACATCACGTTCGTGCCCATACCGCACGGCTGGATATACCTGACGGTGGTGATCGACTGGTTCAGCCGCTACGTGCTTTCGTGGCGGCTGTCGAACACGCTGGACGGGCTCTTCTGCCCGGACGCGCTCGACGAGGCGCTGGGAGAGGGGCGACCGCAGGTTTTCAACACCGACCAGGGCGTGCAGCACACGGATGAAGCGTCCAGCCTGCGGCTGGAAGCGGCGGGCGTGGCCGTGAGCATGGACGGCCGCGGCCGCCGGATCGACAACGTGTTCGTGCAGCGGTTGTGGCGGACGGTGAAGTACGAGGAAGTCTACCTGCACGACTACGCGACGCCGCGCGCGTTGGAGCACGGCTTGGCGAGCTACTTCCCGTTCTACAACGAGCGGCGGATTCACGCAGCGCTCGACTACCGCACGCCGGCGGCGGTGTACTGCGCGGGGCGCCGGGCGGCGTAAAGGAGCCGCAACCGCGGTGTCGTCACAAAGACTCGTGTCTCGCGACTGAAATGGGAAAATCCAACGGTACCGATACCGGGGATGTCCTTCAGCGGCCGCGCCGGACCCTTGGTATGGGTCTCGCGGGCCGCCGGTCCCTTCATCCAAGAAAACGTAAACCGTGGTCTAGACAACCAGGGCCACCTCAAACTGGGAAAAACCGGGCTTTCCGACGCTCACGTTGCCGCAGAACCCCGGTATGGGGAGACGCGCATAATTGGACGGCGCCACTTCCTCGCGTCTCGTTGTCATGAGTCCGTGGCGGCGAAGGCTTTAGGTCGCTCTGGTGGACGTCGGGGGATGCATGATTCGATCTTGTACTCGTCGGTCCCTGGCTCGGTCAGTCGGGCGATTCGCGTTGTCGTGTGAGACTTGCGGGCTTGGTGATTCCGCCGTTGGTGGTAGCGTTGGTTCTTCAGTCGTGGGCAGACTCCGGAAATGGTCCGCCGGGAAATCCGGGTCCACTGGCTGGCCTGCAACCTCATCCGCAAGACCATCGCCCAAGCGGCCGTGGTCCGCGACAAGTTGCCCCGCCAGTTGAGCTTTGCCGCGGGCCTCGCGCGCCGTGGCCGCCGCCTGGGACCACGCCACGATCGCCGCCGGCCCCCTGCTCGCCGCCTTGGCCGCCGCGCAGTTCCGCCTGATCGCTTCGCATCAGCTAGCAAATCGCCCCAACCGCGTGGAACCGCGGGCGGTCACACGCCGCCCCAAGCCTCGCCCGCTGCTCAGGCAACCCCGCGACGAAGCCCTCGCCCGACTCCGCGCGGGCGCGGCAGAGCCGCCAACGCCCCGCCGGGCTCAACGAACACGCGCGTAAGAAGCGATCGCCGGGAGCCTCGCTCACCACTCCCTTCCCTTCCTCCACCAAGGAGACTCCGGCCGCTCGAAGCTCCTCTTCCGCAAGCAACCGCCCGCCCACGCCCGCAGGTCGCCGCTGCCGATACGCGCCTCCGTGTGGTCCGACGCCCAGGTCGCCCTTCTGTCCCTTGAAAACCCCTACGCCCTCCGGTCGCCCTCTCAAGGTCCTCCCCTTTCCATGCGCTCCGCCGCCTCAAGCTTCCCAGATATTTTCGCCCGACTCGTTTGCCCCCTTACACCAAGAGCTGTTGACAGTGCCATTCTGCCCTGATATATTGTCCGTGCTTTGCCACGGACCTGGCAAGCCGGGAGCCGCGACGTTATGTTGTCGGGGGACGCGCAGAATCCGCAGATGAAGGAGAAACGTCGTGACTGGGAAAACAACGCGGCTCGCTACCGGTCTGGTTCGGCTTGCTTCTATCTTCGTGACCATCGGGACGCTGCTGCTCGGCGCCCGGGCGCGGGCACAGATTCTGGATCTCTGGCCCGATCCGGTGGCCCATCACGTGCTGCCGTACGAGACGGCCGGGCTCGCGCACGGGCCGATCCTGGGCCGGCCGACCGCGACTTCGGTCCGGGTGTGGGTCCGGACGGCCCGGCCCTGCGAGTTCCGCGTCGTCTCCAGCCAGCGGCTCCCGTTGACCGGAGACAGCCCCGGCGTCGACGGCCGGACGATCGCCGAGGACGACAACACGGGCTGCGTGGATCTGGTGGGCCTCGAGCCGAACACGCGGTACTACTACGGCGTGATGATCGACGGCATGCTGGCCGACACGCGCATGGACTTCGACCATCCCTGGCCCAGCTTCCGCACGCTGCCCGACGCCGAGAGCTACCGCGACGAGGTGAACAACCCCGCCGGGCTGTTCAACGTCCGCTTCGCCATCGGATGCTGCGGCTGTCAGGACCCGGTGAAAAGCGGCGGGCAATACGGCAGCCCCGCGTCGTTCCACCGGATCTTCCACCAGCATCGCGACGACCTGATGTTCCTCTTCACCAACGGCGACTACATCTACGAGGAGCTGCGCGACGGCACGATCGACGGGTATCGCAACAACTACAAGCTCTACTTGAGCCGCGGGCGGTCGATGTCGACCCTGTTCCGCTACCTGCCCAACCTGTTCACGTTCGACGACCACGAGATGGACCGCGAGACGGGCGGATTCAACGAGGTCGGCCTCAAGAAGGGGCCCTGGCTGAGCCGCGACGTGCCGCTTCGAGTATGGGGCGAGTACGCCGGATGGGCCAGCTATGATTCGCCCTATCGGGCGCCGATCCGCTTCGGCACGGCGACGGTCGAGAAGGGCGGCGACGTGCTCACCGACCCCGAGGCCGATTTCGCCACCCTCGACTTCAACCGCGTGAGCAGCATCCACCTGCACCCGAAGAGCAAGAATGCCGGCGTCTACGCGCCCGTGGAAGTCTTGAGCAAGAGCCGGCTCCGCGTGCGCCCGGCGTTTACGGCCGACGAGACGTGCCTCTACAGCATCGGCACGCACCACTTTTTCGACTGGCGGATCGGCAACTGCCACTTCTTCGCCCTCGACTGCCGCAGCGAGCGGACGCAATACCATCTGACGCGGCAGCGCGACCCGGAGCAGGTGATGCTCGGCCCGGTGCAGCAGAAGTGGCTCATCGACGGCGTCAAAGGCACCGACGCCCAGTTCGTGTTCATCATGTCCAGCGTCCCCTGGGTGATGCCGCACACGGGCTACCACGTGGGCCGAAGCCTGGACCCCAAGGGCGACAGCTTCGTAATGTTTCTCCGCGAGCGGGAGATGCTGCTGGACCTGTTCGACTCGCTCGACAAGCCGGTGCTGATCTTCACCGGCGACGTGCACAACTCGTTCTCCATCCAGATCACCGACAACGTCTGGGAGTTCATGTGCGGGCCGCTCAACTCGGCGGCCCACCCGATCGGCACGGCCGGCAAGCCGCCCTTCGGCGGCTGGTACGATTCGGCCGGGCGCAAGGTGAAGATCAAGTGGGTCGCCGGCTTCCCCGACAACGTCCCCTACACCCGGCTGCACGGCGTCTACTACGCCATCGTCCAAGTGAACAACATCTTCAAGTCGGCCCTGCCCGACGAGGTCGGCTACCAGTGGATCGCCTACGACTCGCCCCAGGTCGTGGTCCACTTCTACGACGGCTACACGGGCAAGCCGGTCTACGCGGAGGGGATCTCGCTGGTGGATCTGGAGTCGCCGCCGGGGAAGAAGCCCTGACGAAAGGCCGGCCGGTCCGCGCCTCAGGCCAACGCGCGGCCTTTGGGGAACTTGACTCACCTTTACGCGTTCCGGGAGACCAAGAGACCTGGTGATACGGCGGTGACCGCGAACCCGATTCATGCCCTGCGAAACGACGTCGAGCGGCTGGCCCTCCCCTCGGGCAGGATGGTGGGGAGCCACGGGCACGCGGTCGCCCGGGCGTACCTGCTCAAGCGTCTCACGCAGATCGGACTGCGCCCTTACATCGGCGACTCGTTCTGCCTGCAGTACGGCGGGGAGGGCGGAACGAGGGTGAACCTCGTGGGCGTGGTCCGGGGCCGCGACGCCCGCAAACCGCCCTTGCTCGTGGGAGCCCACTACGACAGCGTCATTCCCGCCCCTTGCGCCGACGACAACTGCGCCGCGCTGGCCGTTGCGCTGTCGGCCGCGGGCGTTCTGCAAAGACGGCGTCCCCCGCGCGACGTGGTCATCGCGCTGTTCGACGCCGAGGAGCCCCCCCATTTTCTTGGGCCGGGCATGGGGAGCATTCGCTTCTACGAAGGCCAAATGAGGCCGGAAGGCGTACACGCGGCCGTGATTATGGACCTCGTCGGGCACGACGTGGTCGTCCCTTTCGCGCAGTTGCGCGGCAATCGACTCGCCGACGCGCTTGCGAGCCGCTTCCCCCGTCTCGCTCGTTGGGACGTGGCGCTGCCGATCGTCCGCGATCTCTTCTTCATCACGGGGGCCGAGAGCCATCCCGGGCTCGCCCCGGCGCTGGAGAACGTGAAGCTCCCGCGCCGGCTGCGGCTGATTGCGGCGCTGAACGACTACGTGGGCGACATGAGCGATCACGGCGTGTTTCGCCGGCACGGCGTGCCGTACCTGTTCCTCTCCTGCGGGCGGTGGCCGCACTATCATGCACCCACCGACACGCCCGATCGGTTGAACTACCGGAAGATGCAGCGGATCGCGAAGTACCTGGTTCGCCTCGTTGAATCGCTTTGCGACACGCAGCTCGAGGAGCGTCGCGAATCGGCCGACACCGTCGATTTCGAGATCCGGTGTCTCAAGCGGGCCCTTGGCCCGATCCTTCCTCTCGCCTTGCGGACTCTGGGGATCAAGCGTTTGGAGACGCGGCAAGACCTCACTGACCTTGCGGGCGCGCTGCTGGCCGCCGGGTTGTAGGGGCGACGTGAAGGGCGAAGTGAACCGGTAAGCGCTTGCGTCCTAGCGTCGCGTCTTCGCTGGTTCGGGCTTCCGGCGCTTGCGCCCCTGCCGCTCGAATGCCTCAAGCTCGGTTGCCACGCCCTTGTCGCCTTGCCGGCGCATCCACTCGTCGAGCCGCTTGGCCAGCTCGGCCTTGACGCTCTGGAGGGCCGGGTCGTCGGCGAGGTTGTCGAGCTCGTAGGGATCGTTCTCGAGGTCGTAAAGCTCTTCGGCGGGGCGGTGCTGATAGCGGCGCACGAGTTGGGCGGCGTTTGGGTCGGTCTTGGCTCGTTCGACCCAGGCCGGCCAGTACTTCTTGTCCTGGGAGATGAGCACGTTGTAGAAGGCCCCGTCGTGGTTGAGGTTGCGGAGGTACTGGTAGCGGTCGGTCCGCACGGAGCGGATGGCGTAGGGCCCGGTGGCGTCGATGATCCCGAGGGTCGTTTGGATCCCGAAGACGCAGTCGCGGTGTTTGGAGGTCTCGCCCCGCAGCACGTCGGCGAAGGACCGGCCGTCGAGGTCCTCCGGAGGCGGGCCGCCGGCCAGCTCGACGAGCGTGGGGACCACGTCGACGAAGTGGACCATCGCGTCGCTGGTCGTGCCGCGCGGGATGCGCCCGGGCCACCGGGCGATGAGCGGCACGCGGAGGCCCGTGTCGTAGCAGGTCCATTTGCCGAAGGGGAACTGGGCGCCCTGGTCGGACGTGTAGATCACCAGCGTGTCGTCGGCTCGCCCGGCGTCGTCCAGCGCCGCCAGCGCCTGGCCCACTTCCTGGTCCATGTTCGTCACGTCGGTGTAGTAGTCGGCCATGGCCGCGCGGGTTTCGGGCAAGTCGACGAGATACGGGGGCACGGTGAACCGGCCGGGATCGTAGCTGGTGTTCTTCGCCCAGGGGAGGTGGGGATCGTTCGCGGCGAAGACGAGGCAGAACGGTGCCTCCGCAACGTCTTTGAGGAAACGCCCGATCTCGCCCCGCTTCATGGTCTCGAACGGGAACTGCTCCGTGGGACCGATGTGCGTCTTGCCGGCCAGGGCAACGCGGTAGCCGAGCTTCGCCAGATACGTGGGCATCGACCGGACGCCCGGCCGCACCTGGCTGTGGTTCGGGTAGGCACCATTGCGGACCGGATACAGGCCGGTGTACATCGCGCTGCGACTCGGCGTGCACATCGCAGTCGCCGTGAACGCCCGGGTGAATCGCATGCCCTGGCCGGCGAGTCGGTCGATGTTCGGAGTCTGGACGATAGGATGGCCGTAGCAACCGTTGTCGGTCCAGGTCTGGTCGTCGGAGATGATGATCAGGAAGTTGGGCCGCTCGGCCGCGCCGGCCGCCGAAGTGCAGGCGGCAGCCCCGACGGTGAGCATGGCAAACACCCCGGCGAGACGCACACCGATCGCGGCACCGCGCAAACTGGCCCTCTTCATTTCGACGCTCTCCTTATAGCAGTGTGGCAAACGGCCGGGCATACGCAGGGAGTCCGTCTCCCGGTCGCATGCTAGTCGGGCCCGGAACGAGCGTCAAGTTGGCAGGGCAGGCGGATCGAGGCCGTGGGCAGAACCCGACGGCATCGAGTCCCAGACGAGCGGCCCGCCGTCGCCGATTGCCTGCGGCGACGAGCCGACCAGCGATCGGTGGCTTCGGATCATGGCGTCACCTCAAGCGAACGTGAGCGGGCAAGGATCGACCGCAGAATAACTTCCGCATTTGCGGAGTAGTAGGCACACGCCGTGTGCCGCAACCGGCGGACGGCACACGGCGTGTGCCTGCTACTGACGTCGAGGACCGCCGGTCACCGCGTCGAAAACCGGTAGACGGACGTCTGTCGATACGTTTCTCCCGGCCGGAGGATCACGGAGGGAAAGCCGAGGTGATGGACCGAATCGGGCAGGTGGCCCGGCTCGAGACAGAACGCGGCGTGCCGGGGGTAAACCATGCCGCCTTTGCCCCGGAGCGTTCCGTCCAGGTACTCGCCCGTGTAGAGCACGATGGCCGGCGCGGTGGTCTCGACCTCCATCACGCGGCCCGTGGTCGGCTCGTGCATCGTGGCCACGTGGGCCAGGGAGCCGTCCTGCCGGCGGAGCAGATAGGCCAGGTCGTAGCCGGCGGTCGTGCCGCCGCTCCGCTCGACGCGGGCGCCGAGCGGCGTGGGCTGGGTGAAGTCGAATCGCGTGCCCTCGACCGGCGCGAGCTCGCCGGTGGGGATGATGGCCTCGTCGGTCACCGAGTAGCGGTCCGCGTCGAGCCGGAGGGCGTGGCCCCAGACGTCGCCCGAGCCGGCGCCCGCCAGGTTGAAATAGCCGTGGTGGGTGAGATTGACGGGGGTCGGCGCGTCGGTCGTCGCCGTGTAGTCGATCCGCATCTCGTTGCGATCGCCCAGCGAATAGACGACGGACAGGTCGAGGTTGCCGGGATAGCCCTGGTCGCCGTCGGGGCTTCGATGCGTGAGCTTCACCGCGGGGGACTCGCCTTCGAGCGGCTCCGCCTCCCAAACGACCCAGCTCAGCCCTTTGACGCCGCCGTGCAGGTGGTGCGGGCCGGTGTTGAGCGTCAGCTCGTACGGTTTGCCGTCCAGCTCGAAGCGGCCTTCCGTGATCCGAAACGCCACGCGGCCGACGACGCAGCCGAAATAGGGGCTCTCGGTCTCGTACTGCTCGAGCCGGTCGAACCCGAGGACAAGGTCGTCGAATCCGCCGTCCCGGTCGGGCGCGTGCAGCTCGGTGACCGCGGCCCCGTACGTGATCAGCCGGAGCATCAGGCCGTTGGCGCCCGCGAGCGTGTACCGATCGACGCGGATACCGTCCGCCGTGACGCCGAAGACGTCCTTCTGAATACCGACGTTGCTCATCAAAATCCACCCTATGCCAGCGGTCCCGTGCTACCTCCGTGATGCCTCATCGTACGCGGCGACAAGCGGCACGTTTCTCAATCGGACTCCGCCCTCCTGACGCAACGGAATCCGACGAACCCGTGGATGTCTTTTCCGAAGCAGACGTCGGTATAGCCCGGGTCTTCGTAGTTGCGATACGCCGAGCGGCATTCATCGGGCCGCGAATTCCAACATCCCCCTCGCACGACCCGGTTCTCGCCGGCGGCGGGTCCTCGGGGGTCCTTGTCAGGGCTCTGTTGATAGTAGTCCTCCTGGTAGAAGTCGTTGCACCATTCCCAGACGTTGCCGTACATGTCGTACAGGCCCCAGCGGTTCGGCTCTCGCTGTCCCACGGGCCGAGGCCGTCTGGTGCAGTTCTCCTTGAACCAGGCGTACTGCTTCAACCTCGAGGGGCCGTCGCCGAAGAAGTACTCGGTTTCGGTGCCGGCCCGGGCGGCATACTCCCATTCGGCTTCCGTCGGCAGCCGGTACCCGTCGGCCTCGAAGTCGCACTCCCACGTCTTCGGGTCGTAGACGGGCTCGAGTCCTTCCAGGCGGGACCGGGCGTTGCAGTACGTGGCCGCATTGGCCCAACGGATCTGCTCGGCCGGGTTTTCGGCGTTTTTCCAACGCGAGGGATTGTTTCCCGTCACTCGCTCGTATTCGGCTTGCGTCACCTCGTACCGGTCGACGTAGAACGGGCCGACGTACGCCCGGTGGAGCGGCTCGTCCGTCTCCCGGTTCTCGGCGCTTCCCATGTTGAACCAGCCCCCGGGAATGAGGGCCATCTCGGGGCCGGCGGCCGTTTGCCCGAGGGCGGACGGCTCGGCTTGCGGCTCGGGCTCGACCCGGCGACAGCCAAAGACGAGGGCGACCGCCAGCGCCGAGGAGAGAAGAGCGGCCGCGCAGCGGGCCGCACGATGATCGGGAGATGACCCCGTTCGGCTCACGGCTCACTCCCCCTCCGGCGGAAGCCAATCGTAGTCCCAGTGGTGGCCGAGCCAGCCCGGGGGGCTGATCGTGATCGTCTCGAAGTCGGCGAGCCGGACGATCGAGATCGGGCTGTGCACCTTCCAGCTTCCCGAGTGCGGGATCTTCACGTAGGCGATGTACCGGCCGCAGTGCGACCACCGGCCGCAGGGGTCCTGCCCGATCTTCTCCTTGGGCAGGGTGACGATCTTGCCGTCCGTCCCGCCGGGAAGCGCCGGGTCGAACTTGCGCACCGACAGGCTCCCGCCCGAGTTCCAGCACATCCACCGCCCATCGGGTGAAAATCCCGGATGACATTCGCCTCCGCCGGCCGGGTGATTGGGCATCTTGTGGATCGGGCCGCCGTCGGCCGACATGAAGTCGATCGAGTACTTGCTGCCCAGGTAGTCGCGGATCTCGAAAATGAACCACTTGCCGTCGCGGGAGAGGTCGGCCACGCTGACCCTCCGCTCGGTTCGCACGGGCTTGGTCTTCTCGCCGGTCTCGACGTCGGTGTAGACGATGCCGCTCTTGCCGCAGTGGGCGGTTCGCCGGCTGTCGGGGGTCCAGGCGTATCCGCCCCAGAGCGGCTTCGTCTTCAGCGTCTCCACGTCGACCAGATAGTCCCCGTAGTTGTACGTGAACAGCTTTCCGCTGGGCGACGTGCGGGGCTTGGTCTCGTCCCGGTCGGGAGAGTCCGTCACTTGCTTCAGCCCGCTACCGTCGGCGTTGACGAGGTACAGGTCGCGCGGAGGAGACTCTTCCTGGGACGCGCCGGGCCGATCGGGATGAATGGCAATGACCAGCCGGTAGCCGGTCTGGCGCAACTCCTCCTTCAAGTCTCGGACCCTCACGGGAGCAAACGGATCGCACTCCGGCGGCATCTCCCACTTCGCCCGGATTGATGCCTGCTCTCCGCCGCCGCAGACGGCCGCAATCCCCGACGCGAACAGGAAAACGAGCTTTGAGCAGACGTTCATGTGCGGATGCCTCGACAAAACGAGCGGATAACGCAAGAACGAAACTCCCCGCATCCCTAGCCTATCGGGACGACGGGGGTTGTCAAGGATCGCCCGGAGGATGGGTCGCGCACTGCCCGCCGGGCCTGGCCGGAGGACCACGGGCGCTTGTCGAATCCGCCGGCACCGGTTACTCTGAAGCCTCCGAGAGTCAACGGCTTAACAGAATCCCGTCCCAAGCCCCGGGGGACCCGACAAGATGGCCAAGTCTCGAGTGAAGCGATTCGCAGTCGGGATCGACTATGGAACGAACAGCGTGCGCACGTTGATCGTCGACGTGGCGGACGGCACCGAAGTCGCTACGCACGTCTGCGACTACCAGAGCGGCGATCAGGGGATCTTGTTGGACCCGAAGGACCCGAATCTGGCGCGTCAGAACCCGGCCGACTACCTCGAAGGGCTCTACCGATCGGTCCGGGGCGCGCTCTCCGCGGCGAAGAAGCAGCCCGGATTTCGCGCGGAAAACGTCGTGGGGATCGGGGTCGATACGACCGGCTCCACGCCGATTCCCGTGGACCGGGCGGGTCGTCCCCTGGCCCTCCAGCCCGGGTTCCAAGACAACCTGGCGGCCCAGGCCTGGCTCTGGAAAGACCACACGGCCCACGCCGAGGCGGCGGAGATCACCGAGCTGGCCCGGAAAGGACGCGCCGGCTATCTGAAGAAGTGCGGCGGCACCTACAGCTCGGAGTGGTACTGGTCGAAGATCCTCCACTGCCGGCGGACCAGCCCGAAGGTGTTCGACGCCGCTTACGCCTGGGTGGAGTTGGCCGATTTCATTCCCGCGTTTCTCACGGGAAACGTGGACCCGAACGCGCTGCCGCGATGTGTGTGTGCGGCGGGGCACAAGGCGATGTACAACGACCAGTGGGGCGGGCTTCCCAGCAAGCGCTTCCTGGCCCGGCTCGACCCCAAGCTGGCGGAGCTCCGCGATCGTTACGCCCCCCAGGCCGTCCCGGCCGACCGGAAGGCGGGCGTGTTGACGGACGAGATCGCCAAGGAGGTCGGCCTGCCGGCGGGGCTGCCCGTGGCCGTGGGGGCGTTCGATGCCCATACCGGGGGCGTGGGAGCCGGCATCAAGCCGGGCACCCTGGTCAAGATCATCGGCACCAGCACCTGCGACATGATGGTCGTCCCCATGGACCAGGACCTGGCCGATATTCCCGGTCTCTGCGGCATCGTCCCCGGCTCCATCATCCCCGGCATGTACGGCCTCGAGGCGGGGCAATCGGCCGTGGGCGACATCTTCAACTGGTTCGTCGGCCACCTGGCCCCCGGCAGATACACGGCCCACGGCGATCCCCACGCCAACCTCACCCGAGAGGCCGAACGGCTCGAGCCCGGCGAAAGCGGACTGCTCGCCCTCGACTGGAACAACGGCAACCGCACGATCCTGGTCGATCCGCTGCTGACCGGGTTGCTGCTCGGCCAGACCCTCCACACCACGGCCGCCGAGGTCTACCGGGCGCTGGTCGAGGCCACGGCCTTCGGGGCGCTGACGATCATCAAGCGGTTTGAGGAGTACGGCGTGCCCGTCCGCGACGTGATCAACTGCGGCGGCATCGCCGAGAAGAACCCGTTCGTCATGCAGATCTACGCCGACGTCACGAATCGCCCCATGAGAATCAGCCGATCGGCCCAGACCTGCGCGCTGGGCTCGGCGATCTTCGGGGCCGTGGTCGGCGGGGCCTACCCGACCACCGAACAGGCCCAGCGGCGCATGACCGGCGTGAAGCGAACGGTCTACCGCCCCGGGAAGAACGCCGCGGCCGTTTATGCCGAGC
>DATKZH010000131.1:0-41835 GCA_035528065.1 Thermoguttaceae bacterium | reverse complement strand
AAGAGCCCACGGCCCTTCGTATTGGAGCCCTTGCCCAACGATTCGGTCGAAACCGAGCATCGCTGGTACTTGCCCTGCAAAGCCGCCCTGGAATTCATGATCGCGCTCGGCCTGTCGGTGCTTGCGGCTCCCCTGGTGGTGCTCGGGGCGCTATTGGTCAAGCTCACTTCACGCGGCCCGGCGTTCTACTGTCAAACCCGGTTGGGCAAGGACGGGCGCGAGTTCACGCTCTTCAAGCTCCGCACGATGGTCAAAGACGCCGAGATGCTGACCGGGCCGGTGTGGGCCGACCATGACGACCCGCGGATCACCCCGGTGGGTCGAATCTTGCGGAGCGGGCACATCGACGAGCTGCCACAACTGCTCAACGTCCTCCTTGGCCAAATGAGCTTGATAGGCCCCCGCCCGGAACGCCCCGAGATGGTGCCTCGGTTGGAGAACGAGCTGCCTCACTACGGCGACCGCCTGAAGGTCCGGCCGGGAATGACGGGCATGGCCCAATTGCGATTGCCGCCCGACTCCACCCTGCAGTGCGTTCGCCGCAAGCTCGTCTACGATCTCTACTACGTGCGGTACGTGAACCCCTGGCTCGACGCCCGCATCCTCCTGCTGACTTTCGCGCGGCTTTTCGTCGACGGCTTGAAGACGGCCTGGCAACCGCTCGGCCTGCCCCCTTGGGAGACCGTCGCGCAACACGTGCCCGCGGCCGTCAGTGCGGAGCGCGATGGCGATGATACCGAAGCCGGCGATCCGTCCGGCAACTGGCGCGGGCCCACGTGTTCTACGTCCCATCAGCACGCGTTGATCAAGAAACCGAGATAACGTCCGCCGTGACTTCCCAAAACCACGACATCCTGAACGCGTTCACCGTCGACGTGGAAGACTACTACCACGTCCAGAGCTTCGCCGATCGTATCGACCCGGCCCGTTGGGACGACTACGAGAGCCGCGTCGTCGCCAATACCCACAAGATGCTCCGAATCCTCGACGAACACCAGACCCACGGCACCTTCTTCATCCTCGGCTGGGTCGCCGACCGGTTCCCCCAACTCGTCCGCGATATCCAGCACGCCGGCCACGAGATCGGCTGCCACAGCTACTGGCACAAGCTCATCTACAAGATGAAGCCCGAAGAGTTCCGCGACGACCTCCGCCACGCCCGCGATTTGCTCCAAGATATCACCGGCGAGCCCGTCGTCGCCTACCGTGCCCCCAGCTTCTCGATCACCAACGATTCCCTCTGGGCGCTCGATATCCTCATCGAAGAGGGCTTCCAGTACGACTCCAGCATCTTCCCCATCCACCACGACAACTACGGCATCCCGAACGCCGAGCGATTCCCGCACCGCATCGCGAAAAACGGCAGCTCCCTCTGGGAGTTCCCCCCATCCGTCCATCGCCTCCTCCACCTCAATATCCCCATCGCCGGCGGCGGCTACTTCCGCCTCTACCCGGCCTGGCTTTCGATCCACTGGCTCCGCCGCGTCAACCGCGTCCACAATCAGCCGTTCATCTTCTACGTCCACCCCTGGGAACTCGACCCCGACCAGCCGCGCCTGCCGGGGTCGCTGAAGTCCCGGTTTCGGCACTATCAGAACCTGCGACGTACTGAGACGAAACTCGGCCATCTCTTGCGAAGCTTCAAGCTAGGTAGCCTGAGCAAAGCGTTTCCGCACGGGTAACATCCATACTCTCCAGCTACCACGAGCCACACGGATCGGCCTGCACCAGCGCGCTGTCCGCTCGCCGTAAACACGTAGGATTCCAACGCACACCTGATGGACACCAAGCGACTAGCCATCCGCAGCGTAGCCTTCAACTGGCTGGGGCGCGGCTGTTCGTTCATCATCACGTTCATCGTCACCCCGATCATCATCCATGGTCTGGGGAACGAGGCCTACGGGATCTGGGCAATCGTGATGTCGGCCGCAAGCTACTACGCCATTGCCGATCTCGGCCTCCAGTCCGCATGCGTCAAGTACATCGCCCAGTTTGTGGCGGTGGGGGACCGCGGGGCGCGCGACAACCTCGTCTTGACCGCCTTCTGCCTGTATTCGCTGCTGGCCGTCGGAGTCCTGTTAATCAGCTTGCCCGTCACCTGGGTCTTTCCCTACCTTTTCGACTTTGCGGAACAAAAGGTCACGGCGGTCCGTTGGGCGGTGTTCCTCACGGGAGCCACAGTCGCGGTCCGCCTTCAAGGGCAAGTCTTCGTGGCCGCCATCAAGGCGCACAACCGCTTCGACGTTGCCAACGCCATCTCGGTAATCTCCCAGATCGTCGATGCGTGCCTGACTGTCTGGGTCGTCTGGTCCGGCAAGGGCCTCATCGGTATGGCTTGCGTGATGGTGGGCGTCACGACCCTGAACCGTTTGGCTGAGGCCTACTTCGCCTTGCGTCTCATGCCCGGGCTCAAGCTTCGCTACACCCGGTTCGAACGAGAATCGTTTCGCTTGCTGTTCCATTTCAGCTCGATGAACGTGATCTCGAACATCGCAAACCGCGTGAACCGCAAATCCGCCCCACTGATCATTGGCTTCTTCCTGGGGCCCGCGATGGTTCCGTTTTTCGAGATCGCCAACCGACTGATTGCTAAGGCGAAGTCGCTCACCATGGGGGTCAATAGCGTTGCCTTACCGGTCGCCAGCCAGCTTGACGCCGAGAATCGGCGCGAGCATCTTGTGCAGCTCTTGATTCTCGTCCCGCGATCCCTCGTGGCGGTCTCAATGACCATCGGCGTGGTGCTCATCGCGATGGGCGATAGATTCATCGAACTGTGGATTGGGCCGGAGTACGTTGCCGCGGCCTATCCGGTGCTCTGCGTCCTCACGGCGGCGTTCGTGATCAGCATGATTAGCGGCGGCGTCCGCGCAACCCTTGCCGGCACCGGACGGATCCGCTACCTGGCCAAAATCAACACCCTGGCCGCCGTCATTTCTGTCGCCCTTCAACTCGTGCTGATCCAGCTTTGGGGACTGATCGGCGTCGCGTGGGCTGTGCTGGTCACGAGCGTCGTGGTCGACGGCTTTGTTCTGCCGATGGTGGCCTGCCGCACTTACAAATATCCTTTGGCACGCTACCTTCCTCAGACGTTTCTGCGCCCCGTTGTTGCGATGCTGCCCGCTGCTGCCCTCGCCTGGTTTCTTGTGACCTTCCTCCCGCCGTCGCGCATGCTGGAGTTGCTTGCAGAGATGGCGATTACGGGCAGTGCGGCGGCAATCGCAGCTTTCTTCGTATGCCTCGACTCCTCGTTGCGAGCCTGTATCATCCGGGCGGTGTGGCCCGTGCCGTCAACTTGAGGATCCGACGGGATGTGCAGACACGACGCGTGCGGAATCCGCACGCGCCGTTTCTGGGTGCCCCCGGATCACCCGAAAAACGCATCTGTTACGATCGCACCCTAGGGGCCCGATTCGTTCGACCGCAGCCAACCGTGCGCCCAAAGAGAAGAGACGATGTGTTCACCCAAAGACAAGGCAGGAAAGAAGTATTGGAGCAAGCTTTGGGAAGAGAGTACGATCCCTTCGCCCATTGACCCGAGTGAGAGAGGCCGCAACACCTACCGGCATCGTCGAAGGCACGAGCTCTTCTGCGAGTTCTTCGCAGACATGGAAACGCAGGAGCGCGACCTTCTCGAAATTGGGGGTGCAAGGTCGCGCTGGTTGCCCTATTTTGCGCAGGAGTTCGGCTTTCAAGTTACGGCGATGGATTACTCGGAACCTGGCTGTGAGCTGGCCCAGGGCATTCTTACCAACGCTGGCATCGAAGGCACTGT
Organism: Thermoguttaceae bacterium; assembly: GCA_035528065.1. GTDB lineage: Bacteria > Planctomycetota > Planctomycetia > Pirellulales > Thermoguttaceae > DATKZH01. The sequence goes on along the minus strand of DATKZH010000131.1, from coordinate 38,063 downwards.
GGTGTGTGCCGACGCTTTTTCCCCTCCTTCGGAAATGGCTGAAGCATTCGATGTGGTCGCATCGTTTGGAGTTGTTGAACACTTCCAGGATACCGCGTCGTGCATCAAAGCGTTCTCATTCTTCCTGCGGCCAGGAGGGCTTCTTATCACGTTTGTTCCGCACCTGAAAGGACTACCGGGACTCATTACGAGAATAGTAAACAGGGAAGCCTACGAGAGACATGTGCCCTTGGGAGTGGCCGATCTCAAGAATGCGTACGCTCAAGCCGGACTTCATGTCGTCAGGTGCGAATACTTCCTGTTTTTTAACCGCGGCACCTCGCTGCTACGCGGTATGGATATGCACCTGTTGTCCTCAAAGGCGAAGGCGCTCTTGGTAGGCGCATTGGACGCGACTTCCAAACTTGTGGCTATGCTCGACGATTACCTTGGCGTTCGACTGCCGTCGAACCGCCTGACTTCACCGCGAGTGTTGTGCATAGGAAGAAAACACTCTTGATCCCGTCTGCAGCGACTCCGGTCTGCTGCTCTTCGGCGTTGTGCTATCAATCGTGCGAATTAGAGTATGTTATCTTGTCGCGTGGGCGGTATTGTGCCAAAGAAGCGTCGTTTGACCTTGGCGGCTGTGCGGCAGGACGGATTAGGCGGCGCACATCGCGTAGTCCGCGTGGCCTACATCGTTCATACGTTCGAGATGGGCGGGCTGGAGCGGTGCGTGGCGCGACTGTGCAACCATTTGGACCGGGACCGGTTGCGGCCGATGGTGGTCTGTCTCAGCCGAAGCGGGGCGGCGGCGGATTGGATCGAGCGGGACGACGTGCCGATCATCGAGCTGCGCAAACGCGATGGGAACGATCCCTTGCTCGTGCGGCGGTTGGCCAGGGCACTGAATGAGCACCGAGTCGACATTGTCCATTCGCACAACTGGGGCACACTGGTGGAAACCTCGCTGGCCCGACGTTGGGCGCGGGTGCCGGTGCACGTGCACGCGGAGCGAGGCACCTTGATGGGCGATCTGAACGGAGGCGGGTTGCGGGGCCGCCTCCGCGCAGCCGCGGCCCGTTGGGCCATGAATCGGGCCGATTACGTGGTCACCGTCGCCGAGTCGGTTCGCCAGAAGCTGACCGCCCGTTGCGGGCGACTGCGTACGCCGGTCCAGGTGATTCCGAATGGTGTCGATGCGCCCACCGTGAGCATGTCCGAGACTCAGCTCGTCCAACGGCGGCAAACGCTGGGAATCGCCCGTGAGGCAATCGTTCTCGGAAGCGTTGGCCGACTGGTGCCCGTGAAGGATTTCGGCAACGCGATTGATGCCGTTTCCGAACTGCGACGGCGAGGCCACGATGTGCACCTCATCCTGGTGGGAGACGGGCCGGAGCACGACCGCCTGGCTGCCCGGGCCGACGAACGGGGAATCGCTGATCGTGTCCGTCTTGTCGGCCGGCAGGAGGACGTCGGCAACTGGCTGGCGATGATGGATATCTACCTGAACGTCAGCCTCAGCGAGGGCATGAGCCAGTCGATCCTGGAAGCAATGGCCGCGGGCTTGCCCATGGTGGTGACCGACGTGGGTGATAATGCCATCCTGGTCGATGGTGAGGATCCGTGTGGTCTGGTCGTGCCTCCGGCCAGCTCAGTGGCAATCGCGGCGGCCGCGGCAAACCTGTTGGAAGGCTCGGTCCACCGTCTGAAGTTATCCCGAAACGGTCGAGCCAGGTACGCGCGGTGCTATACCGCGGATGCCATGATCCAGGCCTATCAGCATCTGTATTCCGAGCTACACGCAGCTTCACCCACGCAGTAGTCTCACAATGACGAATCCAAAAGAACCATCCGTCACATTCGACATTCAGAAGTTGGCAGGCCAGGAAAAAGCCTGGAGCCTGTTCGCGGAAATGCTCGCCGTTGACGGACATGACAACCTGAAAGCGGCCAGTCACGGGCTCGCCCGTCAGTTCCGAGGAGTCGACTTTCGCGGAAAACGGGTTCTTGACATCGGCAGCGGAAAAGGCCTGATGACGGTTTTTGCAGCGCTCAGCGGGGCGGAGCATGTTGTCAGCATGGAGCCTGAATTGCAGGGATCACGATCGGAGGTGGCGCAGATTCTGCAAGGTCGCATCGAGCGTCTCGCATTGGAGAACGTCACAGTGTTGCCTGAAGACTTCAATGCCTGGGACCCGAAAGGCGAGACATTCGATATCATTCTGTCCTTCCAGTCGCTTGAGCACTTGGATGAGTCGCCCCACCACGCACTGTTTCACAGCCAAACGCATGAACGGTGCGTGAGAATTACGTCCAGAATGCGTTCCCTTCTGAATGATGGCGGATTAGCTGTGGTGACCAACGCGTGCAGGTATGGTCTGTTTGCGCTGCTAAGGCCGTACGGGATCAAACGGCCTTGGGACCGCAAGGTGACCAATATCAACTGGCGCATTCACCAAAACCCGCGAGTTTGGCGGCATCTCTTTGTCGAAGGCGGGTTTTCTCGCGTCAATATCATTTATCCGCTTCCGTATAGCCTGCGCGCTTTGAAGGCGGTAGTAGCAAACCCGGTTGTGAACTTCTCCCTCCGGGCCGCCTTCTGTCTACATTGTCATTGTGGAAGCTGAACGCGACACGGCGCGCGAGTCCACGTTCATGTTTGAAGCCATTGAGACGTAGTCCGAGCCATTTTTCTGCCTGAAGGGGCATTTAGAAGAGCATTCACGGGATGAGTATTACTCTCGCAGTCTGGCTGATACTATTCGTATCATTCACGTTCCTTGCGTTTTCCCGTCCGGCCTGGGGCGTGGCGGTTTACATGCTCACGGTGTTCCTCTGCCCGCCGTTCTGGTGGTGGGGTGGTCCGATCGCGCCGTATCGCTGGAACTTCTACGCCGGATGGATTGTGCTGGCCGCCCTGGTGCTCTCGCGGCTTGCCAAGTCGGAAGGACCGGGAGTGTACGACCGTCGAGACACCAAGCGAATCGCCTGGATCGCCGTGGCGTTGCTGGTCAACGCGAGCTTAGTACACGTCGCCCTGGCTGCGAATAGGGAGATCAGTAGCGGGCCTTACACGGAGCTGGCGAAGTTCGTTTTGCTCTTCTTCTTGATCACCCTGGCGGTCCGCGATGAGACGGACTATCGCATCGTGCTTCTGGCCATCTTGCTGGGAGCCGCATATATCGGTTATGAAGTCACCATCAATGATCGTGGCAGGATCGTGGGCAACCGCCTGGAAGGCGTCGGCATACCGAATGCCGCCACCGCGAACGGCCTCGCCTCGCTGATGGTCACGGTCCTGCCGCTAACGGGGGCATTTTTTCTCGTGGGCCGTCGGTGGGAGAAGCTTCTGATGCTGCTCGCGGCCCCGTTCATCGTGAACGTGCTCTTGTTGTGTGACAGCCGTGGAGCGTTCCTGGCCTGCATTGCCAGCGCGGTGGTGTTTCTCGCCGCAGCCCCTCGCGGCATCCGCAAGAAGGCGATGAAGGTCGTCGCGCTGGGATGCGTCGCCGTCTGGCTGTTGTTGGGTGACCCGAGAATCGTGGACCGATTCATGACGACTTTCATCGACGCGGAAGAACGCGATCACTCAGCCGCCACACGACTCGACTACTGGCAGGCCGGTCTGCGCATGCTGGCCGATTATCCGCTGGGCGCCGGTGGAGACGGTTACCATGACGTACACGGCCCCAAGTACATTGCACAAGTTTCCGGCGTCCAATTCGACTCGCGGTCGGTCCACAATGGTTTCATCAACACGGCGTGCGATTGGGGAATCCAGGGCCTGGTTTTGAGCCTCGCGTTTCTTGGTGGCGCTTTGGCCCTCTTGTGGCGGACGATGCGCGCCTGCAATGTCCGAGGTGATGAACGTGGAGCTTTGCTCGCCTGTGGCTTGTTTGCGGGCGTAGTTGGCTTCCTCGTAACCTCCCTTTTTGGAGACTACCTGGACAACGAATGGGGTTATTGGATAGCGGCCTGTGCCGTGGCGCATGCTGGGCTGTATTCCGTCTCCAGTGTTGGCGCGTATCGAATGCAGCAACCTTTGTACTACGGATATCGGTTCTGGCCGAGGAGAGAACATGGTCTTGCGTGAGAGCCCTGATCCGTATTGGAAAGCCACGAGATACACGTGCTTGCGAGGATGGCGCGGTTGGGCAAACGCAGCCGCCCTACGCGGATAGTAGGGGGGCCTCTTCGGAAGTGATCCACTTCTTGGGATTGCTGTGGTCCAAGAACCAGGAATAGGACGGCTTTCCGAACTACACTCTTTGGGATCACATAGTAGCCTGTTTTTGCGGTTGGATGCACCGAGTGTCACGCTTTCGTAAACTCTGCAAGATGTCGCTTAACGAAGTTGCTGTTCGGGTGCGCGCTGCATCGCGCACGCGACGGGAGCGGCGTTCTTACTACCGCCCGAGCCGCAACGGCGAATCATCGTCGGCTAGGTCGAATTCGCAGATCGACGTGGATCGGTTTCTCGACGCCGTTGTCACGCTCGCTCCCGGAGCCCGCCAAAGCGACCTGAAACGGCTGGAGTGCGAACGGCCTCAAATCTGCGCCAACCTCGCGGCTTCCGCACGCTCGCGAGGCGAGGCGGTGCTTTCCGGCAACTGGCCGTTGCTCGGGCACCCGGTCGACTTGCGGGGCGATGTCGACTGGCACTGCGACCCGCGTACAGGGAAACGATGGCCGAACGAGTTCTATGCCGACCTTAGGCTTTCGGACCCGGCTGGGAGCGTCGACGTGAAGTTCGTGTGGGAGTTGGGCCGGCAGCAGTATTTGGTGGAGCTGGCACGCGGGTGGCTCTTTGCGGGCGACCAGCGTTACGCGGAGCGGACGAAGGAGCTGATGCTCGATTGGATCGGCAGCAATCCGTTGTATGAGGGGATTCACTGGACCAGTGCCTTGGAGGTGGCGATGCGGGCCATTTCCTGGCTGTGGGCCCTCGCCACGCTGGCCCGGTGGGGCGGTTGGCAAGACGACGATCTGTGCCGCATCGCGGCGAGCTTGCAGGAGCATGCTCGATACCTGGAGCACCATTTTTCGTTCTATTCGAGTCCGTACAACCACCTGATCGGCGAGGCCACGGGGCTCTACCTGATCGGGATCGCTCTGTCGGAACTCGATGAGTCGGTCAGGTGGAAGGAAGCCGCTCGGCGGGTTTTGATCGAACATGGGCCACGGCAGTTCTACGACGACGGGTTCTGCGTCGAGCAGGCGACCGGCTATCATTTCTACACGCTCGGCTTCCTCGCCCTGGCGATTGCGGCCGCCAGAGCGGAAGGAGCGCGGCTGGAGGAGCTTGAGCCGGTCGTGCACCGGGCATTTCGGGCGGGCGCCGCGCTCGAGCAGCCGGACGGTCGGTGGCCGGCGGTCGGCGACGTCGATTCCGCCAGGTCGATTCCCGTATTTCACGAGGATTTCTGGGACTTTCGCTCTCTCTGCTCGTTGGGCGCGGCGTTGTTCGAGGACGGCGATTTGAAGGTCGATGGCGCGGAGCCCGGCGAAGAGCTGTACTGGGTGCTTGGGTGCGAGGGAGTCGCGTCGTGGACGAGGCTGCCCGCCGCGGAACCGAACCGCCGTGCCGTTCTCCCCGACTCGGGTTACGCCGTGGCCAAGCGAGATGGCGACTGGCTGTTGTTCGACGCCGGCCCAATCGCCGGAGGTCTTCACGCCGATGCGACGCCCTCGACCGGCCACGGACATGCCGACGCGCTGCAAGTGCTTATTGGGACGGGAGGGAAGCCAGCGCTGATCGACTCAGGGATGCCGTTCTATTACGGATCACCCGACTGGGTACGCCACTTTCGCAATCCGGCTGCACACAACACACTTGAAATCGACGGAGCCCCGATCGTCCGGAACGCAGGTGGGCTGAACTGGTCCTGCGCCCCAGAGCGCCCGCGGCTCGAGGCTAATCTCTCCGAAGAGGCTTGGCTTGCCCAGGGGAGCCTGAAATGGAAAGCTGCCGGAAAGAGGCGTTCCGAGGTCTACGTGGAACGGCATCTTCTCGGGCTGCCGGCTCGGGGCCTGTGGATTGCGGATTGGATTGAAACGGATCGTCCTCGCCGCGTGCGCTGGTTCTGGCAAATGCCCGCCGGCACCGTTGGACGCGTTTCGAACAGCGGCCCCCTTGTGTGCCACACGGAGGGTGAAGAGCTCAAGCTGACTCTGTGGTCCTACTCCGTCCCAATTCGGGGCCAACTGGAGACGCCGACCGAGGATCGTCCGGCTGGTTGGAACGCGACCGGGTACGGCGTGTACCGGGAGGGCCAGCGTTTGTGTCATGAGGCTGACGCTGCCACGCGTCTTTTAGTGGTTGCCTACGTCGGGCTGTCACCTGCACCAGTAGACGTGGTAATGAGAGGACAGAGAATCGTCTGCGCGATGGCAAGCTTCGATGAGCAGCTTGTCCGTCGGGATGCGTTCCCTGCTCAGAACCTAGGTGTCGGCGAAATAGCTTGGCGCGTTTGGACGGAACAAGGGCCTTTGGTCTACGTAGCGGGCAAGGCGGCCATCCACGGCGACTGCGGTCAGACGCCGTTGCAGGGCGTGGGCGGCTGGCCTGCGTTTACTTTTCGTGGGCCTGGTTCGGCTTGTCCGTCGGATTGCGTACCCGCCGATACGCAGTGGAAACCACAAGCAAAATGAAAGAGACAACGGAAGCCAGACTAGATTCCGTGGAAGTGTCGGATGTGGCCGCTACGGAACGAAACGAGCCACCGTATGTCGCCGACGGAGGCACTCTGGTTGTCCGCCGCTGGGCAACCAGCAACGTCAGACGGGTCGAGGCCGATGGACGGGCCGTGTATGTGAAGCAGTACCTCCCACAGGGAGATCTGGGAGTCACGCCGGAGGTGATTCACAGGCGGACCTCACGAGAGATGGACCTCGTTAAGCGGATGCGGTCTTGCCCCCCGCCGCACTCCCATCTGGGAATACTGAACCTCGTTTACGGGGACCCCAAGTCCGGCGTTCTTGTGACCGAGGAGGCCCCGGGGCCGCCGGTGAGTCAGTTGGTGTTGCGTAGGTCTGCGAGTCACGGGACATTGCGGGCCTTGTACTCGGCTGGCAAGTGGCTTCGCTGGTTCCAGTCGCTCCCCATCAAATCTGGCGACGGAGAGCGCTTCATGGACGATGACCCACTGGATTTGGTCGAGTACTGCGACTTACGCATCCAGGCCATTCTTCAGCTCGGGTATGGCTGGCCCACGGATGGGATACGTCGCAGGTTGAAGGCCAATCTGAGACAACTCGCTCAACGGTTCTCACCCGAAGACCGCCGGCCGGTATGGACTCACGGTGACTACTCCCCCGGAAACGTCCTTTGGGACGGATCGACGCTGACTCCGCTTGACTTTGCAATGGCGAAGCTCAGCTTTTCGCTGGTGGACGTCACCTACTTCATTCATCGGCTGGAGATGTTGGGGATCTATTTTCCGTGGCGACGTTGGCCCATCGGCACCTGGAAGCAAGCGATTTTGCGCGGGTATGGGCGCCCCGACGCGGAACGATCCGCAATGTACCAGGCCATGATGATACGACACCTGCACTGCCGGCTGAAAACCTACGTGCGTCGGCCGCCGCTGAACCTCAAGCAACGCATCCACAACGCTTGGACGCGGAAGTGCGTTCAAAAAAGACTACTCAAGATGATGTCACAGGCTTAGCACACAATGTCGAATACTCATGTGACAAAGTGCCCCGAGCATCGCCGGGGAGACTCATGCTCAAGGCGGATCCTGGTCCTAAGTTCAGGATTTCCGTCCCAAGCTCATCCAACCCTCGGAGCGTTTGTCAAAGATCGGGTTCGCGCCGTTGCGAGTATGCCGGGACATGAAGTCCGCGTTATCGCTCCCGTGCCATACTTCCCCCCCCTTCGCTGCTTCAAACGGTGGTATGTCTGGTCGCAGTTCCCTCGCCAAGAGCTTGTCGATGGGCTTACCGTGATACGGCCGCGCTATGCCTTGCCGCCGAAAATCGGGCACTACCTCCAAGCACGACTGATGTTCCCGGCGGTGAAGCGCGCGGTCGAGCGAATTCGCCAAGAGTTCGATTTCGACTTGATCGACGGCCACATGGTGTATCCGAATGGAGTTGTCGCGGCGAGGCTTGGAGAACTCTATAACAAGCCTGTGGTGATCACAGGTCGCGGGGAAGACATGTTGCGATTCCCTGACTATCCGCTGATCGGCGATGAGATTAGATATGCGCTTCGTAATGCCACCCAGTGCGTTGCGCTGAGCACAGAAATCGCGGATAGGATGCAGGCCCATGGAGCGGAGAGCGCCAAGATTTCGGTGATTGCAAACGGCGTTGATTGGCACAAGTTCAATCCGATTTCGAAGAACGAGGCACGGCGTCGGCTGAATCTGCCGCCAGACCGCCCCATCGTTGTTTCCGTGGGAAATCGGCAGGAGAGAAAAGGGTTCCACATCCTTGTCGACGCGATTCCCATTATCCGTCGACAGCATCCGGACGTGCTATGTGTTATTGTCGGTGGGACTTCACCGTTTGGACACGATTACACACGAACGATTGAAGAGCGTGTTCGCATTAACGGTGTGCAACGTCATGTGCGGCTCGTGGGCCGCTGTCTTCACCATGAGCTGGTGGAATGGTACAGCGCCGCCGACGCATTTGCCCTCTTGTCCTCGGGTGAGGGTTCGCCAAATGTCCTTTTGGAGGCGCTCGCTTGCGGTGTTCCGTGTGTAGCGACTCCGGTGGGCGGTATTCCGGATGAACTCGAGGACGGGCGACGTGGGATCTTGCTTGCCGACCGGTCCGCAGAAGTGGCCGGTCTCGGTCTCAGTGATGCCTTGGGACGCGACTGGGACCGATCGTATATCCGGCGTTCAATGGCCCGTAGGACCTGGGAATGGACCGCAGGAGAAGTTGGAGAAGTGCTCCAACGAGCCTTGCAGTCGTATCAGGCTGCGGGCTCCCGTTAGCTGCTCGGATCATGGTACGGCGGGGCCACGCTTTGCGCGTTCCACGCAAATCAGCGAAACGTGAGCGATAAGTCCTGTCGTGGCGCGTTGTCCTCGGAAGTGACCAAGTCAACCGACGTGAGAATTCTGAACAGCCCAATTGTGCCTCAAACACGCTGTGATGGAAGCCTTGTCTCCCGCGGGCAGCAACCTCGTCGAGTCCTTGTGTTGACCGGACCGTTCCCGTCTACCGTGTTGCCCGACTATGGTCTGCCTGTGAAGGAGCGCGTGCGGGCCGTCGCACACTTGCGTGACTTCGAACTCCGAGTCGTCTCTCCCGTTCCCTATTTCCCCGGGGCCAGCGTGTCCCGAAAGTGGTCCGTGTGGACTCAGTTTCCGCGGGAAGAGACGGTCGAACGGATCTCGGTTGTACGACCGCGCTATTTCCTTCCGCCGAAACTTGGCGGTTACGTTCATTCGCGCTTGATGTTTCCGGCGGTTCGGCGAGCCGTTGAGCGACTGCGTATCGATTTCAAGTTCGATCTCATCGATGCTCACCGGGTGTACCCAACCGGGCTCGTGGCGGCGTGGCTCGGGAGGTTGTATGACAGACCGGTAGTCATTACGGGACGAGGCGAGGATATGTGCCGCTTCCCGGGCCGCCCGGTGATTGGCGGACAGATCCGGTCTGCATTGCGCGCGGCAACGGAGTGCGTTGGAATAAGCCGGGAGATCGCCGAAGCAATGAAAGCGAACGGCGCAGCCCCGGACCGTGTCTCCGTTATTCCCAATGGCGTCGACCTCGAGAAGTTTCGTCCGTTGCCAAAGACGGAGGCCCGCCAGCGGCTCAGCTTGCCCGCAGATGCCAAGATCGTGGTTTCCGTGGGGGACCAGTTTGAGAACAAGGGTTTTCACATACTGATCGACGCCCTGCCTGAGATCCTCAAGGCCCACCCGGACGTGGTCGTGGTCATCGTGGGCGGGCCGCCGCGTCATGGCAGCGACCATGGTCCGCAGATCAAGAAGAGAGTACGAAAGAACGGCCTTGGAAGTCGTGTCCATTTCCCGGGGCGTCGCCCGCACGACGAGTTGGCGTGGTGGTATAGCGCTGCTGATGTGTTTGCCCTTATGTCCGGGCGCGAGGGGTCTCCCAACGTGCTGCTTGAGTCGCTTGCCTGTGGAACGCCCGCCGTGGCCACTGCGGTCGGCGGGATTGTCGATCTCCTTTCCGACCCGCGATTGGGAATCCTTCTCCAATCTCGGTCCGCACCCGCCGCGGCCGAAGGCATCAGCCGAGCCCTGCAACATCCGTGGGATCACCGGAAGATCCGGACCGTCATGGAAAGTCACGCCTGGAGCACGACGGCGGCGAAGGTGGCGGGAGTATTCCAGCGGGCGATAGCATCGTATTGTGCAGTCCGTGCCGAAATCGTCGGTTCTGGTTGGCGACCAGCGTGAGTGCGACAGTGGGCGAGGTTAAGCAATGAAGATTCTCTACCATCACAGGACGCTCGGCGACGGCGCCGAGGGTATCCATATCGCCGAGATGATCAACGCGTTTCGGAACCTTGGACACTCAGTAAGCACTGTGTGTCCCAAAGGAGCCTCGTCGCTTCAAGGCATGGCCTCGCGCAACGGGGACACTGCCAATGCGATCGTCACGATGAAACGATACGTTCCTCGATTCGTGGCCCAAGTCGCGGAGATGTCCTACAACGCCGTTTCCTATGCCGCCGTTCGCAGGGCGATCCGGCGGTACACTCCGGACTTTGTCTACGAGCGGTACTCCTTCTTCGGCATTGGCGGCCTTCTGGCCGCCAGGAGCGAGAATGTCCCGACGATTCTGGAGGTCAATGCAACCCTTGCCGGACGCTTGGCGACCTGTCACAGACTATACTTCAATCCGCTCGCGGAGTGGATCGAAACCTACGTGTTTCGCCGTTCTGCTGGAATTGCCGTTGTGTCGCAAGCTTTGCGCGACCGCCTGACCGAACTGGGAGTACCGCCCAACCGGGTCATCGTTACTGCTAATGCAATCAATCCGGAGAGTGTACGATTCGGAGAGTTCGATCAAGCTCGGCATGCCGTTCGTACTCAGTTCGGGCTTTCGGGCCGTACGGTAGTTGGCTTTGTGGGATCGCTGCGAGTGATACACGGTATAGGCCTACTGATGGAAGCGATCCCGGAGATCTGTGCCAGACATCCACAATCGCACTTCTTGATTGTGGGAACCGGGGAGACGGAGGGCCGATTCCGACGGTTTGTTCGCGACCAGAATCTCGAGGATCGTGTGACCTTTACGGGCGGACTGCCGCACAGAGATGTGTTCCGCCATATCTCGGCGATGGACATTGCGGTCATGCCCGATTCCAACGCGCACGGTTCCCCGATGAAGCTTCTCGAATACATGGGTATGGGAAAACCGACCATCGCTCCCAGACTCGGGCCTGTCGAAGAGCTCATCGATGACGACGTCACCGGCAGACTTGTGGAAGCCGGCAACAAAGAGGCATTCGTGGACGCCGTCATTGACCTTGCCGAGTACCCGCGTCGCCGCGAAGCAATCGGCGAGGCGGCAAGACGGAAGGTCCTGGCCACACGCACATGGGAACGGAATGCGGACTTGGTGCTTGAGCTATACCAGCTACGGGAACGGGCACGGACACGCGGGAGTTCACCGTGACTCGCTTCAACGATCTGGGGAGCAGACCGTCGCGCCAGCGACAAACAAGGGCCAGTATCAACGCCGCCATGATCGTGTCCCTCGCCGATTCGCGGCCCCACTCCTCCTTGCGAGTTGTGGAAAGGGACGAGTGAACCACTGCAAGGTATCTGAACGGCTACACTCCGGAGTACACCAAGTCAGCGGCTCGACAATCGTCGCTGTGGGGGACATCTCGTTTGGTGATCACTATGTGTGCGCCTCCTTCGGTGTCGACTCGCTACTCCGGTCGGAGCCCGATCGGGACATCTTCGGTCAGGTGAAGCACGTACTTCGCCGGGGAGACGTTGTTTTTGGAAACCTGGAGACCGTTCTGAGTGAAACCGGATTGCAGCGTAACCAGTTGCATTCCATGCATATGCGCGGGCGTCGCCAGTACGCCGACTATCTTGTTGATGCAGGCTTCAACGTCCTCAACATTGCCAATAACCATATTCTGCAGCATGGCACGGAGGCGTTCCGCGAGACCGTCGAGCTTCTACGTTCGCGTGGCATCACGGTGGTTGGCATGGCCGATGCAAACGGCTTGAACTGCACGCCCGCGATGCTTGACGTCGGTGGAACGGAGTATGTCTTCCTCGGGTACGCTTTTGAAAAGGACAAGTACTTCGCGGGCACTACACTTTACGCTCAAGCGTCGGAAAAGCACATACTCGACGACATCCGGCGTCATAAGAGGCAAGATAACGTCCTGATCTGTTCGTTTCATTGGGGAAACGAGTTCATCCACTACCCGAGTCTCGCTCAGATTACGATGGCCAGAAGTGCTATCGACGCAGGGTGCGACCTCGTCCTCGGGCACCATCCTCACGTCCTCAATGGATTCGAGAAGTATAGCGACAAGTACATCTTCTACAGCCTCGGTAACTTCGTGTTCGATCAGCTCTGGAACGAGGCCTGCACGGAGAGCATGGTCGTAGAGTTGACTCTCAAGAATAAGCACTTTGAACTCGTGCACATTTCCCCTTTGAAAATCGGCGCGGACTACCGTCCGGCAGTCGTCGCGGAGGACCACTTCGAACTGAAACTTAACCAGCTTTGCAGCTCGATCGAGCGTACGATCGAGGACAACGGGCGTGGATATCTTGCGGACTTCCGCCGCCTTGACAGGCGCAACCGCCATCGGAGCTGGCTCTACCTACTTCGCCATCTCCACCGATACGACCGGCGGATCCTCGGGCAGATTCTCGGGGGCACCGTTCGACGGAAACTGCATGCAGTTCGGACCACGTTCTCCAATTGACGATCCCCGCTTGACAGAAGACCCAAATGAACCTGTTCGAGCTTGCCTTTAGCCTTCAAGGATACCCAATGTCGCGAGCACGTCGATTGCTCTGCGACATCCAGCAGTCAGCGGCCAAGGGCTATGAAGCCTGGCAGCATGCGCGGCGTTGGGAAATCGTACGGTATCACTATCAGAACAATCCGTTCTACCGTGCGAAGATCGGGTCAAGGCTCCCGAGTGAATGGGACAGCCTGCCAGTTATTACTAAGGCGGATCTCCAACAGCCACTCTGCAAGCTGCTCCCGGTAGGGATCACGAGGCGACAGCTATACACTGCCAGCACGTCAGGTTCCTCCGGCCATCCATTCTACTTTGCCAAGGACAAGTTGTGTCACGCGCTGAGTTGGGCCTTGGTGAGGGATCGTTACGCGCAATACTCCCTCACGACGACGTCCAAACAGGCCCGTTTCTACGGCATTCCGCTCGACCCCAAAGGCTACCTCACGGAGAAGGTCAAGGACCGGATCGCCAATCGCGTGCGGTTTCCGGTCTTTGATCTGTCGACCGAGGTGCTACGGCAATATGAGCGGAGATTCCGTCGCCGCGGGTTTGAATACGTGTATGGGTACACGAGCTCGATCGTCTACTTCGCCCGCTACCTTTTGGATCGGGGAGTCGTGTTGAAGGACATCTGCCCGACTCTCAGAGTGTGCATTGTGACGTCCGAGGTATGCACTCCCGAGGATAGGAAAATCATCGAGACGGCTTTCGGCGTGAGAGTTGCCAACGAGTACGGTGCTTCCGAATTGGGCGTTCTGGCATTCGAACGGCCGGATGGAGAGATGGTGTGCTCCGACGAGATCACCTTCTTCGAGATCGCACGCAGAGAAAACGGCGAGAACTCGCTGTTGTGCACGTCGCTGTTCAACAAAGCCTTTCCCTTGATTCGCTATGAACTGGGCGACTGCGTAGAACTCTTCGAACGTCGCGGAAGGAAGTACGTGCGGTCGATCGACGGGCGCGTGAATGATTTCGCCGTGTTGCCATCGGGTCGAGTCGCCGCTGGATTGACATTCTACTACGTTTCTCGGCGGATTCTCGAATCGTCCGGCTGCTTGCGGGAATTCATCGTCCGTCAGACGCGCCCCGACACGTTCGTGTTCGACGTCGTCTCGGATCGCAGGTTGACGGATCGCGAGATTGGGGGCATCAGGGCGGGAATGGATCGATACCTGGAGCCGGGGCTGGCTTTGGAGGTCAACTACGTGGACCACATACGCCGCGAGGGAAGCGGAAAGATCAAGCACTTCTTCTCGGAATTGGCCCAGCCGGCGGCAGGGGGTATCCACGGGCAGAGTGTCGTTGCGTAGCTCGTCCACATGGCTGCTGTCGATAGCGTGTGGTACTTCATCGGCAGATGAGTGATTAGCGTAGGCTGAGGGACAGATTGGCGATGCCTGAGCTTGCAGAAGTGATATTCTGGACCGCCTTTCTGGCAGTCGTTCTGACGTACCTCTTGTACCCCTTGTGCCTCCTGGTATTGGCGCTGTTCCGGAGAGGACACGTCACTCGGGACGAGGCGCCGCCCGTCACCCTCGTCATCAGCGCCTACAACGAGCAATCGGTCATCCGCGAGAAGCTGGAGAACGCCCTATCGCTCGATTATCCGCGGGACCGTTTGGAGATCATGGTGATTTCCGACGGCTCGGAGGATGCGACGGACGAGATCGTTGCCGGGTATGCGGATCGCGGCGTGGTGCTTTGTCGGCAGGAGCCGCGGCGGGGGAAGTCGGCGGGGTTGACGCGGTTCGTGCCGGGGGCGGGTGGCGAGGTCGTCGTGTTCAGCGACGCCAATTCGATGTACGAGCCGGACGCAATCCACAAGCTGGTGCGCCACTTTGCCGATGCCAAGGTGGGGTTCGTCTCCGGATACCAGCGGTACGTGGACGAGGATTCCGCGGCGAACCAGTCCGAGTCGCTCTACTGGCGGTACGAGACTTGGCTGAAGATCCAAGAGAGCAAGATCAGCTCACCGGTGTGCGGCGACGGCGCGATTCTGGCGACCCGCGCCGAGCTGTTCGAGCCGCTCCGCGACGACGACATCGCCGATACGATCCTGCCCTTGAAGATCGTCGCCAGGGGTTATCGCGGGGTGTTTGACGAGGAGGCGGTCTGCTACGAACGGACGGCCGAGGATTTTGCGGGCGAGTTCCGGCGGAGGGCGAGGATCGTCAACCGGGCGCTGGGGGCCGTGCTGAGAGTCCCGCAGACGTTGAATCCGTTCCGCGTTGGGGTGTTCGCGTATCAGTTGTTGGTGCACAAGCTGCTGCGGTGGTTCGTTCCGTTCTTCCTCGTGGCCATGCTCGTGGCGAGCACGTATCTCGCGGCACGGGGGCACGAGACCTACGTCGTGCTTCTGGCGATGCAGCTCCTGTTCTACGGCGTCGCCCTGCTGGGCCTCGTGCCGGGCGTACGGCACTGGAAACCGGTCTACATTACGTACTATTTCTGCCTGGCCAACACGGCGGCCGCCTTGGGGGTCCTTCGGCTGGTGTTGGGGGGGCGGATCGCCATGTGGAGCCCCGAACGGGCACAAACGTCGGCACGCGTGCCACCCTCGGGCGCGGAAGAGAGTTGCCGACCCGACCGGGTGTCGGCGATCCCCACCGCCGGTACGCAGGAGCCCGAAAGCGTTTGATGGAAGTGGCTTGGATCATTGTCTTCTGGACGGCAGTCGCCGCGCTGCTGTACGCGCAGGTCGGCTACGCGCTTCTGCTCCGGCTTGTCAGTGCGGTGCTACGAGAAGCGGACCGGCCGCCGGAGAACTCGACGGACTTACCTTCCGTGACGCTCATTATTCCCGCCCACAACGAGGAAACGGTTCTGGAGGCGAAGCTCGAGAACGCGCTTTCGATCGACTACCCGGCCGAGAAGTGCGAGATCCTCGTTGCCAGTGACGGCAGCTCGGACCGTACCGTGGAGATTGCGAGGTCTTTCGAGAAGCGCGGCGTCCACGTTGCGGCGTTCCGAGAGCGGCGGGGCAAGACGGCCGTTGTGAACGACGCCATCCGCCAGGCCACCGGCGAAGTCGTCTGCGTGTGCGACGCCAACGTGATGTTTCGGCCGGAGGCCCTGAAGCGTCTGGTTGCGCGGCTCGACGATCCCCGGGTCGGCGCCGTCAGCGGAGACGTGCGGCTTGCCAGTGAGGAGTCGGATTTCGCCGAGGGGGAGAGCGCTTATTATCGGCTCGAGCGAACCGTGCAACGGGCCGAATCCAAGGTCGGCTCGATGATGGGGGTGGACGGGGGGATGTACGTCCTGCGGCGCGAGCTGTTCCAGCCCTTGCCGGCCGACACGATCGTGGATGATTTCGTCATCTCGATGCGTGTGATCCGTCAAGGAAAATGGGTGGTGTTCGAACCGACCGCGATTGCGACGGAGAACGGCACGGCAACGGCACGGCAGGAGTTCCAGCGCCGCGTTCGCCTGTCGGCGGGTGCGATGCAGGTGCTCCTGCGCCGCCAGTGGCCGCCGCTCGCGCGACCGGTGGAATGCTGGCAGTTCGTGTCGCACAAGTTGCTGCGATGGGCCGGGCCCGTCTGGCTCGTCCTCCTGCTGGTATCGAGCGCCGTGCTGTGGAACGCCGGAGTGATCTACCGGGCGGCGCTGCTGGCCCAAGTGCTGTTGTACGGGCTGGCCGCCGTCGGCAGCCTGTCGCTCCGATTCCGCGAGACTCGGATCGGCGGCATCCCCTTCTATTTCGTGATGAGCCACGTGGCGATGGCGGTCGGGCTGGTCAAGGGGCTGCTCAACTTGCAGCGCGTGACGTGGAACCGGACCGAGCGAACCACGGCATGCAACAAACCTACATCGTCCGCGAGTAGCTGATGAAGACCGACGAGGTCACGAAAGTGTGCGAGCCCGCGAAACCCGCGCCGTCCGATGGTCGCATCCGCGTCGAGGAGCAGGTGCCGGTCGAGGCGTGGAACGACTACGTCCTGCGACGGCCGGGCTACCTGTATCATCGCGCGGAATGGGAGCGGGTGTTCGCGGTCTACCGGTTGCCCTTCCGGCGGCTGGCCGCGATGCGGGACGGACGGATCGTGGGCGTGCTGCCGTTGGTGTGGCAACGGAGCTGGCTGTTCGCGAGCCAATTCGCCTCGCTCCCGTGCTTCGACACGGCGGGGGTCCTTGCCGACGATGTCGAGGCCCAAAGTGCCTTGGCGAGTAGGGCCCTGGAAGTCGCCACGGAGGCGGGCGCGGACGTCGTCCTGTTGCGGCAGGCCGAGCCCTTGGATCTGTCGCCGCACGTCCGCACCGACAAGGCACTCGTGCGGCTGAGGCTGGAGAGCGATTCCGACGCGTTGTGGCTCGGGCTCAAGGCGAAGGTCCGCAACCAGGTAAAGAAACCCCAGAAGAAGGGGCTCCGCGTGGAGCGGGGCGGCGTCGAGCTTCTTTCCCAGTTCTTTGCCATCTACTCCGAAAACATGCGCGACCTGGGCAGCCCGTCGCACTCTCGCAGGTTCTTCCGCGCCGTGATCGACACGTTTCCGGAGGAAGTGGCCATCTACGTCGTTTGGCTTGACGATCGGGCGATCGGGGCGGGGCTCACGATGGCCAACGGCGATCGGCTCGAGATCCCCTGGGCATCGAGCTTGCGGCGCTACAACAGCTACTGCGTGAATCATCTCATGTACTGGGAGATCCTGGCCGACGCGTGTCAGCACGGATACCGGTGGTTTCACTTCGGACGGAGCTCGTACGATTCGGGCACCTTCCGTTTCAAGACACAGTGGGGCGCCGAGCCGGTCCAACTCTACTGGTACTATCTTGCGTCGAACGCGGAGGCCGCCGCCAAGGCCGCCTCGCTTCAGGAGAGCTACGGGTGGGGGACCCGGCTTTGGCGACGTCTTCCGCTCTGGCTTGCCCGATCGATCGGGCCGAGGATCGTCGCCAAGGTCGCTTGAAGGCACGTATCGTTGCGATCTTTCCCGTCGTGGACACGTTGAGAGTGACGCGCGACGGATGTCGAACTCTGCAACACGAGACCATCGCATTCAAAGGAGTCGCCGGCAGTGAAACATGTTGCCGTGTTTGGAATGGGCTACGTGGGGTGCGTGACGGCCGCCTGTGTGAGCCGCGACGGCCATCACGTGATCGGCGTGGACATCGATCGAGACAAGGTCGCCACGCTCCAAGCCGGCTCGTCGCCGGTCGCCGAACCGGGACTTGAAGAGTTGATTCGAGCGCAAGTGGCCGCCGGGCGACTGGAGGCAACCACGAACCTCGACGACGCCATTCGCCGGTCGGAGCTGGCGCTCGTGGCGGTCGGAACTCCTTCCGCGGCCGACGGGAGCGTGGAGTATCACGCCGTCGAACGGGTCGTGCGGGCGATCGGTACGGTCCTGCGCGATACCGGTCAGCGGTACGACGTCGTGGTGCGGTCAACCTTGCTCCCCGGGATCCTGGAGGATCGGTTGGCGCCGCTGCTCGAAGAGGCCGCGGGCTGTGAGCTGGGGTCGCACGTCACCCTATGCAACAACCCCGAGTTCCTCCGGGAGACGACGGCCATTCGCGACTACGACCACCCGCCGTTCGTCCTGGTGGGGGCCGCCGAGCCGGGCCAAGCCGACGACGTGCTCGCCATGTACGAGCGTGTGCAAGCCGAACGGTTCGTCACCGACACGCGAACGGCGGCGTTGGTCAAGTACGCCTGCAACGCCTTCCACGCTCTGAAAATCGACTTCGCCAATGAGATCGGGACCCTGGCTCGGGCGTTCGGCGCGGATGGACAGGAGGTGATGCGGCTTCTGTGTGAGGACAAGCACCTGAACATCTCCCCCGTCTACCTTCGTCCCGGTTTTGCCTTCGGCGGCTCGTGCCTGCCCAAGGACGTGCGCGCCCTGGTGCGATTCGCGCAGCAGCATGCCGTACGCA
Organism: Thermoguttaceae bacterium; assembly: GCA_035528065.1. Taxonomy (GTDB): domain Bacteria; phylum Planctomycetota; class Planctomycetia; order Pirellulales; family Thermoguttaceae; genus DATKZH01. Next base: position 19,267 of record DATKZH010000131.1, on the reverse strand, counting down.
CCGAGCTACTCAACGCGATCCTGCCTTCTAATGAAGCGCATCTTCAGCGTGCGTTGGCCGCCGTGCGCGAGACGGGCTGCCGGAAGGTCGGACTGATCGGCCTGAGCTTCAAGGCGGGTACCGACGATCTCCGCGAAAGCCCCCAAGTGATCCTGGCCGAGACGCTGCTGGGCCGCGGATATGACCTGAAGATATACGACCCCGGGGTGCGTATGGCCACGCTGGTCGGGACAAATCTCAGCTACGTCGACACCCGCCTGCCGCATCTGGCCGCCTTGCTCGTGGACGAGCCCGCGGAGCTGTTCGAACATGCCGAGCTGCTCGTGATCGGGACCGACGTCGCCGACGAGCTCGATTGGGAGTCGGTCTACACGGGCGAGCTGATCGACCTGCGTCGCGACCTGGTGGTCGCCGGTCCGTCGTTGGCAACCGCGAAATGAACCCCTGCCTCATCGTCACCGTCGACACCGAAGAGGAAGGCCTCTGGGGAGGCCGGTACCGGAGGTCCGGGAACACCGTGGAGAACATCCGCGGCGTCGAGCGATTCCAGGAGCTCTGCGACCGCTACGGCGTGAAGCCGACCTACCTGGTCGACGCCCCGGTGGTCGAAGACGACGAGGCGGTGGCGTTGCTCCGCGAGATTCAGGACGATGATCGCGCGGAGATCGGCGCCCACGTGCATCCGTGGTGCAATCCTCCGTACGAGGAGGAGATCAACGGCCGTAACTCCTACCTGTGCAATCTTCCCGAGCCGCTCCAACGTGCCAAGCTGACCTGGATCACCGAGAAAATCGAAGAACGGTTCGGGCGGCGCCCCACGTCGTTCCGCGCCGGGCGTTACGGGCTGGACATCACGGGCGCAAGAATCCTCCACGAGCTGGGCTACCTCGTCGACTCGAGCGTGATCCCCTTCACCGACTACTCGGCCGACGGCGGGCCGAACTTCGAGCGTGCCCCCCACACGCCCTACTTCATCGACGGCGATGACCTCCGCTGCCCCAACGATTCCCGATTCCTACTCGAAGTGCCCGTCTCGGTGGGCTTCAACCGCCCCAACTTCGCCCGGGCCCAAGGGATCCGCCGGGCCTGCAGAAGCCGGTGGCTTCGCCCGTTTCACGCCGAAGGCATCCTCGACCGGTTGGGGCTGGTTCGCCGGATCAAGTTCAGCCCCGAGCAGTCGGACGCACGAAGCATGCGGCAGCTCGTCGACGCCTACGCAGCCCAAGGTGCTCCGGCGATGGTGATGATGTTCCATAGCTCGTCGCTGGTGGCGGGGCAGTCGCCGTACGTCGCGAACGACGATGAACTGGAGCGATTCTATGGCTGTCTGGATCAGACGTTCGAATACTGCCAGGCAGACCGCGAAATGGTCAGCTCCATTCTGAGCGCATTCTGCCGCGGCCTGCATAGGCAAGACCCGGCGGGCGTCGTGTCAGGACCTTCGTCAAGCGGCCACAGTGAACCGCGTTCCACGAAACCTCAGGTGGTCGAGTCTGGTACGAATAGGGGCGGATAGAACGATGAATACCGATGAACTGATCTCGATTGTCATTCCTGTTTACGACGAGGAAGGCAACGTACGCAAGCTGTACGAGGCCCTGACGCAAGAGCTTGAACGGATGTGGTGCGATTTCGAGATCATCTTCGTTGACGACGGCAGTCGCGATCGTTCCGCGGATATCATCAAGGAGATCCATGCTTCAGATCCTCGTGTGAAACTTGTCAGCTTCACGCGCAATTTCGGCCATCAGATGGCCATCACGGCCGGCCTCGAGCACGCACGCGGGACGGCCGTCGTGACGATGGACGGCGACATGCAGCATCCGCCTTCGCTCGTTCCAGACATGATCGCCCGTTGGAAAGAAGGCTTTGAAGTCGTCCACACGATTCGGGAAGACACGGCGGACACGGGGATCCTGAAGCGATTTGCGTCGAGCGCCTTCTATCGGTTGATCAACGTAATCGTCGACACGCGGATCGTTCCAGCAGCAGCGGACTTCCGCCTGTTGGATCGGAAGGTGGTCGATGTTCTCAACGGGCTGAGGGAGCGGAATCGTTTTCTGCGAGGTCTTACTGCTTGGGTCGGATTCCGGCAGACCTCCCTGGCGTATGTCCCCGCGAAAAGACACGCCGGCAAGACCAAATATTCCCTCCGCAAGATGCTATCGTTCGCAGGCGACGGAATTACCTCGTTTTCGACTTTCCCTCTGAAGATGTCAGCGTACCTGGGCTTTCTGGCTGCAGGGTGTGGTGTTCCCTATGCAGTCTGGGCCATCTATTTGAGGCTGTTCACGGATGAGGCCGTTTCCGGATGGGCCTCACTGATCGTGGCACTCCTGTTCTTAGGGGGCATCCAGTTGATCTGCTTGGGAGTCCTCGGCGAATACGTGGGCAAGATCTACGAGGAAGTGAAAGGTCGACCGCTGTACATTTCTCGGGAGCGCATCGGTTTTGACGAGGCCCCGGTGGACCCGAATCCGCCCAAGCAGGACGACGGCCGACGGACGACCGTCTCTGCTACCTCCGTGGCGCCGTAAGCTCGCCCACGTCTCTCTCAATCGCATGAAGCAGCTCATCATCAACGGCGACGACCTGGGCATTTGCGAGGCGACGAATCTCGCCATCGCGGAGGCGTTTCGCCATGGCGTCCTGACCAGTACAAGCCTCATGGCCAACGGCCCGGCTTTCGAGCACGCGGTACGCGAAGTCGTTCGGGCGAATCCGTCGTTGGGCGTCGGGCTGCATTTGTGTCTGACCAGCGGACTGTGTGTCGCGCCGGCGGAACGCGTCTCGCTCCTGGTGGACAAGCAAGGTCGATTTCGCCGCGGCTTCCTATCTCTCTGCCTGTTGGCAGTCAGTCGACCCGCTCGGGCATTGTCACAGATTGAAACCGAGTTTGACGCGCAGTTCCGCCGAGTGAAGGCGGCGGGCGTGAGTATCGACCACGTCGACAGCCACCGACACGTCCACATGATCCCGCCGATTTTCCGGATCGCGTCGACGCTTGCCCGACGGCACGGTTGCTCGGCGATCCGTATGTCCCACGAACCGCTTCCCCCCCTCCGCCAGTTGGTCTGGCCCGGCCGCGCCGGCCCGCTCATGCAGAATCTCCCCAAGAAGATCGTGTTGAGCACGCTCGCGCGCTGGAACCGTGGCCACGCGTTCGGCCTCGCGGTGCCGAGCCGCGCGTTCGGAATTCTAGACTCCGGCAACATGAATCGGAACGCGCTCGAACGGATCTTCGGCTGTGTGCAACACGGCGCGACCGAAATCATCGTGCACCCCGGCAATCCGAATCCCAACGTCGCCGCAACGGTTGACGGCGGGGATCGCGTTTTCCTTGAGTCGGTCAACCGCCAAGCTGAGCTTTCAGCGCTCGTCGACTCGATTGTGGCGGAAGCAGTGAACCGGAATGAGCTGTCGCTCGTGAGGCACTCGGACCTGAGGTCGGAGATTCCTGAATTGCACGGCGGCGACGGGGCAACCTATTGTCTCGCGGCAGGGCGCCGACGCAACCGCCTCCTCTGATGAGACCTTTACGCTCTCCTGATCTAGGTCTCCTGGGAGACTCGACCGACGCCTTCATGGCTGTACTGGACAAGCCCACTTGCCTTGTTGGAGGTGTGACGTGGTGGACAGCGACCTAGAGACTCAGAACGGCCCACGTGCGCGCTCAAGAACCAGGGCTCGCAAACCGGGAACCGTTCTTCTGTGTCCCTTGTGCAAATCTGACAGGTGCAGGCCAGTCTACCGTCTCGGGCAGTATCAGATAGCACGTTGCGTGTCTTGCGATGTCCTATTCAACTCGGCGTTTCGTGGCGGCGGTGAAGAAGGAGAGACGTTCGATCAAAACTATTTCCTGAACGTTCACAGTAGCGCTTTCGCATCTCACGTTGAAGATTATCGTCGCGACCCAAGCGTACCGGTTTTTGATCGTCGCCTCGATTTCATCGAGTCACGAGTCCCGCGGGGGAGACTTCTCGACGTTGGACCTGGCCTCGGCACTTTTCTCTGTGTAGCTCGCGATCGCGGCTGGGAGGTTGCGGGCCTCGACATAAGTCAGTTCAACGTGACGCACATTCGCGAGAAGCATGGGATTGACATGTTCCGAGGGAATCTCCACGAGTACCCTGCCGAACAAGGAGCTTTCGACCTAATCACGTTTTGGGACTCCATAGAACACGTATCCCGTCCTAGATTGGATCTAGAACATGCGTATCGACTGCTTCGGCCCGGTGGGCTGGTGCTTCTGGCGACGGACAATTACGACTGTCTCGTAGCCAGTCTTGCCACTGCGATATACCGATTGTCTTTCGGCAAGGTCGCGTATCCGATGAAGCGAGTCTTCATTGATCGAAACGCAACCTACTTCACAGAACGCGTGTTCGCGCGGCTCATCGCTGAGGTGGGCTTTGAGAAGATCTTGTTTGAGAAGATGGAGTATCCGCTGGACAAGATCTCCCTGAGTCGTCTGGAACGCGCTGCGTTGCGTGTAATTTACGCGGCTGCTGCACTGACAGGACGTCATGCGCAATTCACCGTGGTCGCAAGAAAACCATGAACGCGGTGTTACGGTGCCAACACGCGCCCCTGTTTCATCGATCCACATTCTTGTTGTCGCCGCTCTGATTCTGGGGAGTCTTGCGCCGGTCTGGGCAACGGAGTTCTTCCCGTCGCAGAACGGGCCGTGGTATCTCCTCGCGGCCCACATGATGAGGGAGTACGGCAATCCACAGTGGAATTACGCCGAGTACTACGAGCTGAGCTGGCATCCGATTCCACACATGCTCCATACTCTCTTGATGTTCGGTTTCAGTTACCTCGCGCCGATCTTCATCGCCCAGAAGCTGGCCTTGAGCGTCTACGTAATCTTGCTGCCTTTGAGCATATTCTATTTCCTTTCCGTTGCAGCGCCGGATAAGAAAGTCCTGGGCTACTTTGCCTTCCTGATGATACACAGTTACACCTTCTACCGGGGCTATCACAACTTCTGTCTGAGTATTCCTCTGTTCTTCTTCACGTTTGCCGTTTGGCTCCGGCATCGCGAAAATCTGAGGAAGCGAGACTTGGCCATACTTGCGGTGTTGGCTTCCTTGACCTATCTGTCGCACCTGTTTGCATTTCTCCTTCTTGTATTCGCGATAGGCTGGTACCAGCTCATCCAAACGCAAAGCTTCCGCACAGCCCTCAGATCCGTGTTTACCGTCACCTGGCCCGCCTGGCTTCTCCTGCTGTACTTCGTGTTCTTGAATCTACAGGTCAACACTTGGGTCGACCGCTCGGAGCGCGAATGGCTTCTTCCTCACACTGCCGTGGAGTACTTCGTTCGCAAGTTCTTTTACACTACGTCCGCTTCTGCCTACGCAGTCGGAGTGGCCGGTTTCCTTTGGATCGTCTATCTGCTCGGGCGTCGGTTCATTCAAGCGATCGCCAACGGGCGTCACGGCTTGGCACAGGCTCTCCGCGATCCGTTCCTGACGATGGTTCTCGTTCTCATTCCCCTGTACTTCCTGCTTCCGTGGAAGTTCTGGAATTGGCATTACATCAGTGCTCGTATGATACCGTTTATGCTTGCGCTGTCTCTGGCGGCAGCAGGCTCGCTCCCCGTATGGGGGCGGCGAGTGGGTTTTCAGGCCGCTTTCGTCGCAACTGTGGCTTTGGCAGCACTAGCTATCGACGGGTTGATGACGTGCGAGGTCGTGCGTCTGGAAAAGTACGTTCAACAGTACACATCCGGCATTGCCGCCTTTGAACCGAACGGGAAACTGCTTCCGATCCACGTAGAAAACCCGCAATTCGGGCAGATCCGACCATTGACTCGAGCCCACGAGTACTATCACATCGCAAGAGGCGGAGCCAACGGCCAGGGGGCGGCCTACTTCAACACACTCGTACCGGTGCGTTACCGCGCGCATCCGATCGAACGCGCTTTTCCAGGATTCGAAGAAGACTCGGCTGAACAGTCGATGAAGCGAATCGCTGAAGCCTACGACTACGTTCTCGTGTGGGCTGGCGATCGGGAATGGACAGAGCGTTTGCAGCGGTCCGGGTTCAACCTTGCTCACGCGGACGGAAAACTTGAACTCTATCGGAACGGTAGATCACAGGTCTCCGTCTCGGCGTGCTGTTATCCTGAGAATCAACCAGGAACGTGATCCGGCACGTTGTGTAGGCTCAGTTCTGCAAAGTAGCCCAGAAACACGGTCTGGCATCCCTTCTCCTATGACTCTTGTGTCAAAAACGTCGTCGTTCAGGGTCGTCGCGGAGTCCCTCGATAACGCACGCGACGAGGCAACAGCGCTGCTAAATGCCACCCGTCGAGGCACTGTCGATGCTGCTCGGGCCGATTGGCTCTATTGCCGCAATCCGGACGGACACGCGGTGCTCTGGGCAATCCGTCGCGTCGAGACGGGCGAAATGGCCGGCTTCACCGTCGCCCTGCCGAGGCGGGTCGTGGTGGATGGGGAGGTGCGAACCTGCTGGAACGGGGCGGATTTTTCGATCCTGCCGAAGTATCGGACGCTGGGGCTGGCGATGAAGCTGCGCCGGGCGGCGAAGGAGGGGGTCGACGGCGGGCGGGTCGACTTTTTGTATGCCCATCCGAATGAGCGGATGGCCGTGATCCATGCCAAGGTGGGGCACCAGCCGGTGGGGAGGGTGTTTCGCTACGCCAAGCCACTACGGGCGGGGCCCTATCTTCGGGGGAGGCTGAAACGCGAGGCCTTGACCGCCACCGCCATTTGGCTGATCGATCCGCTCTTGCGATTGGGCAGCCGGGAGTGGCGGCACCGGACGTCGTCGGACGTGCGTCTGGTCGGCTCGCCCAAATTCGACGAGCGGTATGACCGGCTCTTCGACGAGTCGGCCCGATGCGCGCGGGTCGTGGGGGTGCGCGACGGGCGCTACTTGAATTGGCGATACGCGGAGAATCCGCTGTATGAGACCCACGCCCTGGAAGCGCGCGAGGGGAACCGGCTTCGCGGGTACCTTCTTTTCAGGGTCGAGGGGGAGAGCGCGAGCATCAAGGACGTGTTCCCGCCGACCGACGAGAGCGTGGCTCGCGACTTGACTGCCGGCATGATCCGCGAGGGCCGAAGACGCGGGCTGAAGAGTTTGAGTATAGCGACGCTGGAAGGCAATCCTCTGGACCCCCGCTTTGCCGAATTCGGGTTTCGCCGGCGGCCGGAGAGCTCGGAGATGTTCGCTTACGCGTCGCCCGGGTGTCCTTGGCGCGACGTCGTGCTGGACAAGCAGTCGTGGTTCGTGACGGTCGGCGACCGGGACGTGTAGACCGGCTTTACCCTTACAGACTGACCGTAGGATCGACGAACCTCAGCGGGCGGCGGCGGCTTCGAATTGACCGGACGCGCCGATCGCGATTAAGATAGGTTTACCCCCTTTGTCCCACCTCACGGTTATGATCCGCTTAGAGGAGCCCAGGAGTCGATGAAGGACGATATTCGCGAGTATCTGATGGAGCATCGTGCGAGCGAGGACGCCTGCGAGTTTGGCGACGAGGACTCGCTGCTGGAGTTGAGCGTGATCGACTCGCTGGTGATGGTCGACCTGATCGCCCACTTGGAGAAGGCATACCACATCACGATCGACGAAGACGACATGGTGCCCGAGAACTTCGACTCCGTGGCAGCCATCGTGGCCTACGTCCGGCGGAAGCAGGCCGAGAGCGGGGCGTCGGTGGATTGTCAAGCGTCGAGCGAGTAGCCGCGAGGGCTGGTGTGCCTACCGTCGAACTGCCTTGGGGGGCGTGGTATCAGGATGGCCGGCATCGGCTGGAGCTTCCCGGCCACTGGTCGGTGGAGGTTCTTGCCCCACGGGACGCGCCGGCTTGCTCGGCCGAAGAGATTTCGGATGCGGTTTGCTCGCCGGTTGAGAGCCCGACGATTCGCGAGCTTGCGGCCGGCAGGAAGAGTGCCTGTGTTGTCGTGGATGACCTGGCGCGCCCGACGCGGGCGTCGGACGTCCTGCCGCCGGTGTTGGGAGAGCTGCACGAGGCGGGGCTGTCGAAGGACGCGGTCAGGATCGTCGTTGCCACGGGGTCGCACGGGGCACTCGACGCAGAACGCCTGGCCTGGAAGGTCGGAGCGGAGACGGCTTCTCGATACCGCGTGCAGTGCCATGATTGTCGCCGTGATCTCGTGGCGACCGGAATCGAGTATGGTGATCGCGAGCTAAGGGTCAATCGAACCTTCTACGAAGCGGACCTGAAGATCGCCCTTGGGTCGGTGCTGCCCCATTCGTTTGCCGGTTACAGCGGGGGAGCGAAGCTCGTGCTTCCAGGGTTGGCCGATTTGGAGGCGACGGCCCGCAGCCACAAGTTCGTGCAGCTTGGATTGCGCGGAGGCGCGGACCCCAACGAGAATCGGTTTCGGCTTGAGGCGGAACAATATGCTCGGCAACTCGGACTGGCTTTCGTCGTCTGCGTCGTGACGAACACCCGGCGCGAAACGAGCCGAGTGTGTGCAGGTGACGTCGTGGCCGCCCACCGCCGAGCGTGTGCGGTGGCCGCAGGCGTCTACCAGACTGAGCTCGATGCCGAGTACGATTGTGCTTTCCTCAACGCGTATCCCAAAGACATCGACCTGATTCAGGCGGAGAACGCCTTTGTGGCACTGAAGGCGGCCAAATCGCCGATTGTTCGAAACGGCGGGGTGTTCGTATTGACGACGGCGGCGTCCGAGGGGCTGGGAAGTCACGGATTGTTCGCGCCCGGGGGCGTCAGCTATCGCAAGCCGGCAAGGCTGCGGCGTCTGGGTGACCGTGAGCTGTGGATCTACGCTCCGGCGGTACCGCCGGACGACATCCGAAGGGTCTACTGGGACGGTTATCCGGTTTTCCATGACGCAGGCGAGCTGACCCGAGCCTTGGCGAAACGCTTCCCGAACCGGACGAAGGCGGCCGTGTTCCCTTGCGCTCCGATGCAGCAGGTGCGCGACCTCCGCGATCTGCCCGGCCAGGTATCCTGATGCAAGTTATGAAAACCCTCTGCGATCTTTTCCACGAGCAGGCCGACGCGGTTCCGAGCCGAGTTGCCGTCCATCACAAGGGACAAGACTTGACGTACGAGCAGCTCGCTCGCCAATCGGATTCGATCGCGGCCTGGTTTGAGCGAGAAGGGCTTCAGCGCGGCGACCGGGTCGTGCTGCTTTTAGGGAACTCCGCGGAGTACGTTGCATGTTACCTGGGAATCCTTCGGGCAGGTGGCGTTGTGGTTGCCCTTAATCCGGACACCACCGTACGTGAACTGTCGCGCACCTTGGGCGACGCATCCCCCGTCGCCGTCGTTGTGGGCTCCAAGGCGGCGGCTCCCCTGGCTGCGTGGGCCGGGCAGCTATCCGAAACGAACGGCTCAAACGGCGTTCGGCTGCTGGTCTGCGTCGACAAGGTTCCTGCGGGATCGTTCCCGGCTGAGTGCCAGGTGGTGACGTTAGCCGACTTGCTTCGAGATCCCGGTTCACCGTCGTGTGCGAGGCCGGGCCCGGATGATCTGGCTCAGTTGATCTACACGTCGGGCACGACGGGCCGACCGAAAGGCGTGATGCTGAGTCATCGGAATATCGCCGTCAACTGTCGTTCGATTCTGGACTATCTGGCGCTGACCGCCGATGACAGCGTGTTTGTCATTCTGCCCTTTTTCTATTCCTATGGGAATTCGCTGCTGTTCACGCACCTTGCGGTGGGTGGGCGGCTGATCATTGCGTCCGATTTTGTTTTCTGGAACCGGGTGTTGGAACTGATGGTGGCGCAGCGAGCGACCGGATTCTCCGGCGTCCCGTCTTCCTATGCGATGCTGCTGCACCGGTCGGACTTCCGAAAGCGCGCTTTTCCGGACCTCCGCTACATGACGTGCGCCGGTGGAGGGCTGGCCCCCGCGGTAGTCGACCAACTGCGTGAGAGCGTTCCGCACGTACGCCTGTTTCCGATGTACGGCCAGACGGAGGCCACCGCCCGGCTGTCGACACTGATGCCCGACGAGCTCGACGCGAAACGGGGCTCCATCGGTCGCGGAATTCCGGGCGTGACGCTTCAGGTGTTGAACGAAGCAAGAGAGCCGGTATCGCCGGGGGAAGTCGGTGAAATCGTTGCCGACGGTGAGAACGTCATGGTCGGTTATTGGAGCGATCCCGAGGAGACCGCTCGTGCGGTGCGAGACGGGAGCCTTTGGACCGGGGACCTCGCTCGAGTGGACGAAGAGGGATACATCTACTTCGTGAGTCGCAAGAGCGACATCATCAAGACGGGCGCTTACCGGATCAACCCGAAGGAGATCGAGGACGTGATTCTCGAACTCGACGGCGTGGCGGAAGTGGCGGTCGTGGGCTTGCCGGACGCCATCTGGGGGGAGGCTCCCGTTGCTTTCGCCGTACGCTCGTCGGCCGGCACGGCTCCGACCGAACGCGAGATCATCGCCCAATGCCGACGACATCTGCCACGATACAAGCTCGTTCACGCGGTCCGGTTTGTCCACTCACTGCCGAAGACATCCGGCGGCAAGATCAGACGAACCGCGTTGCGAGACGGGTGCGATATCCCATCGCCAATCGCCGATTGCTGAGGACCCGGCGGCGGACGTCGGTTCATCTCAGCGCTTTCAATGCTCATCTCGTTGCACCAACATTTACGACACCTTTGACCAAACACACGGAGGACGAGGCATGAAGCGGCTACTAGCGTTTCGTATTACGTTGGGCATGGCGGTGCGAATGATCGCTGATGCCATGATGATCAATTTTGCATTGCTGGCTGCTTTGGCATTGCGGTTCTTACTGCACTTCGCCATGCACGGCCAGGGCAGCATGGTGGACTACGACAAGGAGTTCTGGGAATACGTGCTTGCGTATTGCCACAGTAGCTGGCTTCTGACGCCGATCTGCCTTGTCGTCTTCAGTCTCAGCGGCTTCTACACGTACCGGCGGGCTTACCAGAGCCGTTACAAGGCCCTGATCATTTTTCAAGCGGTCGCGCAAAGCTATCTGATCTTTGCTTTCTTGACGTACTTCCTTTGGGACAGACTTCACCTCACGGAGATCCCCCGCATGGCGCTGGCGATGGCGTTCGGGATCAATTTGGCGCTGACGCTGGCCTCCCGCACGTGGACGTACCTCTGGGAGCAGGTGGTTCGCCCGGAGCGAGATGTGCAGCTCCGGGGCAACGGGGGCCAAATGCGCAACATCTTGGTCATCGGCGGTGCGGGCTACATCGGCTCGGCTCTGCTGCCCAAGTTGCTGGAGAAAGGCTATCACGTTCGTGTGCTGGATCGATTCATTTACGGGAGGGAGCCGATCCAGGACCTCATTGGGCACTCCAATTTGGACCTCGTCGAAGGTGATTTTTGTCACGTGGAGAAGGTCGTTAGCGCGATGCAGGGCATGGACGCCGTCGTGCATTTGGGGGCGATCGTCGGCGACCCGGCCTGCGAGATCGACCACGACGTGACGCTCAAGGTCAATCTCACGGCAACCCAAATGATCGCGCAGGTGGCAAGAGCGTCCGGCATTCGACGGTTCGTGTTCGCCAGCACGTGCTCGGTCTACGGAGCGGATGACGAGATCCTGGACGAACGTTCCGAAGTCAAACCGATCTCGCTGTACGGAAAGACCAAGCTGGCGGCCGAGCGCGGGCTGCAAGGCATGGCCGACAAGGCCTTTGTTCCGACGATCCTTCGATTCGGAACCATCTATGGCTTTTCCGGGCGAACGCGATTCGACCTGGTGGTCAACTTGCTGGCGGCGAAGGCGAAGGTCGACGGCCAGATTACCGTCTACGGAGGGAACCAATGGCGGCCGTTCGTCCACGTCGACGACGCCGCACTGGCGATCTCTCAGATCCTCAACGCTCCGTTGGCGCTGGTAGGCAACGAGACGTTCAACGTCGGGTCCGACGAGCAGAATTACACGATTCAGCAAATCGGCGAGTTGGTCCACAAGCAGGTCTTCACCGCGGATCTGATTTGCGAGGATTCGGCCACCGACCGTCGCAACTACCGAGTCAGTTTCCGAAAGATCCGCAATTGCCTCGGCTTTCGGCCGACATGGACGGTCGAAGAGGGCATTCGTCAGGTAATCGAGGCAATCGCCAGCGGCGACGTGGAAGACTACCACGATCCAAAGTACCACAACGTGAAGCTTCTGAGCGAGTCGAGCACGCTCGAGGCGATCCGTACCGAGGAAGACTGGTCCCACGACCTGCTCGAATCCCAAGCGTCGCCGGAGTTCGCAACGTGAGTCCATCATCGTGTCTCCATGATGGATGAGCGCAACTGCCGCACGGGCCTGCTTCGAATCGATGTTGCTGATTACCAACAACCACGTGAGACGACATCCGGATTGGCGGGAGAGATCAGTTGTCAAGTAAGCCGACAAGCTCGACGCTCAAGCAGCACAAGATCCCATTCGCCCTCCCCACAATCGGAGAGGAGGAAATCCAGTCGGTCGTGGAGACCCTGCGGTCCGGCTGGCTCACCACCGGTCCCAAGGTCAAGCAGTTCGAGGCGCAGTTCGCCGAGCGGATCGGCGTCCGGCATGCGATCGCGGTCAACTCGGCGACTTCGGCGCTTCACCTGGCGCTGGAGTCGATCGGCGTCTCTCCCGGTGACGAGGTGCTGGTCCCGACCATGACCTTCGCCTCGACCGGCGAGGTGGTCGTCCACCTGGGAGCCAGACCGGTGCTGGTTGACTGTCGTCCGGACACGCTGAACGTCGATCCGGACAAGATCGAAGAGAGAATCACCCCGCGGACGAAAGCAATCATCCCGGTGCATTATGGGGGGCAGCCGTGCGAAATGGATAGGATCCTCGCGATCGCCCGGGCAAACGGGTTGCGCGTGATTGAAGATGCCGCTCACGCGATACCAGCCCGGTACGGTGACCAGGTCATCGGGACGATCGGTGACGTCACGTGCTTCTCCTTCTACGCCACCAAGACGATCACCACGGGCGAAGGGGGCATGGTCACCACAAACGACGATCGCCTCGCCGAACGAATGCGGATCATGACCCTGCACGGCATCAGCAAGGACGCCTGGAAACGCTTCAGCGCCGAAGGTTCGTGGTACTACGAGATCCTTGCGCCCGGGTACAAGTTCAACATGACCGACATCGCTGCCTCCTTGGGCATTTGCCAGTTGAGGCGGTGCGATGAGTTCTGGGAGTGCCGGCAACGTTATGCTCAGATGTACGACGGGGGGTTTGCCGACGTCCCGGAGATAACCGTTCCTTACGTGGAGCTCAACGTCCAGCATGCGTGGCATCTGTACGTCATCCAGGTCGAGTTCGAGCACTTGCGAATCGACCGCGGCGACTTCGTCAAGGAGCTCGCCGGGGCGGGCATCGGCACCAGCGTACACTACATGCCGCTGCACATGCACCCTTACTACCGGGAGACGTTCGGTTACCAACCGGACGACTTGCCGGTAGCCAGGGCGGTCTATGATCGAATCGTCTCGCTCCCGATCTATCCCAGAATGAGTGAAGAAGACGTGGACTATGTGATCCACAACGTGAAGCGGATCATCGCGGAGAACCGGAGGCTCGGCTCGGCTTGGGTGGGCAAGCCTGAGGGTGAGGTGCCGATCCTGCCTGAGAAGTGCGCACGGGCCTCGCGGCCATCTGACGCGGCGGCAATCGTCAAACGTACATTCGACTTCTCCGTGGCCTTCCTGGCACTCGTAATCTTGAGCCCGCTGCTTGTGCTCGTGGCCGTCCTGATCAAGCTGACGTCGCCGGGGCCGGTTTTCTTCCGTCAGGAGAGGGTGGGGCGCGGATTTCGCCGATTCAAGATCCTGAAGTTCCGCACCATGGTCCCCGATGCGCCCAAGCTGGGCGGCCAGCTCACGGCCGGCAAAGACCCGCGAATCACTCCCATCGGCCGCTTCCTCCGCAAGACAAAGTTGGACGAGCTGCCTCAACTGGTGAACGTGCTCAAGGGAGACATGAGCTTCGTCGGCCCGCGGCCCGAGGTCCCCCGCTTCGTCGAGATGTTTCGAGAGGACTTCGAGGAATTGCTCACGGTGCGACCGGGAATCACCGACCTGGCTTCCATCAAGTACCGGCACGAATCCGAAGTCCTCGGCCGGTCCGCGGATCCGGAGGCGACCTATCTTCAGGAGATCATGCCCGAGAAGATCGCCCTGGCCAAGGAGTATGTCTCTCGTTCGTCCCTCTGGTTCGACCTGCATTTGATTTTCAAGACCCTGTTTCGGCTCGCCTCGTGACAGCGTACCCAACTTGCACATCCTCTTTCTCCAAAAACGACCCCTTCTTCCCGCCGACACCGGCGGCAAGATCCGTACTCTGAACGTGCTGCGATACTTGGCCCAGTGGCATGAGGTGACGTATCTCTGCAACGTGCAGCCCGAAGATCGCGATTATCCGTCGGGCATGCGCGACCTTGGGGTACGGCTGGAGACGATTCCCTGGCGGGAGACGCCGCGGGGCTGCTTCCGATTCTACGGCGGGCTGGCGTTGAACCTGTTCTCGCGATTTCCTTTCAACGTGAACAAGGACTACGATCCGCGATTGCGACGGCGGGCGATCGAGCTGCTGGAGAGGGAGTCTTACGATCTGGTGATCTGCGACTTCGTACAGATGGCACGGAATGCCGTTGGGCTGCCGGCCCCGGCAAAGATCCTCTTCGAACACAACGTCGAAGCGAGGATCTTCCAGCGGCACGCGGAGACCGGCAGCGGCTGGCTGCGGCGGTTCTACATGCGGCACCAGTGGCATAAGATGCGCCGGTTCGAGGCCGGCGCCGGCCGCGAGTTTGACGCCGTGATCGCCGTCAGCCGGCAGGATCGTCTCGCGTTCGAGCGCCAATACGGCTGGCGGCACGTCCACGTCATCGATACGGCGGTAGACCTCGATTACTTCCGGCCGAACGGGACGCCCGAGAAGCAGGACCGTGTCGTGTTCGTCGGCTCCATGGACTGGCTCCCGAACGAGGGCGGAGTGTGTCACTTCACGAACGCCATCTGGCCCGAGATTCGCAGGAGACGCCCGCAGGCGTCGTTCCAGATCGTGGGTCGCAATCCATCGCCCGCGGTCGAACGGCTGGCGCAAGCACCGGGCGTCGAGGTCGTCGGGACGGTTCCGGACGTGCGGCCCTACCTGGCCGAGGCAGCCGTCGTCGTGGTCCCGCTCGTGGTCGGCGGCGGAACGCGGATCAAGATTTTCGAGGCCATGGCGATGGAAAGGGCCGTCGTCAGCACTTCCTTGGGCGCAGAAGGTCTGGAGCTGGTTCCCGGTGAGCACATCGTGATTGCCGACGAGCCGGCCGATTTCGCCGGCGCGGTGTGCGATTTGCTCGGAAACGCCGATCGCCGCGATCGGCTGGCCGCCAATGGACGCCGTTTGGTGACCGGCAACTACTCCGCGGAGAGAATCGCCCGCCAGTTCGACGAGATCTGTCGCCAGACGGTGGAAGCGACTTCGCGTGTCGCCGACCGAACACTCCCGGAAAACTCAGCAGCGAAATAGTCGAGGCCATTGCGGATGAAGATATCGTTGATTGCCGGGGCACGGCCGAACTTCATGAAGATCGCGCCTTTGGCCCGCGCCCTTTCCGACGCGGGGATCCAGCCGCGAATCATCCATACGGGGCAACACTACGACGCCCGGATGAGTGAGACGTTCTTCCGGGAGCTGAACATCCCGGATCCCGACGTCAATCTGGGCGTCGGTTCGGGGACCCACGTTTGGCAAATCTCCGAGACGATGAGATGTTTGGAGCTGGAATTCACTGAGAACCGGCCGGACGCCGTCCTCGTCGTGGGGGACGTGAATTCGACGCTCGCCGCTGCCCTTACCGCCACGAAGCTCGGAATTCGGGTGGGCCACGTCGAAGCGGGGCTCCGAAGTCTCGACCGGAGCATGCCCGAGGAAATCAACCGCGTCGTTACCGATTCCGTTTCGGACTGGCTGTTCACCTCCGAGCCTTCCGCCGAAGACAATCTCCGCCGCGAAGGCGTGGCGCCCGAGAGGATTCATCCCGTCGGCAACGTGATGATCGACACGCTCCGGTCGCATCTCGACTCGGCCAAGGCGATGCGGCGTCACGAGAAACTCGGGCTGAAAGCGGGCAGTTACGCGGTTCTGACGCTGCACCGCCCCTCCAACGTCGACCGCCCGGAGCAACTCGAATCGATCATGCGGGCGGTTCACCGGGTCTCGGGGCAACTGCCGGTGGTCTTTCCGATCCATCCTCGAACGGAGTCCCGCATCCGGCAGTTCGGCTTCTTGGACCGCGACGAACTGAACGGATTCACGTCCATCGAGCCGCAGGGCTATCTCGCCATGCTCAGTCTCATGGAGTCGTCGCGTTTCGTCCTGACCGACTCGGGGGGGATTCAAGAGGAGACGACGGCACTACGCGTCCCGTGTCTCACGTTGCGTGAGAACACGGAACGGCCGGTGACGATTGACCTCGGCAGCAACCAACTGGTCGGCTCACGGACGGAAGACATCCTGGCAGCGGTCCAGAGAATCCTCGACGGGCCCACGCGAATCGGTCGCGTCCCCGAGAGCTGGGATGGGCGAACCGCCGAGAGAATTGCCCGACTGCTCGAAGACCTTGTTCAGCCGTAGTCTTGCGGCCGGGCTTTCAAGACAGTCTCTGAAACAGACCTTCAGGCCACGCTCCCAAACCGATGTCCCGACTCCTTGATAATGCGACAAGCACTCGCACGGCCTGGATCGCGGTGCTCGTCTATACCGTGGTTATCACCTATCTATTGTTGGCGCCGCATCCGTTGTGGCTGCTGGGGGCCTCGGGCCAGGACATCGAGCGAACGATCGACAGGACCATCGCCGGATTCGTTCAGCATGTACTTGCCTATGCTCTTCTGGCTTGCCTGCTGGCCTGGGCGTCGCGGAAGGCATACGGCACTCCGCAGTTCTCTTGGGCGGTCTTGGCCATAGGACACGGCATCGGGACCGAACTGCTCCAGTACTTCATTCCGCCTCGATATTGTGACTGGCCAGATGGACTTGCGAATACCCTGGGAGTCGCCTTCGGCTGGCTGGCTGCGGTATGGATACTCCGGGCTGCAGGCAAACCTGGGGGAGAAACGATCGCCTGAAGATGTCGAGACGAACCATTCTCCTGTTGATTGGGCTGCCGTGCCAACTTGCCCTGGCCGCCGCGCCTGGCGATTCTGCACGGCCCGCTGTGGGAGCCGGCGGGAGCGTCGGCTGCCTCGGCCATCCCAAGGAGGTCCGCCGGCTATTCGTTGCCAAGCCGGGCGTCTATGAGAACTACCTCGTCGACGGCGGTTGGATTGACCGCAACCTGGTCAAGATCAACGCCGACAACGTCACCTTGCGCAACTGCGAGATTCGCAACGGGCGGCATAACGCGGTGACCGTCTATGCCAACAACGTGCTGATCGAGAACTGCAGGATTCACCACCTGCTGGCGGGCACGTTCCAAGACCAAGAGGACGCCCATGGGATCACGGGGCAGCCTGGCAGCTTGGTGATCCGCAATTGCGAGATCTATTACGTTTCGGGCGATGCGGTGCAGTTCGATCCCGACCGGGGCGCGTGGGACAACGTGCTGATCGAGAACTGCACGTTCTGGACCGGCCCGTTGCCGGCGGATGCCGCGGGCTTCCGCCGTGATGAGCGGCCCGGCGAAAACGCCGTCGATACCAAGCAGCAGGAATCGAACCCGCGGAGCCGAATGACGATCACGAATTGCCTCTTCCATGGCTGGGGCAACGGGCAGATCACCAACCAGGCCGCGTTGAATCTCAAGAACCACGTCGAGGTCGAAGTGGTCGGCTGCGTGCTGGCGGACAACGATATTTGTTTCCGCCTTCGCGGGGATACCGGGGATCGCGGCGGCGCGCTGGTGACGATCCGCAACTGTGCCGTCTACAGGTCCAAACTGGCGGTACGCATGGAGGACGCAATCGAGAATCTCAAGATCCTCGGTCTTGGCATCCACGACGGCATCGAAAGGAAGTATCGGATTGTCGCCGGCGAACCTCGGGGGTACGTCAACCAGGGTGAGTTTTCCCCACCGCCATATCAGCAAGTGATCGAGACGGGCGTACCTTCAGCACATTGACCGCTTCGTGCACGCGTTGAAGCAGTGAGTACACAGAATCCCGAGAGCGACAAGGCCCGCATGCCGGAATCGCCGTTGCCGGCGAGCCAGCACGCTACCCAGCGCGGTGGCCGGCGTTCCGGCAAGGGCCGTGTGCTCGTCGATCAGCAGGTCGTTGAACGGTGTTTGGCGGGCGATGAGCGCGCCTGGGAGAAGCTCTATCGAAAGTGCCATCCTCGTCTGCGCAAAGCCATCGAGCTGCTCCTGGGGGTCGATGCCAGTGACGGTCACGTGATCGAAGAGATCGCCTCACGCGTCTGGTACGCCCTGTGGAAAGACAACCACCGCTTGCTCGCAACGTACGATGCCGATCGGGACTCGGCTCTGGATGGCTTCCTCATGGGCCTGGCACGCATCGAGATCCTGCGATACACGCGTTCCGAGCGTCGCCGGCACTCGCATGAGATGAGCGGAGGTCGCAGCCGGTTGGAGGAGCAACGCGTCTCCGACTGGCAGCTCGCCACGATGATGGACGAATTCACGTCGACCCTCACGTCGGGAGAGCGACAATTCATGGAGCGGTTCTTGACGGGACCTGTGGATGACCAGACGGATGCGGAGCTCGAAAACCTTCCGGCAACGACTGTCTGGACACGGCGGTACCGGATACGGCGGAAGCTAAACCGCTTCCTGGAAAATCTCTGACCCCGACAATCCCTGCCGCCGCGTAATCGATCAACCGGCGGCGTGGTCACAAGCTTCAGCTCCGTTGCGGCGACTCTACCTGCCCGCCCCGCTTGTTTGGGGGACGGGCCGAGGCCCGCGTGCTGCCTGAAGGGGCGTTGGCCCCTATGTGACCTGCGGCGCGTCTCATCGCTCACGTTTTCGAGCAATTCTCAGCCTCTTCGGCTCCGGAGACCAGCGTCCAGGTCTCCGCTCTGCGGCCCGGCGTCTCTTCGCCGCTCTCCGGCCACAGGCACATTTCTTCGACGGGGTTGGCCACGCGACCCTGCCCTTCCTTGCCTGCGCTGCCTCCGAGCAGTTCCACCACTCGCAGAAACCGGGTAAGCGCCCGACATAAGCACTGTTGACGACTGGGGTAGCCTGGTGGGTAGTTCTGTTTTCTCCCACCGTGTATCAGGAGGCTACCCAGTCATGGCTCGACCAGTGAATCAGGTTCTTTGGGACCAGTGGCGGCAGCGGA
>DATKZH010000130.1:0-17495 GCA_035528065.1 Thermoguttaceae bacterium | reverse complement strand
CACGAGACCCACGCGCAGAAGCATCGGTCTCATGCCAAACGCGTGGGTCTCGTGCCTCGACCCACCCTACCTGGAGGAGGACGAGAGATCATGACCACCCTCAATCGACGTGCGTTTCTTCGACGTTCCAAGAGAGCCGGGCTGGGACTGGCCGCGGGGCTCACGATCCTGGAGAGTGCGAAGTCGGTCCGCGCGGCGCCGGCCAACGACAAGGTGATCCTGGCCATCGTCGGCTGCAAGGGGCGCGGCTACACGCTGGCCCGCAACTTCGCCGCCCGCGACGACTGCGAGATGGCCTACCTGGCCGACGTGGACAGCACGCTGTTCGAGCCGCGGGCCAAGGGGATCGCCGAGTGCCAGGGCGGCCGCGTGCCCAAGTGCGTGCAGGACTTCCGCAAGGTGCTCGACGACAAGTCGGTCGACGCGATCGTCGTCGCCACGCCCACCCACTGGCACGCCCCGGCGACGATCTGGGGATGCCGGGCCGGGAAGGACGTTTACGTGGAGAAGCCCCTGTGTCACAACGCCTGGGAGGGGCAGCAGATGGTCAAGGCGGCGCGGAAGTACGAGCGCGTGGTCCAGGTGGGAACGCAGAACCGAAGCGCCCCCTACAACATGGCCGCCCGACAGTACCTCGCCGACGGCAAGCTGGGCAAGGTCCATTACGTGCGCGTGCTCAACCAGAAGCACTGGGCCAACTTTCCGATGGCGAAAGACGGCCCCGTGCCCGACGGACTCGATTGGGACATGTGGAACGGCCCGGCCCCGGAGCACGCCTACAACACCACGCTCCGCTACCAATGGCACCACCTGTGGCGGTACTGCATCGGGGACCTGGGCAACGACGGGGCCCACCAGTTCGACCAGGCCCGAATGATCGTCGGCTTCGATATTCCCAGGCAAGTCTACTGCACCGGCGGGCGGTTCAACACCGAGGGGGCGGCCGACACGCCCGACACGCAGATCGCCACATTCACCTACGACAACGACCTGGTCGTCACCCTGGAGCTAACGCTCTATACGCCCTACATGCTCAAGATCGACGGCGTGGTGCGCGACGGCGACATGTTCCCCTACTGGCCGCAGTGCGCCACGCGGATCGAGATCTACGGCGATGCAGGCGTGATGACCGTCGGCCGCATGGGGGGCGGCTGGCAGGTCCACGTGCGCACGAAGGACCGCCAGCCGGTCGTCAAGGACCAGATGTACGGCCGGTTCCCCGACGCCGACCACCAGGAGAACTTCATCCAGTGCGTGCGGAGCCGCGAGAAGCCGAACGCCGACATCGACGTCGGCCACCGCAGCCACCTCACGCTCCACTACGCCACGATCAGCTACCGCACCGGCGGCCAGACCCTCAACATCGACGCCAACACCCAGCACATCCAAGACAACCCCGAAGCGATGAAGCTCTTCCAGCGCGAGTATCGCAAGCCGTGGGTGATTGAGGAGGAGGAGGAGGTGTGAGGGAGGGAAGAGTGGCGAGTGGCGAGTGGCGAGTGGCGAGTGGTGAGTAAGGAGTGGGGAGTGGGGGGTGGGTCGATTTGGTCGAGAGGACTGAGATGGCCTTGCAGACAGCCGCTTGCGGCTTCGCATCCTCCCATCACCATCCCCATCAACCCCCGCACGACAATCCCCCGCTCCGCTCACGGCATCCGCTCTTCCACTTCGCGCAGTAACACCCCGTCCCACTCCGCGGCCTGGATCCAGGAGCAGAGGGTCATCTCGCCCGGGCTGGCCCGTTGGACCGGGGCCTTGTCCGGGTCGGTCGTATTCCACCGCTTGGTGCCGACGTGCTCCATGTAGGCCAGGGCAAGCCGGCGCCAGGGCTCCTGCTCGTCGCTCAGCTCGGCGATTCGCATCAACGAGGCCGCGGCCGTGAACCGGCACCAGGTGAATCTTGAGAACTTGAGCGTTCCCCGGGCGAGCCGGTCGTCGATGTCGATCGTGGGGCTCGGGTCTTCCCGGTCGATGCGGCTCATCGCCAGCCACCAGCGGGCGGCCCGCTTCGCCGCCTCCTCGACCCCGGGCAAACGGCGAAAGGCGGGCGTTTGGCACGCGACCAGGAAGTGATACGTGCCCATGCCCTGGTCGGGGACGTTCTGCTCCCGGAACGCCTGCCCACGACCGATCGTCGCGAACGTGTACGGCCAGCAGCCGATCGCCTCCTGTCCTTCGAGGAAGTGCGTCAGGCCGCGCCGGGCCGCCTTGAGCCACTCGTGAGGCGGCGACTGGCCGAGCTTATCGAGCGCGTCGTACGCCCTGGCCAGCGCCATCGCCCCCAGGGCGTTGGAGTTCTGGCAGTCGTGCGTCGCCCCTTCGTGATGGCGGAAGATGCCGCGCTGGAACTCGCTGTTGGCCACCCACGCGGCCGCCGCCTCGAGACGCACCACGTCGGTTGGCGAGGGCTCCAGACCGAGCTCGAAGGTCTTCACCAACAGGTTGATGATGATGCACGTCTCCACGCCGGAGATCGGCGTGAGCGGCCCGCCCAGGCGCTGCATGCCCGGCCCCCACGCCCCGTGGACCATCTGGACAAAGCCGCCGTATCGCTCCTTGTTGGCCGGGTCGTCCATGTTCTGCCCCTTGTACACGTACTCCCGGGCCAATAGCGCGCGGCGACGGAACTCCTCGTCGCCCGAGTCGCGCCAGGCGTACGTGAAGCAGACCGCCGCGGCCGCCGCGTCGCGGAAGTCGTACTTGTCCTCTTCGGAGTAGATGGCCCCGTAGTGAACGTTTTCCGGATCGAGCACCTGGCGCCGCTTGCACCATTCGACAATCTGGTCGAACATCGCCCGAAGCCGCTTCTTGGAGAGCCCTTCCCGGCGGAGCAGGGCGTAGAACTCGCCCCAATGGTCGCGACCGAGAATCTCGCGCTCCTCGGTGCGGATCTGGCGCCGATACTCCTCGAACGGCTTGGCCACCCGGCTCGCCACGGCAAACGGCGTATCGGCCGGATACACCAGGACCGACTCCAGGGGCCCGCCTTCATCCGAGCCGCGGGCCTTGACGTACAGGCTGAGCATCCAGTTGCGGATAGGCACGCCGGTCAGCTC
This sequence comes from Thermoguttaceae bacterium, assembly GCA_035528065.1. Lineage (GTDB taxonomy): Bacteria > Planctomycetota > Planctomycetia > Pirellulales > Thermoguttaceae > DATKZH01. Next base: position 14,439 of record DATKZH010000130.1, on the reverse strand, counting down.
GGCGCGTCCCTCGCGCACCGGCACCGGCTCGAACGTCCGGCCATCGAAGCCGACGAGAAGCTCGGGCCCTGCGACCTTCGGCGTCAAGGCCACGGTATATTCGCCCGGGGGCAGCGTCAGGGCGTTGACCTCGAAGCTGACCACGTCATGGTCTTGCGGCTTCTCGAACGGCAGTCCGTGGTAGAACCAGGGCAGCTTCGCGGTGAAGTCGTCGCCCGCGAACCGGAGCGCCACGCCTGGCTTCGACTCCGCCGGCGTGGGCTTCTCGGCCCCCGACGCCAGCGCGGCGAGGGCGGTCACGGTGCCCCGGGCGAGCTGGCGGCCGGTCTCCGTGTAGCTGGCCTGGAACGTGTCGAAGCCGTCCTGCCGGCAGAGCAGCAGGGTCTCGATCGTGTAGGCCCGGCGCGTGATCCCGGCTTCGTCGAGGACGCCCCACGCCCGGTTCGACTTTCCGTGCGAGCGCACGCCCTCGAACGCTAAGCCCAGCTCGGCCCGCCACGCGGCCACCAGCGCGTCGGTGGCCGGCCCCGCCGGCCCGTACGCCTCCATGGTGCGACGGTGGCGGCCGTTGTGCAGGCTGGCGAAGAAGACGGGCCGCACTCGATCGAGGACCGACCACAGGGCTTGGGTCTCGGGCAGCGTTCGCCGCGGCCAGTTCGTGGAGACGTTCTCGCCGATCCCGTCGGCCAGGCGGGGAGCCAGGTTGTAGTACGTCGCCCCGTAGTACACGCCGTCGACGTTCACGATGGGCACGAAATAGAAGACGAATCGCTCGAGCCAGTCGGGGTGCTCGAGCACTTCGGCCATCCAACCCTCGCAGGCGTAGATGCCCGCGGTCTCCGAGCAATGCTCCCCGGCGACGAGGAACACGCTTTGGCGCCGGGAGGCGTGGCCCGGCGCCGTGATGCGGGCCATGCGGAGCGGGTAGCCGTGGGTCTTGCTGTGGAAGCTGTGCCCGATGGTGGTCGGCTCGACCAGGTCGGGATGCGCCTTGGCCAGGCCGTCGAGCAATTGGTCGCGGCGATCCAAGGTGTACGGCGTGGGGCTGGCGAACCACATGACCGGCCGCGTGAGCTTCAGGCGATACCGCACGCCGTACGGCACGTGGGACGCGTCGCCGTACTTCTCGTCGTCGGCCGCCCGGCCGGTGGGCGTCCAAGGGACGATGGCCACGTTCTCCGTGCCCAGGGTCACCCAGCGCTCGTCGTCGAGCGAGTAGACCGTAGCGCTTTCGTGGAAGGGAGTCCGGCCGGCGTGATCGAAGTCGGCGACCTCCAGGGTGATCGTGCGCCCCACGGCCTCGGGGCACTCGATCTTGAAGTAAAATCGCCAGGCGTACGGGGCGTGGTCGATCCGCGAGCGGAACCGGTAGTGGTCGTCGGCCACCCGGACGAAGTCGTGCCCGGCGCCGCAGGGAATCGTGCTGTCGAAGGTGATCCCGTCGAGCGCGACGCGCTCTCCGCCCGGCTTCCACGCGTCGTACGACCAGGCCTCCTCGGCGGCCGATCTCTTGAGAGAGCCACCCAACCCGAGAAGGATTGCCGTCCCGAGCCAAATCTTGCAGATTCTACGTGGCATGCGTCCGTCTCCGAATCGTGTAGTGGTGAGTGGCGAGTGGCGAGTGGCGAGCGCGCAGTTGGAGCCGCTTGCGGCTTCGCCCTTTCACACAACCGTCTGCTCCCCCAACCATCGCTCGATCACTTCCACCACGTATTCAATCTGCTCCGCCGCAAGCGGCCGGCCCCGCTCGATGTAGTGCCACTTGGCCAGGCATCCGCGGCAGCACGTGGCCGTGGCGTGCTGGGCGATGAACGCCGGGTGGCCTCGCATCGGCGTCTGGCGCCCGTCGTTCGGCGGCTCGGCCGGGGCCAATCGCTCCGCGACGAACCGCCGGGCGTGCTCCAAAACGACCGGGAGCGTCTTCTCCTCCAGGTACGACCGTTCCTTCGCCCCCAGCCGCATCCGACGGCGGAACTTGCTCCGCGCTAGCGCCGCAAACAGGTCGTCCAGGTCTCGCATCACCTTCGCCGCACTTGACAGGCCGAGCGGGTACGATTATACAGGCGGAGCCCTTCGCACGCACGGAGCGATTGCCTTTCGCGGGTTTCTCCCGTCAGGTCCGCCGCCCGCGGTTCCCGTTCAACGATAAGAAAACGACTCACAACCGGCAAGGTGAGGACGATGTTCGAACGCGAGGTCAACCCCCAGAGCGTCACGGAGGCCGAGGTCGCGGTGGTCATCCCCTCGTACAAGGAGGCGGACTCGATCGCCCATCCCACGCGCATCGCCTCGGAGGGTCTCCGGAAGTACTTTCCCGGCAGGAAGGGCGTGATCATCAACGCCGATAACGCGTCGCCGGACGGCACGGAGGACGCCTTCCTGGCCACCCAGACCGAGGTGCCCAAGATCTACATCACCACGCCGGAGAACACGCCGGGCAAGGGGTGGAACTTCGAGAATGCGTTCCGCAAGATCAGCGTGCTCGGGGCCCGGGCGATCGTCTGCGTCGACGCCGACCTGATCTCGATCACGCCCGAGTGGATCAAGTACATGGCCACGCCCATCCTGGAGGACGGGTACGACTATCTGGCCCCGCTCTACTCGCGGCACAAGTACGATGGGACGATCACCAACAACATCTGCTACCCGATCATCTACGGGATCTTCGGCCGCAACATCCGCCAGCCGATCGGCGGGGATTTCGCCCTCTCCGACCGGCTCGCCCGGCACCTCGTCTCCGTCCCCTGGCACCGGACGACCCACGAGTACGGCGTCGACGTCTTCATGACGATGCACGCCCTGCTGGGCGACTACCGGGTAGGGCAGGTGGGTCTCGGGTCGAAGGTCCACAAGCCGAGCGCCCCCAAGCTCGGCCCGATGTTCGTCCACGTGGTCAGCACGGCCCTGGTGACGGTGGCCGGCAGCTTCGAGCAGTGGAAGTCGGTCACGGCGGTGGAGGACACCCGTGTCTTCGGCCTCCAGGAGCTCGCGCCCGCCCAGGACCTCGACGTCGACCGGGCGCTGATCCGCAAGAACTCGGTCGGGGGTTTCCAGGCGACCGTCGACGACCTCCGGAAGTACCTAAGCCCTGACGTGGTCCAACGCCTGGAGAAGACGTTCGCCGCGCCCGACGGCCCGCGTATCGACACCGACTTCTGGGTCGACATCCTGTTCGACGTGATCGCCGCCTTCCCCGGCTGCGACGACCGCCAGCGCCTGGTCGAATCGATGCGCGGCCTCTACTTCGGCCGCGTCTACAGCTTCATGAACGACACGTGGGAGCTATCGAGCGCCGAGTGCGAAGCCCCGATCCGCGAGCAAGGCGTCCGCGTGTTCGAGCGGCGGGGGGAGCTGATCGAGCGGCTGAAGTCGGCACGCTCCGGGTAGCGTTGGTCGCGGCGATCGGAGTAGGCACTGGCCACACGCCTGCCACTCGGCAGCCAGCCACCGGATGTTCCGGTCCGCGCGTATCGCTCGTCGCCGCCGTCGCGAATTGTGAAGCGAAACGCCCCAAGCAGGCCCCGCCTGCCGTTTCTCCTTTCGCTGCCCGTCGGCGCGAGCTAGAATGGGGCCCGGTTTTCTAGCCACGAGAGGAGCCGTAACGATGCTTTCTGAACACCGAGATCCCACGACGATCGCCCGTTTGCCGGCCCTGGCGCTTTGCCTGCTCGTCGGCGCGGCCGGCACTCTGGACCGCGCGGTGGCGGAAGCCCCCCGGGGTGCACTGGCGAAACGCCAGAGCCAACCGACGCCGCTGGAGCTGTCCGCGGAAACGGAGGCCCGATGCGTCGCGATCCTCCGCCAGAGCCTGAAGTCCGACGAGTTCTGGCCCTCGATGCACGCCGCCGAGGCCCTGACGCTCGCCGGCCACGGGGAGGAAGTGCGAACGGCCCTCGAGCCCCGTCTGGCCACGGAGACGGACGACCGGCAGCGCTGCGGGCTTGCCAGGGAGATCGTGCGTGCGGGCGACGTCTCCCGCGTCGACGTGCTCCTGGAAGTGCTGGCCAAGGACGACGCGTACGGTCACGTCCACGCCGCCGAGAGCCTCTACAAGGTCGGGCAGATCGGCGATGGCCGCCTGCTCCGTGCGGCTATGGCCCGGGAGGAGAGTCCGCCCCTTCAGCTTATGGCGGCCGCGGCGCTGGGCCGGTGTGGCAGCCCCGTCGCCATGCAGTTGGTCCGCGAGAAGCTGGCGGACAAGGACCTCGACGTCAGCCGGATCGCCGCCTGGGTGCTGGCCCGATTGGGCGATGAGTCGGACGTCGGCCCCTTGCGCGAGAACCTGCCGCGGATGGAAACCCCGCTGGCGGTCTGCTTCTTCGAGTGCGCCCTGGCCGCGCTGGGCGACGCCGCAGGCCGCGAAGCCCTCGTCCGCAACCTGACCGCGGAGGACCCCGGGGTCCGCACGTTCGCCGCCACGTTCGCCGGCGAGCTCGGCATGCGGGCGGCAGCCGATCAGTTGATCAAGATGTTGGACGACCCGGCGGAGGACGTGCGGATTCGAGCCGCGCAGTCGCTTCTGGTACTCGCCCGGCCGAAGCGTCCTGATGCCGGGAGTACCTGAGGGCGCCCCCGGTCGTCCTCAGAGCCCAAGCTCCTGCTTGACTGCGTAGAACGCCTCCAACGCGAATTCGAGGTCCTCGCGGGTGTGGACGGCGGAGACCTGGACGCGGATTCGGGCCTTGCCTTGGGGCACGACGGGGTAGGAGAAGGCGATGACGTAGATGCCCCGCTCCAATAGCGCATCGGCCATCTTCGTCGCCAGGACGGCGTCGCCGAGCATGATGGGGACGATGGGGTGCTCGCCCGGGACGATCGCGAAGCCTCGCTCCGTCATCCCTTCGCGGAAGAAGCGAGTGTTTTCGGCCAGGCGATCCCGCAGCTCGGTCGACTCGGCCAACAGGTCGATGGCCTTGATCGACGCGCCGACGATCGGCGGGGCGACCGTGTTGGAGAAGAGGTACGGGCGGCTGCGCTGGCGGAGCATTTCGATGATCTCTCGGCGGCCGGTGGTGTAGCCGCCGCTTGCGCCGCCCAGGGCCTTGCCCAACGTGCCCGTGACGACGTCGACCCGCTCGACCACCCCGTGATACTCCGGCGTGCCCCGGCCGTGGGGGCCCATGAAGCCGACGGCGTGCGAGTCGTCGACCATCACCAGGGCGTCGTGCCGCTCGGCCAGGTCGCAGATGCCGGGCAGGTCGGCGATGATCCCGTCCATGGAGAACACCCCGTCGGTGGCGATCAGCCGGAAGCGGGCGCCGGACGCCTCGCGGAGCTTGGCCTCCAGGTCGGCCATGTCGTTGTTCTTGTAGCGGAAGCGCTGGGCCTTCGAGAGCCGGATTCCGTCGATGATGCTGGCGTGGTTCAGCTCGTCGGAGAAGACCGCGTCCTCGGCGCCGAGCAGGGTCTCGAACAGTCCCCCGTTGGCGTCGAAGCAGGAGGTGTAGAGGATCGTGTCCTCGGTGCCGAGGAACCGGCTGATCCTCTCCTCCAACTGCTTGTGGAGCTTTTGGGTCCCGCAGATGAAGCGGACCGACGCCAGGCCGTAGCCCCACCGGTCGAGCGCCTCGTGCGCCGCGGCGAGCACCTCGGGATGATCGGCCAGCCCGAGGTAGTTGTTGGCGCAGAGGTTCAGCACGGGCTCGCGCTCGACGACGCCGATCCGCGCCCGCTGCGGCGTGGTGATCACGCGCTCGCCCTTGTAGAGGCCGCCGTCGCGGATCTCGCGCAGTTGCCCCTGCAAATGCTCCTTCATGGAACCGAACATGGCGTCAACTCTCCTCTTTCCACGTGAGAACCACTTTACCCGAGTTGCCCGAAAGCATGGCCTCGAAGCCCTGCTGGAAGTGCTCGTAGTGGAAGCGGTGGGTGATGACGGGCTCGACGTCGAGGCCGCCCTGGATCATCACGGTCATCTGGTACCAGGTTTCGTACATCTCCCGGCCGTAGATCCCCTTGATGGTGAGCATGTTGAAGACGACGGTCTTCCAGTCGATGGTTATCTCAGCGTTGGGGATCCCGAGCATGGCGATCTTGCCGCCGTGGCAGACGTTGGCGAGCATTTCGCGGAAGGCGTCGGGGCTGCCCGACATCTCCAGCCCCACGTCGAACCCCTCCTTCATCCCGAGCTTCTTCTGGGCGTCGGCGATCCTCTCGTTTCTCGCGTCGACCACGAGGGTGGGCTTCATCTTCCTGGCCAGCGACAGGCGGTAGGGGTTGACGTCGGTGATCACGACGTAGCGTGCGCCCGCGTGGCGCACGACGGCCGCGGCCATGATGCCGATCGGCCCGGCGCCGGTGATCAGCACGTCCTCGCCGAGAACGGGGAACGAGAGCGCGGTGTGCACGGCGTTTCCCAGCGGATCGAAGATCGCCTGCACGTCCCGCGGGATCTCCGGATCGTGATACCAGACGTTCGTGACCGGCAGGGCGAGATACTCGGCGAACGCCCCGGGTCGGTTGACCCCTATACCCACCGTGTCCTTGCAGAGGTGGCGCCGTCCGGCCATGCAGTTTCGGCAGCGGCCGCAGACCACGTGCCCCTCGCCGCTGACGACGTCGCCCGTCTGAAAGTCCTTGACGTTGCTCCCCAGCTCGACGATCCGGCCCACGAACTCGTGGCCGATCACCAGCGGCACGGGGACGGTCTTCTGCGCCCAGTCGTCCCACTGGTAGATGTGCAGGTCGGTGCCGCAGATACCCGTTCGCAACACCTCGATCAGCACGTCGTTGATGCCGATCTGGGGGACCGGCACTTCCTCCAGCCAAAGGCCGGTTTTTGCCTCTCTCTTGACCAGAGCCTTCATCATTTCCATGGCATTCTCCTGGGCCGCACGTCCCTCACGCGAAGCGGCGGGTGCTCCGCTCCACCGCGCTACGACTGATCGCTGATTCGCCGCACCGCCTCGATCATCGCTTTCATGTTTTCCGCCGGCGTGTCGCGGGGGTTCATCTCGCCCGTGCAGAACACGTATCCTCCAGCGGAGCTGCCGATTCTTGCGATCCGCTCAGCCTCTTGGGCGACCCCTTCGGGCGTGCCCCGCATCAGGACCTCGATCGGGTCGAGGTTGCCGCTGAAGCAGCACTTGCCCGTGAATGCCTCTCGCACTTTCGCGACGTCGGCCCCGGGCCCGGCGTTGACGACGTCGACGCCCAGCTCCGCCTCGGCGAGAAGGTAGGGCACCTTGACCTCGCTGTTCATCAGGTGGACGATCGCCCCCAGCTCCCGCGCCTTCGCGACCAGCTTCTTGCACGACGGCGCGGCGAACGTGCGATACTGCTCCAGCGAGAAGAAGCCGGAGAAGGCGTTGCAGTCACCCAGCCAGATGGCGTGGGCCCCGGCCTCAATCTGGGCCGCGATGTAGCGGGACTGAAGCTCGACGAAGAACTCGCAGGCCTCGTGCACCAGATCGGGGTCCGTGATCGTGAGCATCATCGTCTCCTGGAGACCGAAGAGCAGGGCCACCGAGCTGTATGGGCCCGCGCACGACCCTTCGATCAGGACCGTGTCGCCGAAGTGCTCGCGTACGAGCCGGATCGCCTTGAGCTTCTCGGGCATCCGGCCGTCGGTTTGCGGATCGGGGACGCGGAGGATTCGGAGCGTCTCCCGGGTGGCCGGCAGGTAGTCCCTGGTGGCCCGGAGGATGTTGCCTTCGCCGTGCGTGCCCACGCCGAGGGGCTCGAACTCGAAGCAGTCGTCGACCTGGAGCCAGGCCCAATCGTAGTCGAACTCCTCGATGGCCGCGGTCCAGACCTCGGCGATCTTGGCGCCGTCCTGGCAGACCTCCTCGTACGTGTAGCGGCCGTGCCACTTGACGTCGAACTCCTCGCTACAGGCGAACACCGGAATTCGCTCGGGCTTCTCCAGGGCAATCGCCCTGCGAACGTCGTCGATCACTCCGTCGTAGGCCATGGCTTGTCCCTCTTCGTTGGCAGATTGCTCGATGCGTAGTGTGCTCGAGGCGTAGTGTGCTCGAGGCGTAGGGCGCTCGAGGCGTAGGGTGCTCGAGGCGTAGGGTGGGTCGAGCGGAGCGAGACCCACGCGCGCCTCGGCTGGGCCGCGTGGGTGACCCTGGTCGCTCTACGACCAGACCCACGCACCCCAGGCGTTGCCTGGCGAACGCTCCACGGACAATAGGTTAGCGGGCGGGCGGCGTTTTGGCCAGCCGGTCCAGCTCGAGGATCGCGTCGGCCACGAGCCGCCGCGTCCGGTCGTAGTCGGCGAACGTCCAGCCGTTGGGCATCTTGAACTGGCCGGAGACGGTGCGGGTGCCGTCGTCGAGCACGTCGGTCGGGCCGGTCCAGCGGCCCTTGCCGGCCCGGGCCATGAGCTTGTCGAATCGGACCCGGCCGAGCTGCTCGCGGACGGCCGCCTCGGCCTTCGCTGCCGATGCAATCCGCCGGGCGTCGCCGCTCTGCTTCGCTTCGGCCACCTTGCGGTCGAATAGCCGCAGCAGCTTGTAGTCCTTGACGCCCTCCCGGGTGGCCTCCCAGCCGATGCTCGGCCCACCCACGTGGGTCTGCGTCCGCGGATAGCGGAAGAACATGGCCGTCGGCTCCTCATACGCCCAGTCCTCGCGGTCCTTCCGGTAGCGGAACATGAACGCCCACTCGATCACGCCCTGCCCCCGGGCGAGCCAGAGGCCGAAGCCGTAGCCGAACCGCATCGCCTCCGGGTGGTAGCCGGTCAGATCGACGTTGTAGAACCAGATCGTCTTGCCGTCGGCCCGGGTCCGCTTCAGCAGCTCGTCCCACGCGGCCGCATCGTAGCCGGCCCGATCGACGAACGGCCCGTCGTGGTAGGCGATTACGTCGCACAGGTCGTAAAGCTCGTCGAGCGTCGACGGGTTGCCGTTCGGCCCGTCCTCCTCGGTCCGCAGCCCGGGGATCGTCTTCATGATCTCCAGGCACCGCTTGGCGCCCGGCAGCCGCTCGGTGTGCTCGAAGGGCTCGTCGAGCGGCTGGAAGATGATCTCGGGCCAGCCGGCCTGCTTGGCGTGGTCGACGATCGCGAGGATCACGCCGCGATACGCCCCGGCGAAGGCCTCCGATTCGAGCGGGCCCTGCCGGAGCCCCCATTGCAGCACGTCGGAGCCCATCAGCCAGCACACGGGCTCCGGGAAGCCGGCCTTGACGTACGCCCGCATCGCGCGGACCAGGTCCGCATTATCGGCAAACGCGACGTACGGCGCGCCGTCGACCATGGTCATCTCCGCCCCGAGCGGGCAGCAAAGCCCCACGGTGGTCATCCCGTGCCGCCGCATGTCGGCGTAGACGAAGTCCATGAAGGCGTCGTCCTCGTGGAGCCGCGAGTACATGCCGAACGCCACCCCCTCGACCTCCGGCAGGGCAAACGGGTAGACCGTGATCGAAACGGGCAGCGACCACTCCGATTTGGCCGTCCGCAGCGTGATCTTGCCCACGTAGTCGCCCTCGGGAGCGTTCTCAGGGACGGCGATCGTGACCCAGAGCTGCCGGGTGGTGTCTTGGGCGACCGACGTTTTGTCCGTTTCCTCAACGTACACCGGCTGGAGCATCTTCATCGCGGCCAGCGGCCCCCAGCGGGATTGGCCTTGGCGCACGAGGCACTCGACGGGATTCACACGGACATCGGCTGCCGGGATCGTCTCACCGGCGGACGAGCGGAGCTCGCCCGTTTCGATCGTCAGCTCGGAGACGTCCCCCAACGCCCGGACGCAGAACGTGGCCGCCTCGAGCTCGCCGGGGAAGCCGGTCAGGCGGAACTCACTAAGCCGCTCGCCGGGCCGGGGCAGCGACCCGGGATAGACGGTCTCCAGGGTGCTGCGGACGAATGGAACGTAGCCGCGGCGAACGTCCTCCGGCTCGACCGGCAGCGTGGGACCGCGGTCGACGTACACCAACGGCGGCGGCTCCTCCAGATCCGTGGGCTCGATCGCCACGTCGTCGAACCACGCCGTGCCCGTGCCGGCGTACTCGAAGTTCATCCAGAGGCGCAGGCGCAACGTGTGGGTACCCTTGGCGGGCATGAAGAAGCCGACGTAGCGCTTCCAGTCGTGGTCTTCCTCGGCGGCGATCAGCCCGTAGTCGGCCGCGAGCCACTTGCCGCCTTCGCCCAGGAAGACGACGGCAAGCCGGGCCGTGGTGTCGCGAAGCGCCTGCGTCTTGATCCAGACGCTCGCCCGATAGACCTTCACCGCCGGATCGATCGGGACGCTCTCGGCGGTGAGCACGCCGTCGTCCTGCGGGCGTGCGACGCCGATCCGCACGCTCCGTCGGCCGCCGTGCACTTCTTCCTCGTCGATCGCGAAATCCGGCTCCTGCTTCTCGACGCCCCGCCGGGCATCGCCCGAATGCGTCTGCTTCCAACTGAACTGCCAGCCGGCCGGCACTTTGCCGCCCGGGGCAACCTCCTCAAAGCCGGCGTTGGGTACCAGGTTGTCCGCTGCTTCGGCCATCGCAACGGCGAATAGGCAGTTGGACAGGAGCAGCGCAACGGCGAGTCCCGGTCGAGTGTACCTGTGCGTGTCCATGGTGATTCCTCCGTCTATGCAGTTCCGATGTGCGTACCCGATAAGGTACGCGAAACGAACACCGTCTTCAACGGCTGGCCGGATGACGAGCGCCCGGCCAGCCGGTCTTCGCGGCCAGCCCGGTTTACCGGGCTCTTCCGCGGAGACGGGCTGTGCACGGCGCTCGGGACGTTGCTACGTTTTGCCCACAATCGATGAAGCTCAAGGAGTTTGCACGGCAGCATGGCTTTCGCTATCGTGACGGTCGATCGTGTCCGTCCGCGCGATGGTTTGTAGGACTTCTGAAGGATCGGGGAGAGCAAGAGCATGAAACTAGCCGCCTTTGCCTGGATCTGCGTCGCTGCGGCCGCCGCCGGGCCGCCGTGGGAGACGAACTTCGCCGACAACCCTTCGGTCGAGCACGACCGCGATCGGGACGAGCTGCCCGACGGATGGCACGCCGGCGCGTTCCGCTCGCCCGCCAAACTGGATTGGGACAAGACGGTCGCCCACTCGGGCGCGTGCAGCCTGCGGATCAGCGATTCGCGGAACCCTGCGGCCAAAGAGTGGAACGAGATGACCGGCCGATGGCTTTCTACGTGGAAAAAGCCGGTGACCCCCGGGGCGACGTACACGCTCGCCGCGTGGATCAGGACGGAGGGCGTGACCGGCCGCGCCGACGCGCGCATCGCCTGGTGGAGCGACAACGCGTGGCTTGCCGAGAGCACGACCGAGCCGGTCACCGGCACCAGCGATTGGCAGAAGGTGTCGATTACGGTCGACGCGCCCCCCAAGGCCACCGCGGCCATGATTTACCTCGGCCTCTCCGATAGCGAAGGCACGGCCTGGTTCGACGACGTCTCCATGGCCCCGGGCACGGAACTGCCGGGTGCGTATGAGGCGATCGATCTGGGCAGCGTCGCAAACGCCAGTCTGGCCGAACAGCTCGGCGAGCAGCCCGAGGGCCTGCCTCACGGCGAAGCCGTCCTTCGCGGCGTGCCCTTCCGCGTGATTTCGTCGCAACAGAACGACGGGAAGACGTGCGTCGTCGCCCACGCCAAGCCGGGGCAGGATACGCCGCCGGTGGAGATCGGCGTGAAAAGACGATGCGGCACGATCTACTTCCTCCACGGCTCGGCGGGGGGGCGATCGGGCAGTCGCGTGGGGCAATACGAGATCCTCTACGACGACGGCTCGACGGCTGACGTCCCGCTCACCGGCGGGCGAGAGATCAGCGCGTGGCGCGAGCCGAAGGAGACGGACCAAGCGGCGGTCGGCTGGGAATCGCCGGGCGAAGCCGGCCCGGTCGGCCTCGGCGTCTTTCCGCTTCGGAACCCCAAGCCGGACGCAGCGATCCGGGCGATCCGGATGCGCTGGTCGGGCGGCGAGGCGGCGCCGATCCTCGTGGCCATCACCACGGCCGACGGACCCCCGCTTCTCACCGAGCGGCCGCTCGCCTACGAGTTCAACGACACCTCGGACTGGTACCCGTTCGACTTCCCGCTGGACGACACCAACCTGGACACCATCGACCTGACCGGCCTGCTCGACCCGCCGGCCGGCCGGCACGGCTTCGTCGAGGTCCGCGAGGACGGCCACTTCTACTTTCGGGACGGCACCCGGGCGAGGTTCTTCGGCACGAACGTGGGCGGGAGCGGCCCGTTTCCCGAGAAGGACCGGGCCGGCGGACTCGCCGCCCGGCTGGCCAAGTACGGCGTGAACCTGCTCCGGATCCACGCGATCGACGGGCGTTGGGCCCCGCTCGTCGATTACTCCCAAGGCGACAGCCGCCACCTCAACGACGAGATGCTCGACCGGCTCGACTTCTTCTTCGCCGAGCTGAAGAAGCGGGGGATCTACGTCTACTTCGACATGCTCGACTACCGCCAGTTCATGGAGGCCGACGGCGTGAAGGACGCCGCCCAGTTCGAGCACGGCTGGAAGAACTCAATCAAGGGGGCAAGCTGCTTCAACGACCGGATGATCGAGCTCCAGAAGGAGTTCGCCGAGAAGTTCTTTACGCACCGGAACCCCTACACGGGCCTGCGGTACTGCGACGACCCGGCGGTGGCCGTCGTGGAGATCACCAACGAAAACTCCGTCTTCTACTTCTCCAACACGACGCTCACGCTCCCCTGCTACGTCGACGAGCTCAAGGGCCGCTGGAACCGGTGGCTTCAGGACCGGTACGGAAGCCGCGACGCGCTGGCCCGGGCGTGGACGAACGCGGCCGGGGAGTGTGCCCTTTTGCCCGAGGAGGACCCGGCCCGGTCGAGCGTCGTCCTGCCCATGCGGTGGCTCTATCAGGACCCGGCGGAAGCCGCGTACGTGGGCGAGCGGAGCCCGGACCGCGTCAGTGCGATGGTGCGATTCTTCTTCGAGCTGGAGCGGCGGTACTACGGCGAGATCCGCAAGCAATTGAAGGAGATCGGCATCAAGGTCCCGATCACGGGCACGAACCAGACGTTCTGCCCGGCGAGCACCTACGCCGACGCGGTGAACGACTTCATGTCGCGCAACAACTACTGGTGCCATCCGAACGTGCACGCCCAGCCGTTCTTCACCTTCCGCAACCTGGCGATGGTCAACTCGGACGTCCCGAAGACGTCCAACCCGGTCGCCGAAGTGGCTTCGAGCGCGGTGGCCGGCAAGCCGATGATCGTGCCCGAGTTCAACTTCCCGTGGCCGATCGAGTACCGGGCTGAGGGGCTGCTGCTGATGACGGCGTACGCATGTCTTCAGGACTGGGACGGGCTGTTGTTCTTCGCCTACAATCCGGACCGCAAGACGCTGGAGTGGTTCGGCAACCAGTCCGACCCCGTCCGCTGGGGTGAGTTCCCGGCCGCCGCGCTCATGTTCCACCGGCAGGACGTGGCCGTGGCGAAGAACACGGTCCACGTGGCCTACGCCGAGAGCGACGTGTTCACCGCCGCCCCTTCGCACGGTCGCGCCCGCTCGTCTCCCTTCCGCTTCCTGCCGTACGTCTCCAAGGTCCGCAACTGCTATTTCGACCAGACGTACCCGGGCGATGCGGACGTGGTCGTCGTTCCTCGCGAGCCTGCGGCGGAGCGTTATGCGAAGGCTCGGCGGGTCGTGTTCCTCGCCGATCGCGCCGGGGCGAAGCCGGACGCTGCGGGGAAGGAGGCCGATCCGATCGCCGACTACCGCCTGTTTGCCGAGTCGGCGAAGAAGGGGGGCCTGCTGGAGTACGACGACTTCGCCGCCTTGGAGAAGAAGTACACGAGCGACACGGGCCAGCTCGCGCTCGACAGCGGGCGCGGCGTGTTCACCGTCAACACGCCGAGGACGAAAGCGGCCGTCGGCTTTCTCGGCGACGCGGGGCCGATCGACCTTGGGGACGTGACCGTCGAGTGCGCCACGCCGTTTGCCGCCGTGGTGGCCGTCTCCTTGGACGGCAAGCCGCTCGGTGCGTCCAAACGCGTGCTGGTCACGGCCGTCGCCCGGGCGGAGAACACCGGCCAAGCCTTCTACCGGAACAAGCGGAGCGTGCCGCAGCGCGGACGTTTGCCCGTGATCGCCGAGCCGGTGCGGTGCGAATTGAGGATCAAGGTGCCCGGCGCGGCGAGCGTCTACCCACTCGACGAGACGGGGAGGCGGCGGGATCGATTGACGGCGTCGTCCGACGCAGGCACCCTGCACGTGAGTCTGGACGAAGCGAGAAGCCCTTGGTGCGAGGTGGTCGTGGAATGAGCGTAACGGCGGCCCTGTAGCCCCGTACAAGAAAGCCGGCGAAATCCCCAAGATCCGGCGACGCCGGGCGAATAACCCTGCACGGAACAGAGAGCCCCTTTTTCTAGTCTGCCCCGGCGATCGACCCGCCCCGGGCGGACCGTACAATCGGAACAACCCGATGGACCCGCAAACCTTCTTCCTCGTCCTCGCGATGATTTTCGTCGTCGGCTCGCTGGGGCTCTTTGGCTGAGAATCG
>DATKZH010000129.1:0-3824 GCA_035528065.1 Thermoguttaceae bacterium | reverse complement strand
CGTCGAGAAATATCTCGAAGGGCCCGAGTTCGGCATCCAGGCGTTGATCCACGAAGGCGAGTTGCTCTACGCTGTTCCCACGAGGAAGATCCTGACCGCCGACGGTCGCCGGATCCCGCTTGGCCACGTGTTCTGCCCTGACGTAGCGACGATGGGCATGAGCCGGGAGGGCCTGCGCGATCTCGCCGCTCGGTCGTTCCATTCGCTCGGTGTGGCTAGCGCCCACGCCACTATCGACTGCATTCGGACCGAGGACGGGCTTTACGTCCTGGAGCTGGGTGCCCGACTCGGCGCGACATGCCTCCCCGAATGCACCGAGGTCTACACCGGCATGAAGGTGTTCGAGCAGGCCCTGCGGTTGGCCTTGGGCGAGCCCCCCGAGGTGAAAGTGACCCAGCATCAGCCGACGGCGGCCCGGTATATCGTGTCCGACCGCTCCGGCACGCTTGGCGAGTGTCGCGTTCCGCCCGGCGTCGAGTCGGCCGAGGACGTGGTCCGCTTCACGCTTTACGCCAAGCCGGGCGATCACGTCGACGCCTTCTCCTACGCCGGCGACCGGATCGGCGAGGCGATCGTGACAGCCGACAGCCCGGCGGCAGCCGAGAAGCGCGTGGTGGACATCTGCGAGTCCGTTGAAGTGGTGGTCGAGGCCTAGGTCGCCTCCCCAAGGACGACTAATGCGCATCCTTCTGATCTGCCCGGTGTTCCCGCCAGAGGTCGCTCCGGCCGGCGTCATGACGCGCGAGCTGGCGGAGGACCTCGCCGCCCGTGGGCACGACGTGACGGTCGTCACCGCCTTCCCCAACCAGCCGCTGGGGCGGATCTACGAGGGCTATCATCGCCGGCTCTGCACGTCGGTTCGGGAAGGCACTTACCGAGTAACCCGCCTCTGGCACACCGTGCCGGACAAGACGAAGGCCCTTTCCCGGCTCCTCTGGTGGGCGTCTTTCGGCCTGGCGTCGTCGTTGTACGTTCTACTGAGCCCTCGCGCGGACGTCGTGTACTGCCATCCGATGCCGATCATCGGGACGCTCCTGATGTACTTGGCCTCGCGGCTCCGGGGGATGGCGCTTCTGCTGGGCATCTACGACGTCTATCCGGAGACGATTGCGGAGGTGGGGCTGATCTCGCCGCGGAACCCGCTGTATCGGATCGCCCTTCGCCTCGACACCTGGGTGTGCCGGCGCGTCGAAGGCATGTTGACCTTAAGCAAAGGTCTCCAGGCGACCTTGGTCCGGCGCGGCCTGGACCCCGAGAAGATCGCCGTCATGCCGTTCTGGCTGGATGAGAAGGAACTCCGCCCCCTCGACCACAACAATGCCTGGAGGCGCGAACAGGGCATCGACGAGCGCACGTTCGTGGTCCTCTACGCCGGGACGATCGGGCACGTCAGCGGCGCCGCGATGATGGCCCGCGTGGCCGACCGGCTGCGCGACGTGCCGGACCTGCTGTTCCTTTTCGTCGGCATGGGGGCGGCCAAGGCCGAGGTCGAACAACTCGCCCGCGACCTGAATCTGCCGAACATGCGATTTCTGCCCTTCCAGCCGCGCGAGCGGCTGGCCGAGGTCCAGTCGGCCGCCGACGTCGGAGTCATCACCTTGTTGCCCGGGGCGGGGAAGAACTCCTTGCCCAGCAAAATGCTCGGCTACCTCGCCTGCGGGCGGGCAGTGCTGGCGAGCGTGGATCCCGACAGCGATACGGCCGCCTGTATCCGGGAAGCCAAATGTGGCCTGATCACACCGGCCCAGGACGTGGAGGCCACGGCCGAAGCGGTTCGAAAGTTGATGGAGCCCGAGGTCGCGCGGCACTTCGGCGAGGCTTCGCGAGCCTATTTCATGAGACGGTACGCCCGCTCGGCCGCCACCGACGCCCACGAGCGCCTGCTGAAAGAGGTGGCGTGCCGTTGGCCGGGCCGGCCGGTTCGCCGCGACGGGAAGCGCATCAGCCTGACGCCGCTCGGCCGCGAGATCGTCCTCGTGCGTCGGCGGCCGCTGAAGCGCCTGATCGACTTCACGCTGGCCCTGGCGGGGCTGGTGGTGTCGCTGCCTGCCCTAATCCCTGCGGCCGTGGCCGTCAAGCTGACCAGCCGGGGGCCGGTCCTCTACCGGGACAAGCGCTTCGGGCAAGGTGGAAAAGTCTTCCCGATGTATAAACTGCGATCTATGAAAACAGGGGCTCCGGCTGTTCGGACAGGGGACGGCAAGATCGTCGTGGACAAGAACGACCCCCGCGTGACAGCGGTGGGCCGGGTGCTCCGCCGGCTGAAGGTCGACGAGCTTCCCCAACTGCTGAACGTGCTGAAGGGGGACATGGCGATGGTCGGGCCGCGACCCCACCAGGCCACCCGCGAGGAGGACTACGACGACCTGGCCTACGAGAAGTTCCGGGGCCGGCCGGGCGTGACGGGGCTGGCGACCGTCCTTGGGGGGCGGCACTTCGACGTGCCGTGCCTGGACCGGATCGCCCAGCGATACGGCGAGCGACAGAGCCTGGGGCTGGACCTGCTGATCATCGCCCTAACGCCGGTGTATGTTTTTCTGGGCGCCGGGGTTCCGCGCCGGTTGCTGCGGTCGGTCGTTGGCGACATCAAGCTGACGGAGCTTTCAGACCCCGGTCGCGCGTGAGGCAGTCCGCACGCCGGGGGGCGCCAAACGAGAGGACGGCGGAGGCTCGATGAGCCGATAAGCTGGACAAAAGAGGGCCGTGCCGGACCGGCGGCGCGAGGCCGGACAAGCAAGGCGGTACGGAAACCAGATGCCGCCGGCATGGCGAATGTCTTCGCTCATGTGGCGCAAGCTACCAGCAGCTCATAAAGCAATTGCGCCTTGCCTTGTAGGAGGACAGGAAGTGGGGGACCATGCTGTTATCAGGCGAGCACTATACTTGACAATCCCAGGCCAACGCGCAACCCCTGTCCTGGATGTTCTGGTGAGACGGTGTGAGGAAGTCGTGGTTGCCTTACTTCCTAACAGGACCTTTCCCCGAAGAATAAAGAACTACTTGCGACCGTGGTGGAAGTTGCCGGTGCGTGTCGGTTTTGAGCTGGCTATGAAGTTCAGCCACAGCAAACCTTGGCCATGGCCACCTCTGCTCCAAAGGTGCCGAGAATACGGAATATCACCGGCCATCGTCCCGGGCCGTGGGCGGCTGGATGAGCCAGAATACGAATCCTTCTACCACCAAATGGACCTCGTTGTAACGAACGGATACCCGAAGATTCTCGGCGAACGGCTGATTGCGCATTTCGACCGCAGAGTAGTGAACTTCCATTCATCGCTTCTGCCGCGCTATCGCGGTCTCAATCAACCGTTGCGCATTCTTGCTAATTTGGAGCCGAAGAGCGGAGTAACACTGCACTACGTTGCACGGGGGGCGGATACCGGCGAGCTAATCGGTCAATACAGCTTCCCGCTTGATGAGCGAGCAAACCTGCAATTCCACGCCGAGCAAGTGGCGCTCGGTGCGGGTCTACTAATGGAGCAATGCTGGAATCAAATAGAAGAGCGTGTGCCCGGGCGCCCACAACCGTCCACGGCGGAGGAGCCGATTGAGATTGATGTGGTTGACTATGTCCTGCGGCGCACCTGGAATCGTTTGCGCCGGTCAGTTGGGCTTGCGCCGCAACGAATATAGTTCCGGCGCCAGGGTGCAGTGATAGACCTCCGGCGGCTCCGTCCCCGGTTTTACTAAGGCCCATTCGCTGCCGCTGATGCGCTGGCGGGACACTCAGCGGGTCCTCGCGGCGCTCGCGACGGCCTGTGACAAGGTGGTCCGGGAGTGAGGCCGCCTGACCGTCCGGCCCCCTACGGGCTGGCGTCGCCGGC
>DATKZH010000128.1:0-6715 GCA_035528065.1 Thermoguttaceae bacterium | reverse complement strand
GAAGTAGACTTCATCGGGCGTCCTGCCTCCCAACGTCGTATGCGGCCGATGCTGGTTGTAGCAGGCGGCAAACCAAAGCAACTCCTGCCGGAACGTCTCGGCCCGGAACGACACCAGGAGTCTTCGGGTACACTCGACCTTCACCGTCTGGATGAAGCGTTCCACCACGGCAATGCTGCCATGCCGTCCCACGGCCCCAAACCGCGGTCGGATCTCTTTCCTTTGGCACCAGTCCTTGAACCCCTGGCGCCAGAACTGCTTTCCTCGGTCGCATACCAAGTACTTGGGCGTAGCCTTGGCCTGGTGCATGAGGCGTCCCCCAAAGGTGCGAATTTCTCGGGAATCGGGTTCCTTCTGGAACACAGCAAAGCCCATCGCGCGGCGGGAGCAGTGATCCGTCACCAAGGCGACCCGGTAGCCGAAGGGCCAGTTCCTGCTCCAGTTGTTCGTTCTCGGCTTTCAGGCGAACCCGCTGGTTGGTGCTGTCGGCCGCCCAACTGCGACTGTACGTCAAGGCATACTGGGCCAGAGCAACGACGTGGAGGATAGCGGAGTTAGCGTGTGTGCCCCAGCTCTTGGGGAGTGGCATCTGCGGCTGCTTGTTCTTGCTCGGCATCTTGGCCTCCAAGGGACAGCTTGTCTCTGAATCCCTTGAAGATTAGCATAACCTCCGCGTGATATTGAGGTTACGACCGGAGGTCGGCGACCCAAAAAATCGCCGGACCAGCGCACTTCCGCTTCGTCGCCGCCCCGACCGGCCCATGGTTGACGTCAACACGGAAGCGTAGTAGCGCAACTTTCCAGGAGACCAACGCCAATTCTAACAATCAGAGGGACATCCCCGATACCGTCCGCTCGATGTAAGCTATTGCCAAGGTGACGGTTACTCTTCACAGGCTGGAGCCTTCTCTCGGTTGAGAGATGCGTTATCCTATGCAGGCCCCACATTTTCCCGTATGACGTAAGCTCTTCGCAGTCAACGCGGACAGAGTGTCTTAGCAAACACAGGAGACTACCGGATGGCTGATTTCAGGCACTACACGCGACGCGAGTTCTTGAGCAACACAGCCAGAATCGCTGCGGCCTCGACCGCCGCTGCCGCACTGACTCGGTCAGCGGCCGTGGCAAAGTCGTGCGCGTCCGAAGTGCCATGGCAAATCGGCTGTTACACACGGCCCTGGGCCCAGTACGACTATCAGATGGCCCTCGACGCCATCGCCGAGGCCGGTTTCAAGCACGTCGGGCTGATGAGCACCAAACCCAAGAAAGACGCCAAGCGAGGCTTGGTGATCACCGTGGCGACCTCGATCGATGAAGCGGCCGAAGTGGGCCAACAGGCCCAACGGCGAGGGCTGCAAATCCCCTCGATCTACGGCGGCCCGATTCCCGTCAACCGATCGCTTCAGGAGGGCATCGACGGGCTGAAGAAGCTCATCGACAATTGCGCCGCGGCCGGGGGCAAAACCCTGCTCACCGCCGGGATCAATCGCGAAGAACTCGAAGCAACCTATTACAAGGCCGTTGCCGAGTGCTGCGACTATGCGGCCGAGAAACGAGTGGCCATCACTCTGAAGCCGCACGGGCCGCTGAACGCCACCGGCCGTTTATGTCGAAAAGCGATCGAGCGCGTGGGGAACGATAACTTCTCGCTCTGGTACGACCCGGGCAATATCTTCGCTTACTCCGACGGTGCACTCGACCCGGTCGATGACGCGGCTACCGTGGACGGTCTGGTCACGGGGATGTGCGTGAAGGACTACCGCCGGGCGACCGACGACGTCAAGGTGACGCCCGGCGAGGGCGCCGTCGATTTCGCCCGAGTTATGGCCCGGCTCCGGCAAGGAGGTTTTGCCGGCGGACCGCTGGTGATCGAGACCCTCACGCCAGGCGATCCAACCAGCCTGATTCAGGAAGCAGAAAAGGCGAGGCGGTTCGTCGAGCGGTTGGTGGGAGTGGAGAGTTGAGTCCTCGCCGATTTCCCGGCCGTGTGGGCGAGAGACTACCTACGAACAAGAAGGCAGAAAGAGGTCACACTTTATGAGCCGATTGTGCATTTCCGCATGTCTCGTTTGCCTGGCCAGTCGCGTTTGGGCGGCGCCTTTGCCGCAGGCTCCGGAACCGGCCACGGTCGTGCTTCCCGATTACGGCGCCGAGGTCCGGACCTTCGACGCGCCCGACAGGCAGCCCGTCGGTTGGTGGCCCCACGTGGTCAACGCCGCCTGGGGCGGCGGCAGCGGCGGCCCCGAGCGGCGGGGCGGCTGGATCGATAAGAACTGGTCCCTGGTCGACTATCTCGATCGATCGGCCGACTACACGACGCACGAGTACCTCGCGAACCGCGGTATCTGGTACGAAGTCTACGGCAGCAACGAATACCAGGAGACGATCCACTTCCACGAGGAAGGTGCCCGAAAGCTTTTCTGGAACAACGGCATCGCCCGCGACCCGGCGGGAGAACGCGTACTTAGCCGGTTTTACAACATGAAGGTGGAGTCGTGGGCTCAAATGGCGGGATTCAACGCCTTCATCGTCTGCAACAACGGGCCCCGCTGGTCGGCCGTCATCAACTACGACTGGCTCACCAGCCCGCTGTTGGGCTATGCCATCAGCCAGGACAACATCGGTGGTCCCACCTCGCGGATCGGTGCCGGGGGGCACGGCCGGTATTGCGACTTCTGCAGCGCCAAGTTCTTCCACTACCTGAAAACCGAAGGCAAGCTGCCCGAGTTTCGCCGAGAATACGACCACATTCGCGACTACGTGCGAGCCAACCTCGGCGAGGTCCTCGATCAGTTGCCGCCGAAGGTGAAGTTCCGCGGCAATGCCGACGAGGCCGAATTGCTGGCCGCGCTGTGTGCGCCACCGGTGATGTCGGAGTATCAGAAATTCCTCTACCTGTCGCACCTTCACAACATGACCCGTTACTACCGCGAAGTGAAGCTCTCGGCCCGACGCGCCGGCCGAGAGTACGACGTTCACGGCAACCAGGGCGGCTGGTTCGTCGGTCCGAATTCGTACCAGGTGGCCCTGGCCGACTTCGTCGACATCGTCTGGTTCGAGAGCAGTGGTCTATCTACTTACGACGTGATCCAGCACGGCTGGAACAACTCGGCCGGCGCATTCCGCTACCAGATCGGTTTTGCGATGACCGGCGGCCGCAAGCCGTTCATGTCGATGACCCGTTTTGCCAAGCATACGGCCGCCCTGGTCGAGCACGAAATGGCCGAAGCCTGCGCCGGCGGGGGCGTGCTCTTCGTCAGGCAGACGGAATTCGACGCGGAACCGCACCTCTTGGATCTGATGACCGACTACTTTCGCTTTCGCCACGATCACCGGGCCATTTACACGCACGCTGGAAAAAGACCGCACGCCCAAGTCGCGTTGGCCTACTCGGTCCCCACGATGATGTACCGCAACTATCAAACTGCCACCAGCGCCGTGCCGAACGGTGCGATGATTGGTATCGCCCGGGCGATGGAGGAGGGACACGTTCCGCTGGACGTTCTCATTTTCAATCACCCTGAGATCCATGCCGACCGGGCCACGCTCGACGACCTCAAACAGTATAAGCTCATCATCCTGCCTGCGCTGGAATGCCTCTCAGACGGCCAGATCGATCTGTTCACCCGATACGTTCTCGCCGGTGGAACGCTGGGCCTGATCGGCTCATCCGGCGTACGTGACGAAGACAATACTCCCCGCAGCCAGACGCCCGAGGCGATCTGGCGGGCTGCCGGTCGCGTGACGGACATCCTCCCCGGCGAGAGCTTTCCCTCGATCCGCGCGTCGCAGAGCGACGGCACCCGCCGGCTCACGCAAATCGCCGTCGACTCGGTCAAGGCCGCACTGGAAGGCGACACGATTCTCTCCGGCGATTTGCCTCGCATGCTTTGGGTGAAGACGTGGAAACACGCCGACGGTTTCGCCAGCTTTCATTTCCTCAACTACGATATCGACTTCGAATCGGGCGTTGCCACGCCCACGGAACCGGTGGACCTGGCGGTCACCCTCCCCGCAAACCTGGCGGCCGAGGAAGCCGTTTGGCTCACCGCCGACGGAGAGTCGCAAGCGGTGCCGATGGCGGTTGACGGCGACAAGGTCTCGCTCACGCTGCCGTCGGTTCGTGTCTACGGCGTGCTCGTCATCGGCCGCAATGGCCTGGACAGGAAAGCCAGTTCCCTGCTCCAGGGCGATGCAATTCGGGCGCGTACGGCCCTGGCCACCGATAATTCTCCGGCATCGCTGGACCAGCCCAATCGAGCCACCTGCACGACCGACGAAGCCGCCGCCTATGCGAAAACTGCCGCCACGTCGCTACAGACGGCCCAGGCCTCGGCGGACCGTGCCTACGTCGAGCGAGTGACTCAAGCCGCGACCGCGGCGAGCGCCGTTCGGGCGTTCGATTTTGGCGCAAAGCAGTCGCGATCGCCGTGGCAGGCGGTCGCCGCCGATAGCCGCTACTCGGTCCAAGCAGGCTTCGGTTGGCTTGCCGACGACGATGGATCGGACCCGACGCCCGAGGAACGCGACTACGCCATGGCTCATCGGCACGGCGGCAAAATCGCCGCCGAGGTGACCCCCGGCATACTCCCTTTCTGGCCGTACGGCGAGCGGCCGCCCGAGGTCCTGCGAACGAATCTCTCCTGCGGGGCCCGGCGCCGGTTTCGCGTCGACCTTGACCGGGGCGATTATACGATCCGCGTGGTGACGACAAATGCCTCGTGGACGAACCGGAACTTCTTCGTCTCGGGTATGGTGGCCGTCAACGGAGAGTTCCGGTTGGTCGACGCCGTGCATGGCAAGGGATCGGTCGTCGCCCGCGAGTTTTCCACCAGTGCCCCGGAGGGAAAGCTCGAAATCACCTTCGGCGGGCCGACCGGTTGGGCAGTGGCCGCGCTGGTGATCCAAAAGTCGGACTCGCCCCCGGCCGATCCACAAACAACCGGCGGTCTTCGCACTTGGCACGTCAGCCCCCGCTACGCCAACCCCGATTGGTATCCCATCGGCCAAGTCACGTGTCCTCCGGAAAAACGTCTCTCGCGGCTTCCCGATGCCGATTGGACACGCCTCGAAGCGCCTCCCGCCGGACTTCCGGTCGTCGACCTGGGAACCAATCGCCAGGCCGAGGTCGGCGACGTCGTCTACGCAGCGACCACGATCCACGCACCCTCCGGCCAGACGAGGCTGCTTCATTTCGGAGCAAGTTGCCAGGCCCAGTTGTGGCTCGACGGCAAGCCGCTCGGCTACGTACCCAACGAAAAGGGCCTTCGCCGGGACGAGTTCGTCGTCCCGCTCGGCCTGAAACCCGGCAAGAACATCCTGGTCGTCAAGCTCGAGCGATTCTGGGAGCGCCGTTGGATGTTCTACTCCAGCCTGACGTCCGTTGATTGACACGACCGAGCGCGGGAATCACGTCGAGACGCTTTGGAAGTCGTGGCGCGACCTATGGCAAGGTCCGTTTTGCACGTGTCGGCCAGTTGCGCGATCGTAAGGCGCCGCGTCACAATAACTTGAGCATATTCTGGAGCGCCGATGTCTCACCCGCCACCGAGAATGCGGGCCAGACGCCCGCGCTCCGTCGGCAAAATTCGTCAACTTATTTTGACGCGACGCCTAAGCATCGACTTGCCTGGTGGGTTTGCCGCTGCCGGTCCGCGTGTGACGGGTGGAGTTTTTGGAGAGGACACGGCCCTCGCGGAAGAAAGGTGTCCACATGTCGCCGACACGGGTTTTCGGCTCCTTTGTTCTCGCTTTCTGGCTCTTGGCAAGCTCGGGCGCGACGGGCCGGGAGCAATCGCTGGACATCGGCCAAGTGAAGTGGCGCATCCTGGGGCCCGGCGTCTGCGGCGCCAACTTCGCCATCGGATTTCACGCCGGCAATCCCAAGATCATGCTCGGTGGCACCGACATGGGCGCCGCCTATCGCACGGACGACAGCGGCAAGAGTTGGCGGATCGTGGGTAGCCAGAAAGAAGGCGAGAGCCAACCGGGATGTTCCTTTGGCGTGTGGCGAGCAACGTTCGATCCCAAGCGGCCTCGGATTGCGTGGCTCGGCTCGCAGTTCGGCGCCCACAAGTCCATCGACGGCGGCCTGACGTGGAAGCGCGTGACCGCCTCGATCACCGGCCAGCCCATGATGGTGCAGTGCATCGGCATCGACCCCACCGATTCGGACATTGTCTACATCGGGCAAGGCTGGGCGCCTCGAAGCGTTCAATCGTGGGTCCGTGGCCGTGTCTGGAAGACCCTCGACGACGGCACGACGTGGGAGGAACTGGCCCGCCCGGGCGGACCGGTCGACGACGACGCGCTCAAAGCGAGAAGCTACACCAACATCATCGTCGACCCCAACGGCCCATTCCGAAAAGGCCGGGGGCACGCTCGCGTTCGCATCTTCGGGCGAGGGGGGCTGTTTGTCTCCGACACGGCCGGCACAACGTGGACGTCGCTCTCCGGGAACCTCCCCCGCCCCGAGGTGGACGACATGGTCCTCGTCGACAACGGCGGCCACTCCACGCTATTCACCACGATCCATGCCTGGCTCACGGACGACGAGTCTCGGTCTCCAGCAGCGGGAGTGTACCGCAGCGACGACAACGGACGCTCCTGGTAAGCATTCACAGCGTCCGGCTGGGACCAGCATTCCAGGCAACCAGTGGGTTGCCGGGCTTACGGGGGTGGGCGCGACGTAGGAGGATGTGAGCGTCGGGAAGAG